>CANQJJ010000004.1 GCA_947624215.1 uncultured Clostridia bacterium
ATTACGAATCAGCTGCTCTACCGACTGAGCCACAGTAGCATCCCCGTTTGCAGATGCTCGATACCCCTCTATTATAGGGGAATCCGCCGCAAATTGCAAGCATTTTTCACGGCCAATTTGATTTTTGCCGATTTTTTTTCTTTCATCACACCTTCTTCTTTCCGGGGACAAACATCCTGATCCGCCCGCGGAGCACCTCCACGTCGATATCCCCCGCGAGCCCTTTCTCTCCGTCAAAGTCCCAAACGAGCTCACGATGGGTCTGAATGCGGACATGGTCCCCACGGATGATGTCTATGTCCTTCTTCTTTACCTTCACGCCGACCACCATGAAAGCCGCGAGCGAGAAGTATGCCCCGATCTTTTGGAAGAAATTCGGCCGCTTCGCCTGCTTGATGAGCACGAGTTCCAGCATGCCGTCTTGCATGCTCGCATCCCTGTTTACGGGAAATCCCGCCAGCGATCTGCCGTTCAATACGAAGGCCAGCACGGCGTCCGTCTCAAACGTCCGCTCCCCGCACTCCCCCGAGAGCGGAAACACCTCGAGCTTCATGTTCTTCGCCAGCCCGCGGAAAAAATACGCGAACCACCCGAACACCTTTTTCTGCTTCTGCGGCGTCTGGTAGGTGACGCACGTCAGCGACCCCGCCGCGGCGACATACATCACATACCGCGTGCCGTTCACCCGCATGCAATCCAGCCGCTCGCTCCTGCCCTTTAAGATGACGTCGATCGCCCCGCGCACCGAACGCGGTATCCCGAGAGAATGCGCCACGTCGTTCGCCGTGCCCGCAGGCAGATACCCGAGCTGAACGTCTTGCCCGCTTAGCCCCTGCAACACGTTGTTGAACGTGCCGTCCCCGCCCGAAAAGACGATGACGTCATACTTTTGTGCCCCGTCGCGGACGCGCTCCTCCATGTCCTCGGCACTCGAGGTGGCCACCATGTCCAAATCATACACTGCGCTGAGGCGTTTTTCAATGTATTTCAGTTTGCGGCGGATGACCCCTTTCCCGCTGTTCGGATTGTAGAGAAACAGGCACTTCATGCTTCTATTATACCAACTTTTCCCGCCTTTGGCAAGGATTTTCAACGAAAATATGCGGGCGCCTCTAAAATCGTGAAGAGCAGCGCGACCTGCATGTACCTCAAATCCTTTGCGAAGATGAGCCCCGCGTCCGCCTCCTTGGCCCGCCGCCTTGCCCGCAGGAGCTCGACGTTCCACAAACTGAACGTCCCGTCGCTGTTCTTGCCGATCAGCCCGTCCAAGGCGTCGGCCGCTCCCCGCACGGCGGCATGGGCCTCCTCCTGCGCCCCTCCCCGCTCCAACCCGTTGGCCGCGTCGAAGAGCAGTCTCGAAACCGAGTCGAGCGTCGTCAGATTCCCCTCGATTTTTTCCCGCATCCCGTGCTCCGCCGAAAAGCTCCCGAGCGAGCGCGTAAGAACGCTTACCTCGACCCCTTTCTCGGACATGGTACCCTGCAAATACGTCGCATCCTCCTTTCGGTAGTACCCTGCGAGGACGACGAGCCCCTCGCTTTCGAGCAGGTATCCCGCCCCTCCCGCAAGGTAGGCCTCCCCCGCAAGCGCCGCAGAAGTCGATGTCTCGCACGCCCGCACGAGAAAATGATAAGAAAAGGACAGCCCCGTCTTCTCCCGCCCGCCGCGCTCGAACAGCCCGACGAAGAAGCTCAAAACGGCAATGAACAGAAATACCGCGGCGACGAACACCGTCCCGCCGTGGGGAAGACGCACTCTCATACCCTATCCTATGCGCCGCCGCGCGAAAGTAAGAACTCCCCGCGAAAACTCCCCCGGATGCACGGCGGGGAACAAAAAAAACCGCGGCCCATGCTTACCCCAAAGCAAAAGGACCGCGGGTCTGTTTTAGTCAGGCGCGGAAGACGAGCTCCCCGCCGACGACGGTATAGATGACGTTGAAGGAGGCGTCGAGCACCGTGAGGTCTGCCCGTTTGCCGGGGGCGATGCTCCCCGTCTCGCCCAAGATCCCGAGGTCGGAAGCGGGGTTCCGCGTCGCACAGTCGACGGCCTCGCATAGGGGCATGCCCACCTTCTCCACGAGATTTTGCACGGCGCGGTTCATCTTTAAGACGCTGCCCGCGAGCGTTCCGTCGGCAAGGCGCGCCTCCCCGCCCTTGACATAGACCGTCTGCCCGCCGAGCTCGCTCACGCAGTCCCCGAGCCCCTTGGCGCGGATGGCGTCGGTGATGAGGATGCGCCTGTTTTGCGGCTTGTTCTTCATGAGCAGCCTCATCGCGGGCACGGAGACGTGGATGCAGTCGGCGATGAGTTCGCAGGAGAGCTCGTCGAGGAGCATGGCGCTGCCGACCACCCCCGCCTCTCTGTGGTGCAAGGGGGATTGGGCGTTGTAGGTGTGGGTGACGTGCGTCGCCCCCGCCCCGACCGCGCGCACGACGTCTTCATACTTCGCGCCCGAATGGCCGACCGAGGCGATGACCCCCGTGCTCCTCAGGTGGGAGATGAGCTCTATCGCGCCCTCTTCCTCGGGGGCAAGGGTCACGATGCGGATGCACCCCCCCGCCGCGCGTTGGTACTCCTCGAAGACGGAGACCGAGGGCTTTGCGACGTATTCGAGCGGTTGCGCTCCCTTGTGGCGGGCCGAGATGAAGGGCCCTTCGAGATGGACCCCGAGAAGGCGCGCGCCCCCCGCCGAGGGATGGCTGTAATACTCCCCCGCCGCCTGCAAAGCACGGGTGATATTCTCGGGGCTCTGCGTCATCGTGGTGGCGAGAAATGCCCCCGTTCCCTCGGCCGCGAGCGTCTTTGCGATGGTCCCGATCGAGGCATGGGTACCGTCCATCGCGTCTGCACCGCCTGCGCCGTGGATGTGTTCATCGATAAATGCGGGCAGGACGACTGCCCCCGCGGGAAGCGGGAGAACGTCGGCTTCCCCCACCTCGCCGATGGCACGGATGCGCCCGTCGAAGGCGAGATCCGCCGTTATGATGCCGCGGCCCTCTGCGTATACGGCCGCCTGTCTGAATGCTCTCATCGCGTTTCCTCCCCTCCTTTACAGCAGGGACGCCGCCGCCTCATCGACGACGAGCGTGCAGTCGGGATGCAGCTGCAAGACGCTCGCGGGGAGCTGTTCGGTGACCGCCCCGCGCACCAGCCCGCAGACCGCCTTGGCCTTCCCCGCACCGTTGGCGAGAATGAGCACCCGCCGTGCGTGCATGATATTTTTCAGCCCCATCGTGAGGGCCTTTCTCGGCACGTCTTCCTCCCGCGCAAAGAGACGGGCATTGTCGCGGATGGTGCTCTCGGCAAGTGCGACGACGTGCGTCTCCGAGCCGAAGGGCGTCCCCGGTTCATTGAAGGCGATGTGGCCGTTGGAGCCGATCCCGAGCACCTGGATGTCCTGTTGCATCGTCTCCAAGAGGCGGTTGTAGCGGGCGCACTCCTCGGCGAGATCGGGCGCGAGGCCGTTCGCGATGTGCGTGTTCTCGGGCAGGATATCGAGGTGGGAGAAGAGATTTTTGCGCATAAAATAGACGTAGCTCTGGTCGCTCCCGGGGCCGAGGCCGACGTACTCATCGAGGTTGACCGTGCGGATGCCGCGGTAAGACGTCCCGCCCCTGCGGTGGTCCTCCGCCATGCGCGCATACAGGCCGAGGGGGGTGGTGCCCGTGGCGAGCCCCAAGACGGCCTCGGGGTTCTCCTTTACGACGGCCTTGACGAGGCGAAAGGCCTCCTCGCTCATCTCTTCATAACTCTTTGTGATGACGATCTTCATGATTTTTTCTCCTTATCTCGTAAAAATGAAGGGCAGACCGCAGACATGGTATGCCCGTTTCTTGTCTTATTTGAGCGCGCACAGGGAAGCCGCGGCGACGGACTGCCCCACGCGGCGAGACTTCTCGTCGGGCGTATCGATGGTGGCGCGGAAGTTCGGGTAGTCGCTTTGCAGCACGCGGCGGCAGGCAGCGAGAACGGCGTCGCCCCCCCTTCCGCTCATCACCCTGCCGAGGAGCAGAACGTGGCGGATGTCATAGAAGAGAGCGTAGAAGGGAAGGGTGTGCGCAAGATAGACGCCGATGTCGTCGAAAATTTGCAGGGCGAGGGGGTCTCCCTGCTCCGCGAGGGCCTGCACGATCTTGAGTTTTTGGGCGGGCGTGCCCTCCCTGAAGGTGAGCCCGCCATACTCCGCGAGCTTGATGACGGCGTCCTGCGAGAAATATTTGCACCCGACGCCGCTGTCTCCGCTCCACTCGTCGCGCATGGCGTCCTCCCTGAAATCGACGGGCGCAAAGGCGAGTTCGGAGAGCCAGCCGTTGAGGCCGCCCGCACTGTTGATATACCCCGCCGCCTCGCTCGTGCCCATGGCGATGCCCAAAACTCTGCCCTCGCCGAGCTCCATGCTGCCCGCGAGCGCCGTGACGTCTCCGTCGTTTGCGACCTCAACGGGCACACCCATGTCCGCGGCGATGTTGATGTACATGTTCTTGACGTAGTCGCCGTACACCTTCTTGTCCACTTTCAGAAAGAGGGAGGCGACCATGATCTTGTTGTTGATATACACGCCCGCCGAGGAGACGCCGATGCAGTCTACGCGGGGCATTTTGGAGGCGGCCGTGCGCATGGCCGTGAGGATCTCGCGATAGTGGTAGTGCGGGTCCGTCTCCGTCTTGGGCGACCAGACGACCTCCTCGCTGTATACGGGCACCCCGTCGATGACGGCGCTCACCTTTCTGTCGCTCCCGCCCGCGTCAAAGCCGATGCGGCACCCCTCGAGATGGCCGCCCACCTGCACCGAGGCCCGCTTCTCGGGGGGGATACTGCCCAGCTCCACCACTTCGAAGGGCCGTTCGTAGACCCCTGCCATGAAGTCCGCGTCAAAGGCACGCGCCCCCGACGGGCTGTAATCGGCTTGCAGTCTTTTCAGCAGCCATCCCGCGCCGTGCACGCCGATGCGGAAGCCCCCGCACACCCAGAGCATGGTCTTGGCGATGCGCTCGGCGATGCGGTAGGAAAACTCGCTCTCCTCCGCCGTGACGTCGAGGGAGTAGAGGTGGTTGTAGCCGCCGTCGCGCTCCACGACGAGCGTGGTGCAGACGGTCTCCTTCCCCTTCAAAAAGTTCTTGTGGTCGGCAAGCGCCGCAAGCATGGGATAAAATTTCTTGTCCAATACGGGAGACGTCATAGTTCCCTCCTTTTTCTCTCTTTCCTCTATTATAGCCGCCCGCCCGGAGAATGCAAGAGACATTCTTTCCGCATTATATCAAAATCGTTCGGAAAATAAATTTACAGAAAGAATCTGAAACTATTGCGTCCGCCCGCGCGGTGTGGTATAATGGGGACATGGCAGAGAAATTTTACGGGAGAAAGATCACCGACCTCGTCGCGGTGCAAAAGATCGTGACCCTCCACTACCAACAGCTCCGCGCAGGCTATCGCTCGGAGGTGGAATCGCACGACTTCTGGGAGCTCATCTATGCCGACCGCCACGGGGTGATCGCAGACATGGGTGGCACGGAAGCCGCCGTCGCGCAGGGAGAAGCGGCCTTCATCCAGCCCAACCTTCCGCACTTCGTCATATGCCCGGAGGACAGCAACATCTTCATCGTCTCCTTCGCGTGCAAGTCCCGCGCCATGGAGCATTTCCGCGGCGTCGTGCCCGTTCCCCCCTCGCGGCGGGCGCTCTTGCAGGCCATCATGACGGAGGCATACGGCACCTTCGACATTCCCGACTTCGACCCCGCCCTGAGGCGCCTCGAACTGCTCCCCGAACCCTCCCTCGGAGGCGAGCAGGCCATCAAGAACATGCTTGAGCTCTTCCTCATCTACATGCTCCGCAAAGAGACGGCGCACACGGAGCGGTATTTCGTCTCGGAGTTCGAGAGCTCGGACGACTTGGAGGAGGCCATCGTGCGGTATCTCTCGGAGCACCTCTACGAGCCCTTCTCGCTCGGCGGGCTCTGCGGGGAACTGCACTACGGCAAGACGCGGCTGTGCACCTTCTTCAAGGAGCGGACGGGGCAGACCATCTACCAGACCTACCTCGCCATGAAGACGGACGAGGCGAAAGTGCTCATCCGCCGCGGGCTCTCCCCCTCCGAGGTCTCCGAAAAGCTCGGCTATTCCTCCCTCTCGCACTTCGTGAGCACCTTCAAAAAGAGCGTCGGCTGCACCCCCCGCGCCTACGCGCTCGGCATGCAAAAATAGCACGAAACCCGCCCGCCCAAACGGCCCGCCGAAACCGCCCTCCCAAACCGCCCGCCCAAACGGCCCGCCGCGCCCTTCTCGCAAATAAAAAAGAAAGGCCTGCAATGCTTTGCAGACCTTTTTTGTCGGTACCATGTCTGAAGTCAGACGGAACGGATGGCCTCCACGGGCTTCTTTCTCACCGTCATGATCACGGGCACCGAGGTGGAGACGGCGGCCGTGACGAAGGCGATGGCGAACACGATGAGCACGTTCAGGATGTCGAAGAGGAAGAGGCGGAAGGAGAAGATGCCCTGCGCGATGAGGATGTTGTTCACCACGATGCAGGCGATGTAGCTGAGCGTACACCCGAGCGCGAAACAGAGCAGCGTGATGGCCACGCCCTCCACCATGAAGATCTTGTAGACGTCGAAGCCCGTCGCGCCCACGGCGCGGAGGATGCCGATGTCCTTCTTCTTGGCATTGATGCTGGCCGAGATGAAGTTGAAGAGGAGCAGGGCCGCGAAGACGGCAAGTGCCACTGCCACCGCCCCGAGAATGCCGAAGATGCGGCCGAAATCCCGCTCGCTCGAACGGATGGAGACCATGAAGTCGTAGGGAGCTTTATAGAAGTATCCGAGCGTGCCGTCCACGACATGGTCATACCCAAACACGGCCGAGACCGTCTTCTCCGTGCGCGGGGCGAAGAAATATTCAATGTAGCTGCCCTCGGGATCCGCTTCGGGCGCGTAGGTATAGAACGTCCACCCCATGCCCGGCCGTCCGCCCCCGAACGACTGCCTGACGAACTCTCCGTTTTCATCCTTCAAGAGGAAGTCCGAGCTGAACTCCGAGCCCTCGTTGTATTGCATATACGATTCGACGTCCGAGGAGAGGTTGCGGATGTAATAGAACTGCGTGTTGGAGGGCTTATAGTAGTCGTAGAATCCCTCCCCCACCCAGCAGAGCGCGGACATGGAGTAGGTGTAGACGTAGCCGAACTCGTCCTCGAAGTCATTCCACGAGGAGGCGTCCATGCCGCTCGAGGCCTGCCCGCCCATGAGGGGGGCGTAGTGGGAGAAGTCCTCCCCCGTGTCGACGATCCCCACAATGGTGAGGACGATGTTGGTCTTGTAGGCGTCGTTGCCGATGATGTCGCTGTTGTGGCGGATGGAGACCGTCTTGCCGAGGAGGTCGTCATACGTCTCGACGGGCGTGGAGGAATTGAAGGCGCCGTAGCCATAGTGGCGGAACATCTCGAAGACCATGGAGGAGACGACGCACTCCTGCTTATCGGCGGGGGCCCTGCCGTAGAGCACATAGGTTTCGGGAAGATACTCCGCGTCGGCAAAGGCGGTGAAGGAGGTCATGGGCCCGTAGTAGGCGTCGCTCGTCACCGTGAGGGAGGCCACCGAGCCGCTCCAGAAGGAGAGATCGACGATATCGAGGGTGTAGGCGGGCACGAAGGCGGGATTTGCCGCGAGGAAGCGTTCTGCCTCAGCGGGCGAGAAGTGCGAACGCGAGAGGCCCGTGTCGATCTCCTCGACGCGGGTGCCGTTTGCGCTCTTGATATACAGCGCCCCGTGCTTTTCGAGGACGGCCGCGTTGTAGTAGGAGCCCGCGAGCGTATCCGCCCCGACTTTGCCCGAAGAGTAGGTGATGAGGGTGGAGAAGATGCCGAAGACGATGAAGGCCACGGTGGCGAGAAGGGTGGTGAAGACCAGCCTGAGCGGTTTGGACTTCAACCCCGAGATGCCCATCTTGAGGGCATAGCGGAAGGGGAACTTGGAGCGGATAAATTTGCAGGTATCCTCGGGCACGGGTACCTCCTCCGCCTTCCTCTCGACGAAAGTATACTTGGAGACGCGCTCCTCGGGGAGCCGTGCGAGGTCCTCGTCCTCGGCGGAGATGACCACCCCGCCCTTGTGCGCGCGCACGAAGTCCACGATGCGTTTTTCATCCTCCGCGGAGAGCTCTGCGCCGCTCATGAGGGAGAACTTCTTGTCCGTTACCGCGTTGAGATTTTTGAACTCGCGCTCCACCTCTTCGCCGCGCATGACGTCGGAGACGATGTTGCCGTCTTTGAGCTCGATGATGCGGTCGGCATAGAGCTCGGCGAACTCCCTGTCGTGCGAGACGATGATGACGAGCTTGCTCTCGGAGAGCTTTTTAAGGGTATCGAAGACCTGCGCACCCGTCTTGGAGTCGAGGGCGCCCGTGGGTTCGTCGCCCATGATGATCTCGGGGTCCTTGACGAGGGCGCGCGCAATGGCGACGCGCTGTTTCTGCCCGCCCGAGAGCGTGTTGGGCTTTCTGTCGCCGAAGCCCGCGAGGTCGACGTCCGCGAGCAGCTTTTCTACCCGCTCCTTGTCGTGCGGCTGGCCTTGAAGCTCCAACGCGAGGGCCACGTTTTCGGCCACCGTCAGCTCGGCGAGGATGTTGTATTCCTGAAAGATGAAGCCGAGGTAGGTATTCCTGTAACTGTCGAAGTCGCTCTTGGAGAAATCCTTGGAGGACTTTCCGTTGACGATGACTTCACCCTCGTCGGGTTCATCGAGCCCGCCCGATATGTTGAGGAGGGTGCTCTTGCCGCTCCCCGATTTGCCCAAGAGGAAGACCATGCCGCGCTCGGGAAAGTCCACCGAGACGCCGTTCAGCGCCGTGACCGTCTCCCCCTTCGCGACATACCTCTTCACGAGATTTCTTACCTGTAACATGCTTTCCCCCTGTCGTTCTTACCTTTTATTATAGAATATTTTGATTTTCCTGTCAAAAACATCCGCCCCGTTTGCGCGGATTTTTATCTGATCATCACAAACGGGCCGCCCAAGCCCCCGCTGCCGGAAAGAGCCGTAGCTTTCCGCCGCACGTTTTGCGGTCAGTAGAATTTTTCCATGAGCTCGTCCACCGTCTCCTCCGTCATGAGGCCGCGGGTGCAGTAGAGGGTGAGGATGGTGAAGCGGTCGCGGATCTTATAGGCTTCCTTGAACATGGTACGCACCGTTTGCGCGGGGATGCCGAGGGAGGAGAACCTGACGGGGCACCCGAGCGACGCCAATTTCTCCGCCGTCTCCGCGGGGGTGGGGAGAAGTTCGGCCTCCGCATAGACCTCTTCGGGGAGCACGGTGTCCCGCCCGCGCAGGGTCTTGTAGAGATAGAGGGAGACGAGGGTGCCGAGGCCCACCTTGACGCCGTGCAGGGGGATGCGCTCGCCCCGCCTTAGAAAGTCCATCTCGAGGAAGTGGCTCATGTGGTGCTCCGCGCCCGATGCGGGACGGGAATTGCCCGCGATGACCATGGCATAGCCCGAGATGAGCAGGGCGTTCATGAGCTTTACCGCACCTTGGGGACGAAGGGCGACGAGGTCGGGGATGCTCGCGTCACAGGCGCGCACGGCCTCCCCCATGAGAGAGGCGGCCTCCTCATTGTAGGGCTCCCCCGTGAGGATGTGCGAGATGCGCCAATCGGTGAGGCAGCAATATTTTGCGAGGATGTCCCCCACGCCCGCCCCCACCATGACGCGCGGCGCATTGGCGAGCAGGGCGGCGTCCATCAGAACGTCGCTCGCAACCTGTGCGGGGTAGGTAACTTTGAACCCCCCGACGATGAGCGGCGTGACGCCCGAGGTGAACCCGTCCATGGAGGGCGCGGTGGCATAGATCCCGCTCGGCTTTTTGAGGAGAAAGCCCGCGTATTTGGCGACGTCGTTGAGGGTACCCGCCCCCACGGCAAAGAGGTACTCGGCCCCCTCTCCCGCAAGCCGCGCGCGCTCCACCGTCTTCTCGTCGGCCACGGGCTCTTCCTCCTCGAAATGACAAAAAAGGAGTTCGTTCCCATTGGCCCTGAGTGCGTTTACGATGGGGTGACTTAAAGACATGGTATGCCCGTCGGTGATGACGAGCACCTTTTTCCCCTTGACGCGGGAGAGAAAGACGGGGAAGTTTCCCCCGCTCCCCCACTCGGCATTGACGCCGAATTTTTCCGACAATGCTTGGATGTCCATATGCTCACCTGCACACAAAATTACAGACGATGCCGTCTTCATAGTCGCCGAAGCCCCGCCCGAAGACGGTGACGCCGCCGCAGTGGATGGCGTCGGACGGGACGGAGATGCGGAAGCGGATGCGCTCGCCGGGGCAGATCTCGAGCTCGGGGAGAGTGACCTCAGAGACTTTCACGCCGTTGATGAATGCCCCGTCGTTGTTGATGGCCACGAGGATCTTCTTGCCGTATTGGCCCATGTTGCCGAACCACCACGAGGGGTTGTAGGTGCCCGCGCGGTCGTTATACTCCCCCTTGCTCGTGTAGTAGCCGAGCGTGTGGCCGTTGACGGAGAAGTAGATGTCGCTGGGGTAGTAGGCGGAATAGCCGGGGGCCTCGGAGGCGACTTCGAGCGTGAACTGCAACTCGATGAGCTCGCCGCCCTCCCTGAGGTAGTTGGGGATGAGATACTCGACATGCCCGTGCGAGAACCACAAAATGCCCGCCTTGATGCGCTCGGGGAAGGAGAAGCAGCCCGGGTCGTCGAACTGCCCGATGACTTTTTCCCGCGTAGCCAGCCCGCAGGTGGGAAAGACTTCGTAGTCGATGTAGTGCCCGACGTCGATGTGCGCCGACTCGATCCTGCCGTCGGGCTGGGGGTGGCCCGTGAAGTCGATGATGAGCTTGTCGGTGGAGAGACTGCAGATCTTGCGGGTGCCGCGGATGCCCGAGGCCGTGGTGATCTCGATGAGGCCCGCCTCGTGGAGCTTGCGGATGTGCGCGGTGATGGCGCCGTTGGAGACCCCGAAGCGCTGTGCAAAATGGGCGAGACTGAGCTCGCCGTGCTGCAAGATCTCGTCGAGGATGCCGATGCGGATGTCCGAATCGAGCGCCTCATAGATGAGCTTGCCTTGTTTGAAATCTTTTAGATAAATCATAACTTAATTATATTCCCGCCCCGCTGTTCTGTCAAGAATTTGCACGTTTATCTCACAATATTTCACACAAATTTGGAAAAGTTCGGTTTTAGGTAAGGTTTATATGAAAAGCTCCGACTGTTGGCAGTAAGCGCGTCATCCTGAGCCGTAATGGCGATACGAAGTCCGATGTGGCTGTCCCCGAAGGATCCCGAAGTACGAAGTCCGACTATCGTTCACACGGGCTTGGTCGTAGCAAGATTCTTCGCGGATGGGCAGTTCGGTGAAATTCATACTCTGCTGGCTCAGAATGACGCCCGAGTTGAGCTCAGTCGGACAAAATGACGCTTTCATTGAGCCCTATCGCGGACATGGTACCCTCAAACGCAGTCCGTCTGCCTCCCCCCTTATACCTGAGGGGGGAGGATGTCGCGTCAGCGACAGGTAGGGGGTGCATCCCGAAACCCCTCTGTCACGCAAAGACGGCGTGACATCTCTCCTTACAGGGGCGACAAGTCCCCACACCTTTCTCCCCGTGCAAAAAGCGGCTTGGCGAAGTGCCAAACCGCTTGTCGTTTTCAAACCCGCGGCGCTGTGCCGCAGACGGTGTCATAGAACTCTATGAAACGTCCCTTATACCTTGGCGAGGCGGTCGCCCTCGCTGTCGCGGCCTTCCATCGTCGAGACGTTGTTCATGAACATCGCCATGCTGCGGTTGTTGCCGTAGTCGGTGGGATCGTCATACTTGGTCGCCCCCATGCAGGTGATAGTGAAGCCCGACCTGTTCTGGTCTTCCAGCCATGCGGGCCGCACGACGCCGTAGAAGGTCGTCTCCTCGCTCGCATACAGCATGTCGATGGCCTCGGTGTTGGTGAAGTGGAAATAGATATAGCCGTCGCCATACATCTTCCATGTGCCGATCTCATCGCCCTCGCTCGTCACCTTGCCGCCCTCTTCGAGCTTGACCTCCACGGAGACCTTCAAGTCGTCGTCGTTGTTCATGACGACCATCTTAAAGGTGCGGTCCTCGGTGTATTTGAACAGCTCCTGCTCGGAGACGGCACGGTTGACTTCCCCGCCGTAGCGGTTGGGGTTGATGACGATGTGCCCGAGGCTGTTGAGGTAGTATTGGTGCACCTGCGAGACAAAGCCGCCCTTGTAGCCCCCCGTCGTCTGTGAACCGTACGCGAGCGAGCGGGTGATGTACGCCGCGAGGTTGGTGCCGACGCTGTTGGTGAAGAGGTCGTTGTGGCCGGGGAGGATGATGTCGATGTTGTTGCTCGTCTTGTCAGACCAACTGAAGCGGCCCATGTATTTGTTGCCGTAGTTGTTCGCGGCGCTCGGCGAGGAATTGGAGACGATCCCATAGCTCTCGGCGGTGCCATAGACGGAGCGGTAAGTGCCGAAGACGTCCTCCGATCTGCCGCCCCACATCTGGTAGTGCTCGGCGAGGCCGTTGTAGGAGTGCATGGAGTAGTAGTAAGTCTTGGGCCCTGCGAGCTGCTTGCCGTTTTCATCCGTCATGACGACGTTGTCGTGGCGGGCGATGACGGGCGCTTCCATGTTGCCGAGAGAGATCATGCGGCCGTAATACTCGTGGACATACTCCCCCTCATTGGCGAAGACGTCCCGGTAGCCGTCGCTGATGAACTTCTCCCGCTGGGCACGCACTTCTTGGGGCGTGAGGAACTCCGCGTCCGCGCCGCCCTTGTAGAAGTTGTCCGTACGAAGGCCCGTCGCGGGATCGAGCTCGAGCATCCAGTCGCCGGAGCCGAAGGAACCGTAGGCCATGAACATCCTGCCGTCGGGCGTGTAGATGATCTGCGGGTCGATGGAGTTGACGTTGTCGCTCGTGGGTCCCTCCGTACCGGGGATCGCCGACTGCATGAGGACGCCTTGGTATTCAAAGCTGCCCGGTTGCAGCGAATCCGAATGGAAGAGCACGATGCAGGCCATGGAGCAGTTGCCGAATTCCTGTGCATGAGTGATATTGGAGACGCAGCAGGTATACAGCCAATAGCCGCCGTTACGGGCAGGCACGATGTCGGGCGCCCACCACTGCAAGCTCGCTTCACCATCCGGGGAAGTCGTCTTATTGGGCTCTCCCACCCACGCCACGATCTTGTCGAGCTTGGTGGCAGTGCTCGTTGCCTTGCCGAGATACTGCCAATAGATGAGGTCGGTGGATTTTCTGATCTCGTTGCCCTGCGCCCAGCCCGTGGAGAAGAGGTAATAAGCGGGCTGTCCGTTCTCCTCCACCTCGATGAAGGAAGGGTCATGGGTGCCGCCGAGCATGTTGGAACTCTGTGAATCGTCGCCCGTCTTATACTCGTTGTCGGGGTTGGTGACGTAGGCGGGTTCGACGTCCACGCGCACCGTTGCGCCGCCCGCGACAGTGAGGAGCACATAGCCCCTGCTCACGGCGGTGACGGTGTTGCCCTCGACCTTGGCGACGGAGCCGGAAGCCGCCTCTTTGCCGTCGGAGGTGAATTCCTTGTGGGAGGCGATGCCCTCGACGGTGATGTGGGTGGCGGAATCGGGAATGGAGATCCCGTCGCCCGGGATGTTGTCGTAGCAGACGCGCGAGACGAGCGCCTCGGTGCTCCCGCCGTTGCCCCCGCCGCAGCCTGCGAACATCGCGAGTGCGGAGACGGCGAGCAAGGAGCTCATTGCGATCGCAACAAATTTTTTCTTGTTCATGTCTTTCCCCCTGATTTGGTTTCCATAATTTTACCATAGAATTCCGCACAATGCAAGCAATTCACAAAAATTCTCCCGAAAAAAGTGCACAGCCGTTCAAGCGCGCCTCTCGGCGCCCCTGCAAGGAGCTCATCTCGCGCGTGCCCCCTCCATGGGAGGGGGGTAGGGGGGTGGGGTGGCGACGGAGGGCCCGTGTAAACGAACCCTTGGCGCCTCTGTAAGGGGAATCCCCGCGCCCAAGCCCGTGTGAGCGAACCCTCGGCGCCCCTGTAAGGGGAGCTGGCCCGCGGCCCTTTGCGGGACTGAGGGGTTTCGGGTGACGACAGGGCCCGTGTGAGCGATTCGCGCGCCCCGCGCGCGTCATTCTGAGCCACAATGGCTTGGAATAGAGCGAACTGCTCATCCGCGAAGAATCTTGCTACGACCAAGTTCGTGTGAACGAACAGAAACCCTTTCGGCGCACAAGGGCAGTGCGCCACTGTCTCACGCGGGTAGAGTCCCGCGTTACTTCGCCTACGGCTCGTGTCGCGCTTGGAATCCCAATAGAAGCCTCGCGCGTTCGGTCACCGTTCGCGCCTTCCGATGCGCTCACTCACCGCAAAACGCCGCCCACAGCACACTGTGCTGATGTGCGAGAACGCGTTTTGCGACCTTACAGGGACAGCAAGAGCTCAACCTCGGCGCCCTCATCCCCCTCCCCCCATCGTCCCGTCCCCGAATTTCCGCACAGAAAAACTCCCCTCGCGAACGAAGAGAGTTTTCCTGAGAGAATATGAAATAAGTTTGTGATAAATGCAAAATGTCCGAAAACACCGAATTTTCTCGGTTTTTTCTTGGTTTTTCGGGGATTTTCGGCGGGTCGCAAAAAGTGCGGTAAAACTTTTGGAAAAAACTCCCGTAAAAACACCCCCATTTCACGAAAAAAGCGGGAATACTCTCCCGCCCTCTCCCTATATTTGAAGCAACTTGTCTATCCGCTCCGCCGCCTCTTTATCGGCTTCCTTGATACAGTGCGAATAGATGTTGAGTGTGGTCTGAATGTCGGAGTGCCCTGCCCGCGCCGAGACGGTCTTGATGTCTATCCCGTTTGCGATTGCGAGGGTGATGTTGGAGTGGCGAATCCCGTGCGGGGTGACGTGCTTCAAGCCGTTTTCTTTTTGCCACGAATCAAGCCACGCGGCGAGCGTCGTGCCGTTCATGTCCTTTCCGTTCTCACGGACGAAGAGTTTATCGGTCGCCGCCCATAAATCGCCGTGCCGCTCCTTTTCGGTATCCCACCATGCCTTATAGTCGGTCAATATGCGTGTGAGGGCTTGGGGCATGGATAGCGTGCGCTTGGAGTTCGCAGATTTCGTACCCTTGGTTACGGTGCCGAAGCCCGCGACGTACATCGTATTGTGGCGAATGGAAAGCTCCTGCTTTGCCAAATCCACGTCTGCCCACGAGAGCCCCGCGACCTCGGCGTTCCTCAACCCTAAATAGAGATAGAGCGCGAACGCGGTTTTTTTGCGGAGATCGGTCATCTGTTGCAAGCAAGTCAAAACTTTCATCCACTCCCCTTCACTGTCGATGATAGGCTTAGAGCGAGTCGTCCCCTTTAAGGGGCGCACATACTCTTTGGAAGCGTAGTTTACGGCAATCAGATTTTTTCTCACGGCTTCCTGTAAAACGCCGTGGAGAAATGTCCTCAAATTGTTGTTACAGGAGCGGGAATACGGCACTTCTTCCGTCTTGACCGAAAAGTATTCGGAGAGCGGAACGCCGAGCTGTCGGCAGAGGGTCTGCGCGGTGGTTTGGCTTGACCTTGCCCCCACGTTCAGTGTACGATTCAATGCGCTTTCGGAAATGGCGCAGGCATGGCATATGGCGGTCTGCGTAAGCCCCCTTTCGCGAAGGATGGGGCGAAGGCTCTTGATGACGGTGACGGTCGTCTTTTTATACTTCCGCGCATTGAGCCAGTTGCAAAAGTTCTGAACGACGGGCTGTGTGATTTCGGAGAGCTTGTATTTTGCCAAAAACGGCTTGACCTCTTTCAAATATTCCCTCTCCGTTCGGTAATAATGATAGGCTTCGGGGTTGGTTTTGAGGATGTTCTCGATGTATTCCTCGGCAAAGTCGATAAAGGGCATATCGGCATGGATAGGCTCGGTGCATTTGGATTTTCGCGCGACCTCTTCCTTCCATTGAAGTTGGCATTGAAGGCAGAATGCTTCGGTTTGCTTCTTCCCCGTCACGTCCGAGGGCACTTTGAATGTCTTTTTGTACACCTTGTTCCTCCCCGTGACAGGGTCTTTCCCGCTACAACAAAGCACAAAGGAAAGCTCATGGAAGCGATTATATGTCTCACGAACGTACATCAAATTTCTTTGGGGCATAACCTCTCTCCTGTTATAAGATTATTTCTCATATTAGGATAGAGGGTCGGGCAGTCGAAGGTATCAGCCGCCCGACCGTATCCAAATATTTTTACAATCAAGTCCCATAGTTTTTTGGTTCCTCGTTCGTGTTTTACTCATTTGTTATAGGTTGCTCATTTGCGATATGGGCTTGTGTGTGCCTTACTTATCCCACTTCAAATTGTGGAATACTTCTGCTTGTTTAAGGCACGGGTGACACTTCTTCTTTTCTCCGCACGGCTCTTCGACCTGCTCACAGCAAGTGAGATGACCTATAAAATCCGTGCCGAGTACGTCATCATACCCTTTCAGGGTAAGATAAATCGCTTCCTTGCTTACATCCTCGATCGGGTGGTATGTAATAGGCGGAAACGGGTGAAAAGTGGATTCCTTATACGCGTCCACGATCGCCTCGTTAAAGTGAACGCCTCGCATGGAATCTCCCAACACTACGCCCATTTGAATCTCCTCAAAATCATTCCCGATGAGTAAAGAGAACATCGCGAACATGATTTGTTGGGGCATGGGGCAATCCGTGAACGACTCTCCGTAAATAGCAATCGAGCTATCGGGATAGTATTGCGGTTCGGGGCAGACGAAATACTTGCAGAAGATTTTCACATCCTCTTTGAGTTTCGCCCTCGCGGCGGCTTCGCGGTCGCATTTCTGCCTGTTGTTCAGAATCGAGACGTAAACACAAGTCACATTGTATTGGCACCTCAGGTTTTGGAGAAGCAGGTAGGTAGAATCGGCACCGCCGGTCCAGAATTGTAAAACTTTTTTCTCATTTGTACGTTTATTGTGTTTCTTCATAAAAACTCCTAAATGTACTTATTTGTAGTATGCCTATCTCTGCTTTGTAAATTGAGATAAGCAATCAAGCCGTCGAGTGACACAAGTAGCTTCTTGCCGTTTGCAAAATGCGGGATTTTCCCTTCACGGCAGAGGGCGCGTATAAAATATCTTGTTACCAGCGATTCCCCGTCAAGTTCCTTGATGTACTCAAAGCACTGCTGAACCGACCGATAGCGCGGGATATTCTCCTTTGCGGGTCGGGCGGTTTCTGAAACTATTAGTTTCATTTTTGTTCCTCCTTTCGGGCGCGGTGGCGCGCGGTTTCACACTTGCGACGTTGCAATGTTGTAGCATTGTAACGGTGTAACGCGGACGCGTGATAACGAATAACGTAACCACGAATAACTCAATAACGGAATAAACGTTATATATAATAAATAACAAATAATAACCAAAAATTAAGTTAAAATATTGTCCTTTATCTATACGCGCGTGCGCATGCGCGAGCGCGAGCGAGACGCCACCGTCGAGCCCCCTACACCATTCGGCTCATTGCCTCCATGGACGCTCCTCTGCATAGACCATTTCTGCGGCTTTACGCAAATCTGTTATGCCTGAAGCGGGGACACAATAGACCTCTTCCATCCTACCAACTTCTGTAAGATGCGGTTTCTTGTTAATGGTGATTATGCGTCTTACATTTGTTATGTAGTCCAACACCTTCTTTCTCTCCGACGGATCTATGCAATATTTTTCCCATTGCCGCTCCGTAAGAACGAACTCTGTTGTGGGCTCTACGAGTCTATAATTAGCCAAGTAAAGCTCATTGCATAGAGCGCATACTGTATCTGCCACGGTCTTGGCGGATATATCCGTTCGCTTATCAACCGACAAAAGAATTTGATACACGCGATAAAGAATCAAAGGTGTAATTGCCGCACCATTCATCTTTTGCATTGCTAACATCTCGCTGCGTATAACTTCAAACTCACTTCGATTTTCATTTGCTTTTTTTACCATATAATTTCTCCTTATATAAAGATTCAATTGCAATTAGTCTTGGTTGGTTCCCTCCTATCGTTTTTCCGTTTTCTATCCGAATTTCAGATACCATGCGACCATAAAAGCGCCTCCTTGTCTTTTGAATATTTTTATCATAACCACGCATAAAACGGCTTAAACGGGTTTTCGAAAAATTATTTTTCATAGACACAATACTTTGTGTATGACGCAAAAATAGTCCCTTTATCGCCCCAAATTTAGCTTTTTTGGCGAAAAAGACAGACCTCAAAAGAACACTATATAGTACAGGATTTTTATGCAATTTTTCAAAGAAAAACAAAAATTTTTTCTGTTTTTCCGAAAAATTTTTTTCGAAGCGGAAAAATTGCCCTTTCGGTAAAATGCCCTCTTCTCCTGCACATGAAAAAAACCGCCCGATTTGGGCGGTTCAGGCGGTCGAGATTGTGTTCTTGATAAATGATATGGCAAAGAGGAATCGGGCGGTTTAGCGGTGATTTACGCCGCTTTGCGCGTGAGTTCCTTTTTTATTCAGTATTGTTCTTTTTAAGGCGCACGGATCTATGCCGTAAACCGATACACGAGCGTAAATTCGCCGCCGGAGTTTTTATATGAAATCGTAAGGGCGGTGAAAGCCGTCTCGGTATAGGCGATCTCGACGGTCATTCCCTCCGCCCAAATGGTTTGCCCGAAAAAGCCTCTCACGTCGGTTACATCCGCGGAAAACACGTTCCCGTTCGTTTTCACGTTGGCAAAATACGCCTCGGAGAAGGTGAGATTTTCTGCTGAAAGTTGCTTTACGGGCAAGTCGATGGAATCACCCGTTTGCGACGTTACCTTACCGTCCGCCACGGACATGGTACCATTGTATGTCGTCTTACGGCTCTCGGGAATGACGAAATTTCCGCCCTGTTCCTCGAACGTTTGGAGCTGTTCGTAGGTATATTCCACGGTAAAACCGCTCTCTGTTGCCATCGTCTTGTAGCTCCCGGTCAGCGTCTCGCCATCGACCGTTGCATTGACCGATAGCGAGACGGTCTGATAGTCAAGCGCTTTGAGTTCGTTCAATGTGTCGTAGACGGTTTTCACCTCCGTTTTGGAACAGCCGCAGAGGCCGACCGTAAGACAGAGAACCGATATGATCCCAATCAAAATTTTGCGTTTCATCTTACACCTCCCTCAGTGGAATTTTCTTCTGACGAACCACACGGCCGCCAACGCGGATGCCGCCGCAAGCGCCGTAGACATGACCGAAATTGCCGTCTTGAATGCGGAATCATAAGCATCATTGACCGCTTCCACGGCAGTATTGTAGCTCTCCATCACGGACTTCAAGGCGTTATAAGCATCGTTCGCCTGTGCGCGTTCCTCTTCGGAGAGCCCGTTCCAAGTCTCGGCGGCGCGCTTGATGGCGTCGAACTTCTGCTCGGATGTGGTTGCGCTGTCAATCAACGCAACTTCATCCTTGAATTTTTGTGCCAATCCGAGGGCGGGAACGTCGCGCGTCTCCTTTTCGCCGCAGACCGTACAACTCCGTTCTTCTGTGCCCTTCTCGGTGTAGGTCGGCGCTTTCGTCTGCTTCCAATCATCGCTATATTGATGGCCTGTAGCCGCTCTGATCCACTCTTGGTCGCCATATTCATTCGCCCCCTGAGCGTTTTTGAAATACTTATCGCACGTCGCGCAGTGATAATACTCAAAGTTACCGCTTTCCGTGCAAGTGGGGTCTTTAGCTTGGACATGCCCCTCATCGAAGTTGTGGCCCGCAGGAATGACGATGGGAGTTTTGATCAAAGTCTTGCCTTGCGCGTCGGAATACATATGGCCGCAGTCATCGCAGTAATAATATTCCTCGTAGCCGTCTTGCGTACAGGTCGCCTCTTTCCGTTCGACCCTTCTAAGGTTTGTATGCGCGGTAGAGTCGATATCAAGCGTTTGTGTCGTTTTTGCGGTATAAGTTCCTTCGCCGAATTCCACCGTCACCGTTGCAATATACTCTTGTGAACCTTCGTTGACACAGGTGGCGTCCACGCGGCTTCCTGCTTTAATGTCTGCCTTCACAGACATGGTATGTCCGTCTGTGTCCTCGTCGCATTGGTCACAGGTGAATGTCGCCGTTGCGGAAATGTAGCCCTCCCACTTCCACGTCGGGTCACCGTAGCTATGGCCTGTGGCGGGGATGACTTCGGGCGTTTCGATCAAAGTTTCACCATCCGCGTCGGAATACATGTGGCCGCAGTCATCGCAGTAATAATATTCTTCATAGCCGTCTTGTGTACAGGTCGCCGCTTTCCGTTCGACCTTTCTAAGGTTTGTATGCGCGGTAGAGTCGATATCAAGCGTTTGCGTCGTTTTTGCGGTATAAGTTCCTTCGCCGAAGTCTACCGTCACCGTTGCGGTGTACTCTTGCGAACCCTCGTTGACACAGGTGGCGTCCACGCGGCTTCCCGCTTTAATGTCTGCCTTCACAGACATGATATGGCCGTCTGTGCCCTCATCGCATTGGTCGCAAGTGAATGTCGCCGTTGCGGAAGTGTAGCCATTCCAAGTCCACGTCGGGGTGCCATAGTGGTGACCTGTAGCGGAAATGGTTTCATAATTTCCATCCGATTGATCGCACCAAATGCAATGGTGGGATTGCTTGCCGTTCTCCGTGCAGGTAGGAGCCTCATCGACTTCGTATTGGTCGCTGTATTGATGTTCGACCATATCAATCTGCTTGGCGGCCACGAGCTCGTCACAGACTGTGCAGCGGGCGCCGAGAACGCCGTATTCCGAACAAGTGGGCGCGAGCTCTTGCTTCCATTCGCCGAGGGTGTGGATGTGCGCACCTTGTGCCATGACGCCCACGCGGTTGGCCTCTGCCCGCGTTTGGATCTGCCCGCATTCCGTGCATTGATAATAGAACGGCTTGCCGTTGTCGTAGCCAAAGAAAGCATCGAGCAGGAAGTCAATGAGCCATTGCAGGAAAGTCTTGCTCACATACTTCTTTTCATAGTGGTGAGCGGTCTTGGAGAGCGGCTCGGTGATCTCAAGGTCACAATTCTCGCAGGAGAAGGTCACTTCGCCCTCTTCCTCACAGGTCGCCTCGCGCTTGACTTCACGCGTGAAGCTATGGCCCGTCGGTGCAATTTCTTCAACCTCACGCTCCTGACAGTTCTTGCAGTCACGGGAATGGGAGCCCGCCGTTTCACAGCTTGCAGTTTGCGTTACCACCCATTCCTCGAAGCTATGGCCCGTCGGCTCTTCGTCCTTGCTGATTTCACGATACGATTCGCCGCAGACGGAACAAGTATATTCGTCGTAACCCCATTCCGTACAGGTGGCATTATGGTGGACGCATTGATAATTATGCTCGCCGTTATGCGACCACACCGCATAGAATGTGACATCTTTGGTGGCTACCATGTCCGAGGTGTACCCATTCCATTCAATAAATGTGTAGCCACGTTTCTCGGGCGTAGCAGGCTCGGGGATAGCTTCATTGAAGCGGAGTTCATGGGATTCATAGACGTGTCCGTTCTCATCCGCGAAGTTCACATGATAGAGACGCTCGCTCTTGACGAGGACGGCACGGGCGACGATGTTTGTAATGGACGTCGCGGGCACGAAGTCCGCTTCTCCGTCATTGTCAAGATCCCAACCGACGAATTGTGAGACAGAATCATCGGTGAGCACGGGGGAGACATAAGGCTGACGGATGATTTGCGAGGTGGTGTAATAGCCGTAGTCGATGAGCTCACCGTCGAGCCCATAGAATTCTGCTGAGATCCACTCGCCGCCGTAGTAGACCTTATTCCCATTCGCCCAATTTGGATAATCGTGATCCCACATGACCGAATCTTTTTCTGCTTCCACATAGATATTGACGCCGGTAACGGAGTAAAATGCGTAGGAGCCCTGAATGTCAACCCCCTTCTTCAAAATGATGTTTTTGAGGGTTATGGGAATAGAGGAATCCCAACCAAAATACTCTCCGATCCAGTGGCTGGGGAATTCAGTTATAATTAAGGTTTCAAGATTGGTTAGGGGAGCAAGAAGATGTAAACGATCCCCTCCAATCGTTATTCGACGCAGGCGATAACATCCATCAAATGCGCCTTCCGCAATTATATCCAAATCGACAACAATGTCGGTTGCATTTTCGTCAACCTTGACAAGGCAATTCCCAAGCTGTAAAATCCCCTCGTTCCAATATTGCGGATTTGTAAGGACAGCCGTACCATCAAAAGCCAAACTACCCACTTCTATCACGCCATCCGGAAGCTTGATGTTTGTCAAACTATAACAATTTTGGAAGGCCCTTGCGCCAATGATTGTGAGCTTACTTTCTTTTTCAAAAATTACAGTCACCAAATTCGTGCATTCGGCAAAAGCTGTACCTTCAATGTTTTGCACGCTTGCAGGAATACGAACACTTGTTAACTTCTCGCACCCGTAAAAAGCAAATCCACCAATCGTCGTTACGCTTTCGGGGATTTCAATACTCGTTAGAGTATTGCACTCAAAGGAATTGTTAAAATCGCGATAATCATTAGCGCTAAAAGCAAAGTCATCGATTTGAGTGAAGGAATCCGGGATGATGACGTTTTTCACACCGAACATGCGATAAACTGTATACGGCGCGCCGTCAAAATCTCTCGGAAGCGTGATCGTATCTTTTTCCCCGAAATATGCGATCAATTTGACTTCCTCATTTTCCTTCATGAACCGGAAACCATCTTCCGTGTCGACATACTCAAATCCGGTGACTCCATCTGCATAATGTTTCCCTTGGCGATCGATCAAAACCTTTGCATTCCTTGCAACACTGCCATATTCAGAGGAACCAAGTTGAATGGGCAAGTCGCTATGATTGATAACCAAATAAAGATTATCACATAGCTCAAATGCTTCAGAGCCGATCCTTGTTACTCCGGCTGGAATTTCGATACTTGCCAAACTCACACAATCTCTAAAAGCATCGGAACTGATACTTATCAGATTATCGGGCAGTTTAACGTAAGACAGGAATGCCATTTCACGGAATGTATAACCGGGGATCTCTGTTAAAACGCTATCCGGAGCAAATGATAACGAACTTATTTTATTGCAATTTAATAAATAGGAAACATCTGTGACAGAAGCCGGGATCTCAATTTCCGTCAGAGTAGGGATTGCATAGATGATCTTTGTCATCGCTTTATCGTATATTACGCCGTTCCGCGCTTCAAGTGTTTCATTGTTCGGGTCGATGGTGATCGTGTCCAGCGGACACCCAAGGAAACAATTCTCCACTGTAGTCAGGCCCGCGGGAAGGTGGATGCTCGTCAAACTGTAGCAATTCATAAAGGCGTACCACTCAATGCTTGTTACTCCCATGGGAACCTCAAAAGCAACTAAGTTCTCACAATCATAGAAGGCTCCGTAACCGATAGTCGTGAGACAGCTTTCTGCCTCAAATGTTACTCTTGTTAAACTGGTGCAACCCTTAAAGGCATAACTACTAATAATTTCCACACTTGCAGGGATTTCAATACTTGTTAAACTCTTACAATCCTCAAAGGAAGAAGCACCGATATAAGTCACACCATCTGGAATTTCAATGCTCGTCAAATTACTACAACCGGAGAAAGCGGAGTCGATATATGCCAATTGACTTCCTTCTTCGAATGCAACATGCTGAAGTGACTGTTTTCCCGAAAAAGCCCCCGAAATGCTGGTAATCGACGCAGGAATAGTGATATCTGTTACCGTACCCGAAACGTAAACAATATATGTTTTATTGGCGTCATAAATTATGCCGTCAATATTTATAAAATTTTTGTTCGCCTCGTCAATCGTGAATTCTTTAATGTTGCAATTCTGAAATGCACCGCCCGATATGTATGACACACCGACAGGGATATTGATTTTGGCCAAACTTACACAATCTTGAAATGCACGGGAACCAATGCTTTGCACATTGTCCGGGATTATAACTTCTTGCAAACTGCTACATCCGCAAAAAGTCTCCTGTGCAATCGTTGTTATTTTTGTCGGTAGTGTTATGCGCGTCAAACTGCTGCAATCTCTAAAAGCATAACCGAGTATATCGTTTACACTCGTAGGAAGATCGATGTCTTTCAAACTCCTACATCCATCAAAGGCATAGTAATCTATCCTTGTGATACTTTCGGGAAGTCCAACGCGGATCAAGTTGGTGCAGTTGGAAAAAATAGACTCGCTGAGTACCGTTATCCCGACAGGTATATCCACGCTTTTCAAACTGATACAACGATAGAACGCATTATCGCCAATACTTGTCACGCTCTCGGGAATATCGATGCTTTCCAAACTCTCACACAAATAGAAAGCACCGCTGCCAATACTTGTTACACCCTCTGAAATGTTGATGCGCTCCAAGCCGTTACAAGCGTCGAACGCATAGTTGCCAATGGTTTCCACGCTCTCGGGAATATCAATGCTCTCCAATCTGCTACAACTAAAGAACGCATAGTTGCCAATACTTATTACACTCTCGGGGATATCAAAGCTCTCTAAATTGCTGCAATAATAGAAAGCATTGTCGCCAATACTTGTCACGCTTGCAGGAAGTGTAACGCTTACCAATCCCCTACACTCATAGAAAGCATTATTTCCAATAAACTTTAGTTCACTTTCCGCTTCGACCGTTACGGTTGTTAAGCCACCGCTTGCGTAAAATGCTTCATCATCGATCTGCGTAAAAGTTTTTGGTATGATCACATTTTTCACGCCGGTCATGCGGTAAACCGTATAAGACGCTTCGTTGATTGCCTTCGGTAAAGTTACCGTGTCCTTTGCACCGAGATAGGAAATCAATTTTATTGAGCCGTTTTCCTTTTGGAACAGGAAGTCGTCAGTCGTCTCAATGTACTCGACACTCGAAGACACATCTTTATAGTGTGTCCCTTGACCGTCGATCAATATCAGCGCATGTTCGGCGATTCCCCCATACCTATTATCTCCGAGTTCAATGGGCAAATCGCTATGATTCACAACCTTATAAAGTTGCGTACAGAAATCAAAAGCATAATCGCCGATATTCGTCACCCCCGCAGGTATGACAACGCTCATTAGGCCGCTACAACCGGTAAAAGTTCCCTCGCCGATTTTTTTCACGCCCGACGGAATGACAATGCCCGACAAGCCACTATACGAAAAGGCGTAATTTTCGATAGATGTTATGCCTTGCGGGAGATCGATCTCCCGCAAACTGCTACAATAGGTAAAAGCGCGATCTCCTATAGACGTGACACTTTGTGGGATTTCAATTTTCTGCAAACTGCTGCAATAGCCAAAAGTTCCAGTTTCAATAGATGTTATGTTTGACGAAATATTAACATTTATGAGATTTCTGCAATTGTAAAATGCACCATCTTCAATGGTCGTCACACATTCCGGGATAGCAATACTGATCAGCCCACTGTTGAAAAAAGCCGAAGAGGAAATAATCGTTACGCTTTGAGGAATTTCAATCACGGTGAGATCAACACAATCCGCAAATGCGCCGCCGTAAATATTTGTAACGCCCTCTGCAAGCCTTAGACTCCCGTAAATTCCTTTGCCGATATATTCACTTAACAAAATGGAAGCCCAATGATCCAAGTAGTCACTCCAGTTGAACGAAATTA
Organism: uncultured Clostridia bacterium; assembly: GCA_947624215.1. GTDB lineage: Bacteria > Bacillota > Clostridia > Christensenellales > Borkfalkiaceae > Gallimonas. Next base: position 25,627 of record CANQJJ010000004.1, read on the forward strand.
CATTCGTCAACTCATATCTTGCAGGGCATTCCAAAAACGATCCATAGCCTACCATCGTTACAGTGTGGGGAACATTTACGGTTTGCAAATCGGCAAGTCCATAGAACGCCATGTATCCGATCTTTGTGAGCCCTTCTGTGAGGGTCACTATTTTGAGGGAGGCGGGGGTGTAGGTGGCGTTGGCTTCGTAGCTGCCCGCGCCGAAAATGTAGCCGAGCCAAGTGATCTCATCATCTTCGAAGGACGCGCCGATGAACGGGAGCGTCACTTCCGTCAAGTCGTTGCAGTCCGCAAAGGCGCCGATCCCGATGATGAGCTGAAGTTTGTTCTCGTCGGGAATGGTCAACGATTTGAGTTTTGCGCCACGGAAAGCGTATGCGCCAATGTCAATGACACTTTCGGGGATGACCAATTCGGTGATACCCGTGTACGCGAAGGCGTAGTCGTAAATGCCCTTGAGTTTAGACGTCTCGGAGACGGGGATCTTCGTGAGCGACGAGCAGCCGTAGAAGGCGTAGTCGGAAATTTCCACGATGCTATCGGGAAGTTCGATGTCCTTGAGGCTCGTGCATCCGTAGAAGGCGCCCTCATAGATACCTGCAAGGCGGTTGCCATCCGCAAAGTTCACCCGCTCGAGCGCAGAGCAGAGCGCAAAGGCGTAGTAGTCGATGGAGACGACGCTTGCCGGCACCGTGAACTCCGTGAGGCTCTGCATATTGTAGAAGGCGCGGTAGCCGAAGGTGAGAAGGTTGGTGACGTTGGAGAAGTCGATGGCCGTAAGCGCGCTGTTTTCAAATGCGCCGAAGCCGATCGTCTCCACGGTCGCAGGGACGATAAAGGTGCCACCCATGCCCGCAGGTACCGCAATCAATTTGCTCTTATCCTTGTTGTAAAGGACGCCTTTATCATCTGTCGAATAGTAGGGATTCTCGCCGTCCACAACAAATTTTTCGAGGTTCTGAAGCCCGACGAAGGCGTACTCGCCGATATATTCCACGTTGGCGGGAATGGTAAGCTCAGTGAGGCCTGTATTGTAGAAGGCATTGGCGCGGATCTCAAGGTCTTTGCCCTTGCCGAAGGTGACTTTTTGCAGGGTTTCGGTGTTGCGGAAGGCATTGTCGCCGATGTAGACAATCGAATCGGGAAGATCCACAGAGACAAGTTTCGTCGAATAGAATGCCTCCGCAGGAAGCTCTGAGAAAGCGCTGTCCTCGGGGAAAATGACTGATTGGATCCCGCTCTCCGAGAACACACCTGTACCCATTGTGACGACGGACGCGGGCACCGTGACCGAGGTGAGGCTCTTCGTGAGCGCGAAGGCATACTGCTCAACGACCTTGAGCATACTCGCATTCGCAAATTCTACGTTGGTGATCGGCGTGTTGTAGAAGGCATTCTTGCCGATGAACTCCACGGACGCGGGGATGATGATTTGCTTGAGTTTGCTGTATGCGAACGCATACGCCTGAATGCTCGTCAAACTCTCGGGAAGGGTGACCGATTCCACATCCGAATAGGCGAAGGCATTGCCGCCGATGGAGGAAACTTTGCCATACGGAAAGGCATTAAGATCCAACGTAGTTTCCGTTCCGAGGTATTCGATCACGGACACGGTACCGTCCTTTAACGTCGCATAGCGCCATGTTCCGTCCGAAGTCACTTCATTTACGCCGACGTAGTAGCCACGGATGCCCTCATCCCAATTCTCCTGAAGATAGAGCGGAAGCGTTTCCGCCTTGAAGTAGATGTCGAGGTTTTCCGCGCCGTAGAAGGCGTAGGTGCCGATGTGTTCAATGGACGCAGGGATCTCCAACCTCGTGAGGGCATTGCATCCGTAGAAGGCGTAGCGGCCGATGTCCGTCACCGTTTCGGGAAGCGTGATGCTTGAAAGGCTCGCGTCGTAACGGAAGGCAAAGTTGTCGATATTCGCAAGTTTGGCATTGCCGAAGTCAATGGAATACAGATTTCTCATCCCTTCGAAGCCATGCGCGGCAATCGAAGTGAGTGCGCTTCCGTTTTCAAAGGTAATAGATTGGATTTGCTCACTTCCCTTGAGGAAATAGGCGGGGATGATGTCGAGTCTACTCCCCTCCGCAAAGGTGAGAGAGGTGAGGTCTTTGCTGCCCGCGAAGGCCTCCTGCCCGATGGTAGAGACATTTTTTGGAACACGGAAAGAGTTTATCCCCGTATAAGCGAAAGCGGCATAGCCGATGCGCGGCAGTTCGCTTTCCGGTCCGAATACAACTTCGATAAGCGCGTAGTCCTCGGCAAAGGCAAAGCGGGAAATTTTGGTCACGCTATCGGGGATCTCGATCATGGAGAGCGATGTATTTTGCGAGAATGCGTACTCTTCGATGCTCTCCAAGGTTTGCGGAAGCGTATAAGAAGTCATGCCCGCGCAGTCATAGAAACCGTATTCACCCACCGTGACGAGTTCTTGGGGAAGTGTTACGCTCTGTAAATTCCACGCACCGTAGAAGGCAGCAGGGCCGATCGTTTTTACCAATTTCTCAATGGCGTATTCCGTTCGCGCGTTGCCCGCAGGATAGGCCACGATCTCGGACATGGTATGGTCGTAAACGACGCCATCCTTAGAAATAAAGTTGGGATTTCCCTGCGCGACATTGATGTTGGCAAGGTCATGACATTCGGCAAAGGTGCCCTCGCCGAGTTCCGTGAGGCTCGCGGGAAGGGCGACTTCCCGAAGTCCGCTGTTCATAAAGGAATAAGCTCCCAAGGAACGAAGGTTTTCAGGCAGTATAATCGTTTGAAGGCTTGCAGTGTCACGGAAAGCCTCGTCTCCTATCGTCTGCAAATCGCTCCCATCAAATACGACCTCGGAAAGCAGTGTAGCCTTGAAAGCATCATCGCCAACCACCATGAGGCTCGCGGGAAGATGAATGCTTGTGAGCGGCGTTTGGGCAAAAGCACTGCCCCCAATGATGACAAGATCGCTTCCCGGCTCGAATTCTATTGCGCCAAGCCCTGAGGCGGCAAATGCCGAACCGTCTATAATTGTGACCTCTTGCGGGATTTGGATACTTTCAAGCATGCTACAACGTGCAAATGCAGACGCGGGGATCAAATTCAACCCATGCCCCAAGGTGACGTTGCAAAGATAGGTACAGTCGAAGAATGCGCCTTCTCCCATTGCTGTTACGCTGTCGGGGATCGTCACCTGTTCCAAACGGGAGAACGCGAAGGCACATTCTCCTATCCACGCAATTCCTTCAAGTTCAACGTTTGAGTTTTTCGCAAAGGCGAAGGAATAGGCACCGAGTTCGCGTACGCTGTCGGGAATCGTATATGTCTCGGCGGTAAGTCCTGCGGGATAGGCAACGAGCGTACTCATGGAACGGGTGAAGAGTACGCCGTCCTTTGCGGAGAAAGCCGTGTTGCCCTGTTCCACGGAGAACGCCCGCATGGAAGTCGTACCCATAAAAGCGGAACCGTCAAGGGAAACCGTCGCTGTGGGCACGGAGAATCGCGTCAAGCTACTGCAATTGGCAAATGCCTCGCTTCCAATGGATGTAAGCGTACTCTTCCCGCTGAAATATACGCTTGCAAGGCGAATGTTGTTTTGGAAGCTATAGCTTCCAATCGTGGTCACGCTATCGGGAACAGTGATTTCAAGGAGATTGTTGCAGTTTTGGAAAGCGCCCTGCCCGATGCGCTTGAGAGTCGCGGGAAGGTTGACGAGACGGAGCCGCGTCTCATTTGCAAAGGCGAAGTCTCCGATGCTGACGACGGGCGTTTCCTCGATCTCATCAGGGATCGTGATATACCGCCGCTTGCCCGTGTAACTTTGGATCTCAATTCCATCATCCACGCGCACATAAGTATAGGGAACGCCGTCGTCCTCGTTGACCCAATTTGCGTAGAGTGTGAGATCTTTGGAGAAGGCGTCCTCATACCAATTGAGCTCTTCGGTGCAGTGGATATCGTAGTACCAACCGTCGAACACGGCATAGTTGCGCTCGGGCTCGGGGAGATCCTGAAGCGTGTGGTTGCGGATAAAGATTTGCTCGGTATTTTCCAATTCATCGGTGAGCATGTCGAAGGTAACCGTGCCCTTCTCTTCCACGACGAGCGCATTGACGTCGAGTGCGCCGTAGCCGTAGGTGAAATCCTTTCCCAAGCCGCCGAGGTCGTAGCAAGAGGCAAAGAGCACCTCTTTTACGCTCTCAAACGTAGGATAATAGGCCCCAGAAAGATAGAGCGCGAGCGCTCCAGCTGTAATGGGAGAGGCAAAGGAAGTGCCCTCTATTGTGCCATAACCCCCGCCCATTTTCGTCGTATAGACGGTGCCGGGGGCCACCATGTCCACGTTCTCTCCGTAGTTGGAGTAATCTGCGAGTTCCCAACTATTCTCCGCGAGCGCACCAACGCCGATGACGTTTTCATCCGCCGCAGGATAGGTAAGCGCGGCAGTGGACTCGTTTCCCGCAGCCGCCACGCAGATGACGTCGCTGTCTACTGCAAGTCGCGTCGCCGATTCAAACGGATTGTTGTCAACGATGCCGAAAGACATATTGACGATATCGGCATCCCGTTCGACGGCATAATAGAGGCCGAACACGAGGTCGGAGGTGCTGACAAACACACCGTTTGCGCTACACTCTGCCTTGATGACGAGAAGCGTAACATCGGGCGCGATCCCCGCGATGCCGTCTTCGTTCCAAGCCGCCGCAATGGTGCCTGCAACGGCCGTTCCGTGTCCTTGCTCGTCCTCGATGAGTGACCAATCATAATCGTCGCTTCCATCGGGCGCGGTGTCCTTTAAGACTTCATCCGTGGTCGCATTGTAGGAATATTCGCTGATTTTTCCCTTGAACTCAGGATGGTTGGTGTCGATGCCCGTGTCGATGACGGCGACGGTGACCCCATTCCCATGCGCACCATTCCACGTCTCGCCGAGATGAAGATAATTTATGTAAGATTGAAGCGTAAAGTCGGGGTCGGAGGGCGTCGTGCTCGGGGTAGTGGGAAGATGCTCGGGCGTTTCATCCTCAGGGATTTCCAACTCGCTCGTGCGCGTGTAGTAGTCGGCAGAGAGCTTGGGAAGGTCGCCGCGATTGGCACGTTCCGCATAGATATCCTCGATGGTGACGCCTGCGGGAAGTTTGAGCGTCGCAAATTTCCCGTCGCTCGTAATACGAAGAGTGGCACCGTACTTCTTGGCAAGCGCATTGGCTTCGCCGAAGGAGGTGTTGCGAAGCACGATGGTCTGCTCGGCGTATTCGCCGCGATTGGCCTCAAGCTCCTCGAGGGCTTCTTTTTGAAGCTCGTTCAAGCGGTTTTCACGGACGATAAAATATCCCCCGACCGCCGCACAGAGCGCAAAAAACGCCGCAAGAAGCACGATCATGATGATTTTTACACGTTTGGTAAGATTCTTCATACATTCCTCCCAATTCCAAATAAAAAGAAAGTGCCGAACGCAAAGCGACCGGCACCCTGCAAAAATGCCTTTCCGCTTTGCTGCGACACAATTTTACAAATCTCGAGAAATATGTAATGCGAAAAGATGCATTTCTACACGAAATACACTTCTCGAGACTTTATATAAAATTATGTCGCAAGTCTATTCTATCACACTTTTCAAGATCCGTCAAGAAAATGCCCACAATAAATTCATCGAATTCCAACTTTGAAACCGTCGTTTGGAAAAAGCAATCGTAAGCCAAGAAAAACTTTCGGTAAAAAAATTTCGTCGAAAGTTACAAAAGTTAGGAAAACAGGCGCGGAGGGCAAAACTTCCGCGCCTTTGCGTTTCTATTTAGAATGCGCCGCGAATTTTAAGTACAGAAAAACTCCCCTCGCGAACGAAGAGAGTTTTCCTGAGAGAATATGAAAAAATCTTGGAGAGTAAGCAAATTTCCGTTTCTTGGCTACATTATATTGCACCTTCGTGAAAACTATGTGAAAGTGATATTAAAAATAAATAAAAATGATTGAAATCCGCCGCCTTTTCCCTGTTTTTTCGCTGCGCCGCCCGCGTTTTTCAATTTTTCTCTGTCTTGGCTGCGGGGCCCGCGTTTTTCATCTTTCCCTGTTCTTTCATTGCGGGGCCCGTTCAGTCTTCCTCTTTTTTGGGTCACGCAGGCCCGCCGCGTTTCAATATTTCTCCGCGATAGCCTCGGCGACACGGATACCGTCCGCCGCCGCAGACATGATGCCCCCCGCGTATCCGCACCCCTCGCCGCAGGGGTAGAGCCCCTCCGTGCCAACGGCCTGCAAGTCTTCCCCGCGCACGATCCGCACGGGCGAGCTCGTCCGCGATTCCACCCCCGTGAGCAGGGCGTCGGGAGAGGCGAATCCCTTGAGACGGCGGTCCATGTCCGGGATGGCCGCCCTCAGCGCCTCGCAGAGCACGGCGGGCAGGTAGCTCTCCGCGGGTGCAAAGGCAGTGCCGCGCGCATAAGTAGGCAAGACGCTCCCGAACGCCGAGGAGGATCTCCCCGCGAGAAAATCCCCCACCCGCTGGACGGGGGCACGGTATCCTCCGCCGCCCGCAAGAAAGGCCGCGCGCTCCAATCTCCGCTGGAATTCCACGCCTGCGAGCGGATGCGGGCTCCCGAAGTCCTCCCGCTTCACCTGCACGACGAGGGCAGAGTTGGCATTCGTGCCGCCGCGCGCATAGTCGCTCATGCCGTTGGTGACGACGCCGCCCTCCTCCGAGGCCGCGGGAATGGCCGTGCCGCCCGGGCACATGCAGAAGGTGAAGACGGCCCGCTCGGCCGCATGTGAGACGAGTTTGTAGTCGGCGGGGGGGAGCATGTCCGAGAACCTGCCGTATTGCGCCCGCCCGATCTCCGCTTGGAGGTGTTCGATGCGCACGCCCGCGGCAAACTCCTTTTGCTCCATAACAATGCCCCGCCCGAGCAGCATTTCAAACGTGTCGCGCGCGCTGTGCCCCACCGCGAGCACGAGGGCGTCGGCGTCCTCCCATACCCCGTCCACAAAGACGCCGCGAAGACGGCCGTCCTTGAGCTCCAAGTCGGTGAGTTTGGCCGAAAAGCGCACCTCGCCGCCCTGCTCCACGATGTGCCTGCGCATGGCCGCGACGACGTGGCGGAGCTTGTCCGTGCCGATGTGCGGTTTGCCGAGGTAGGCGATCTCCTCGGGCGCCCCGAACGAGACGAAGGTGCGCAGGATGTCGCCGTGGGAGGGGCTGTTGGTCTGGGTGTTGAGTTTGCCGTCGGAGAAGGTCCCCGCGCCACCCTCGCCGAACTGCACGTTGCAGGCGGGATCGAACACGCCCTCCTCCAAAAATTTCTCCACGCTCCTCACCCGCTCCTCCACGCATTTGCCGCGCTCCAAGATCACGGGCCGTATGCCGTGCGCAAGCAGCCGCAGGGCACAAAACAGCCCCGCAGGACCCGCACCCGCGATGTAGACCTTGGGCATGGTACCCCAGATTTGCCTGTATACGGGCTCTATTTGCTGTTGCGGTCTGTCGGAGACCTCATAGGTATACACCCAAAAAATGTTGTTCTTGTCGCGCGCGTCGAGCGATTTTTTCAGGATACGGAAGTACTTCACGGGCCCGCCGAGCTTGCTCTTTGCCCGCTCCAAGAGCACCTGCTCGGGCTCCCCGGGGCGAAGTTTTGCCGTCAGCTGTTTGAACATAACGCCCCCTCCGCGGCAAGGTGCGCCGAAGTAAACGCCCATTGCAGGTTGTATCCCCCGCACTCGCCGTCCACGTTGAGGATCTCCCCCGCGAAGAACAGGCCGCTTTGCAGCTTGCTCTCCAAGAGTTCCGTCGTCTCCGAGAGAGGGATCCCGCCCTTGGTCACCTGCGCCTCGCGGAACCCGCAATTGCCCGTGACTGGGAGCTCATAGTGCTTGATGAGGTGTGCAAGGGCACCCATGTTCGAAGTGCGGCGCTCGAGAACACGCCCGAGCCCGTTCGGGACGATGCACAGAAGCGGGTCCTTCTTGCCCTCCATGGCGTGCAGGAGGTCCCCTTCGGAGACGTCCGGCAGGAAGTCGACTACGAGCGTATCCCCCGTGCGCGCATAGGAGGAGGCGCGGAAGACGGCGTCGCCCGAGACCCCGTTCTCGGTGAAGAGGATGTCGCCGCGCACCGAATAGACGGGCGTTTTCCCGCGCAGGACGGTGAGCCCCCCGTCGATGCGGATGCCCTTCCACCCCCGCACGAGGGCGGGATCGCTCTTCAAGCGGACGAGCGCGGGCGAGAGCGGCGTCACCGTGTGGCCGAAGGTCTGCGCGAGGGCATAGGCCGTGCCGTCCGTCCCGAAGTGTTCCGCGGCCCTTCCTCCCGCGCATAAGATCACCTTATCCGCGGACATGGTACCCCCGTCGTAGGTCAAAAGAAAGTTTTTGCGGTGCGTAAGTTCTGTCACGCGGGCGCCGAGGAGGACGTTTACCCCCCTTCTTTCCAGCTCGCGGCGGAAGAGATCGGAGACGGCCGAAGCCTGCCGCCCCGCGGGATACACCCGTCCGCGCGCGTCGGGCAAATAGATCCCCCCCATGGAGGAGAGGAAGGCCACCGTGTCCGCCGCACCGAAGCGCGCAAGAGCACGGGCGACGCGTTCCCCGTCGTCTGAAAAATAGTGCGAGGCGTCCATGTGGACGTTCGTGACGTTCCCCTGCCCGTTGCCGCTCGCCGCGAGTTTGCGCCCGAGCCGCTGTCCGCGTTCGAGAATAGTCACATCCGCTCCCGCCCGCGCAAGCATGACGGCGCACGCCAATCCGGCCGCACCGCCCCCGATAATGGAAATTTTTTGCATATTTTTATCTTAACGCAACTAAAAAAATTTGTCAATGGATTGACAGCCCCTCTTTTTTGTGCTATACTATAAAAAAACAAAGAGGAAATTCAATATGTTACAGAACTTACTCATTGATATTTTGCAGATGTTCACCGACCAGCCCATCCTCATGGGCGTTCTCGCGGCCATCGCAGTGCTCATCATCGCGCTTCTCATCGTGATGATCGTCCTCTCCGTGAAGGCGCACAAGCTGAAGGCCGCCCCTCAGTCTGCGGAAGCGCCCGCAGAGGAGCCCGCCGCAGAACCTGCACCCGCAGAGGAAGTTGCCGAGCCCGCCGCCGAGGAGCCCGCGGAGGAAGTTCCCGCCGAGCCCGCTCCCGAGGAACCCGCAGAGGAACCTGCAGAAGAACCCGCACCCGTGGCCGAAGAGCCCGCGGAAGAAGCAGTCGAGGAAGCCGTAGAAGAACCCGCGGAGGAGCCCGCGCCCGCAGAGGAAACTGCCGAGCCCGTGCCCGCGGAAACCATAGAAGAGCCCGCCGAAGAGACGGCCGAGGAGCCCGTAGAAGAGCCTGTCCTCGAAGAAGTCCCCGCCGAGCCCGAGGAACCCACCGAGGAAGCGGCCGAGGAGCCCATGTCCGAGGAGGCCCCCACAGAAGAGCCTGCGGAAGAGGCCGAGGAACCCACCGATGAGGAGCCTGCCGAGGAGGCCGAAGAGTCTACCGAGGAGGAGCCTGCGGAAGAGCCCACCGAAGAAGAACCCGTCGGGGAAGAGACCGAAGAGCCCGCAGAGGAGACGGCCGAAGAGACGGAGCCCGAACTTACCGAAGAAACAAAGGAGGAAAGCGATATGAAGAATCAAAAGGAGCCGAAAAAGGAGACCAAGACCACCTCGCCCTACGTCTTCCGTCCCGGGACCAAGGAGGAAGAGGGCAAGAACGGCGGGGAGAGCAAGTCTTCCATCGGCGGCAAGTGGGTGATCGCAACGGACGAGAGAGGCCGCTACGACCTGTTCCTCTATGCCTCCAACGGCGAGATGATGCTCAAGAGCGGCGTGCCCTATTCGACGCTTTCGAGTGCGAAGTCGGGCATCAAGACCTACCGCGACAACATCACCGCGGGCCGCTATGAGGTCGAGGAGACCAAGAACGGCACGTTCTTTGTGCAGATCATGAACGCGCGCGGGGGCTTGCTTGCCACGAGTGCGGACTACAAGAGCAGAAGCGCCTGCCAGAGCGCGGCTGAGTCCATCAAGCGCTGGTCGGCGACCACCAACATCGAAGTCAAAGAAGAAGAGTGAGTCTAAGATACATGCAAATCTGAAATGCAAATTTGATATACAAACGGCGCCCGCGCGGGCGCCGTTTTTTGTTGTGAGCGCAAAGTAGCCGATAGTTCAATCAAAGCGTCAGCGTCATTCTGCCCGACCGAGCTTACGACCAAGCCCGTGTGAGCGACCCTTGGCGCCCCTGCGCGCCCCGCACGCGTCATTCTGAGCCAGTGGAGTTTGATTTTGAGCGACTTGCTCATCCGCGAAGAATCTTGCTACGACCAAGCCCGTGTGAGCGATACCCCCTCCTTGGGGAGGGGGGAAGGGGGTGGGGGCTCTATTGATTGACCTTATAGAGGTTTTATAAAAAAGCGGAAGAAACAGTTGTATTCCCCACCTCAGTCACGATGTGACAGCTCCTCCCCAAGGAGGAGCTTTTCGTCGGACTGCGTTTGAGCGCCCCCTTGCCTTCCCTTCCGGGGAAGGTGCCCGTAGGGCGGATGAGGAGGAGAAACCCTTTCGGCGCACAAGGCCAGTGCGCCACTTTCCCTTACAGGGACAGCAAGAGGCCTATCGCTTACCACCGCGATCATCCAAGCCCGCGCACAAACGAAATCTTAACCCAAATAATTTTTGATCTCGCGGGAATGGGCGATCTCGGCATAGACTTTGGCGAGGCAGTCGGTATCCGCCTCCTCGATCCTCCCCTCCCCCACGAGCTGTGAGAGCGTGGGATCCACGGGAATGCGCGCCGCAGCGGGGACATGGTATGCCTCTCTGAGGTCATCCACCCTGCTCTTCCCGAAAATTTCATATGTCTTTCCGCACCCGGGGCAGGCGAAATAGCTCATGTTCTCCACGAGCCCCAAGACGGGGATGTGCATCATCTCTGCCATGCCGATGGCCTTCTTCACGATCATCTCCACGAGGTCGTGCGGGGTCGTGACGATGACGATGCCCGAGAGCGGGATGCTCTGGAAGACGGTGAGCGGCACGTCGCCCGTTCCCGGGGGCATGTCGATGAAGAGGATGTCGAGCTCGTCCCAGATGACGTCCGTCCAGAACTGCAACGTCGCCCCCGCGATCAGGGAGCCGCGCCAGACGACGGGGTCGTCTTCACGGTCCAAAAGGGCGTTCATGGAGATGAGCTTGATGCCGCTCCCGGTCTCGACGGGAAAGATGCCGTCGTCGCTGCCCGTAGCCCGCGCGGTGACGCCGAAGGCCTTGGGGACGGACGGGCCCGTGATGTCCGCATCGAGGATGCCGACGCGGAGCCCCTGTGCCCTTGCGCGGACGGCGAGCAGGGAGGTCACGAGGGACTTGCCCACGCCCCCTTTCCCGCTTGCCACGGCGATGACGCGCCCCACCTTGGTGCCCTTATGCGGCGCCTTGATGAGGGAAGTTTGGCTCCGCGTGCCGCAATTCGAACTGCAAGTGGAGCAATCGTGTGTGCAATCTGCCATAATATCTCCTTTTCTCTGATTATTTCGGGGTAAGGGCCCGCCGCGTTTCCCGGGGGCCTTCGTAAAGCGGAAAAAGCAGTTGTATCCCCCACCTCATCCGCCCTGCGGGCACCTTCCCCAAGGGGGAAGGCAAGGCATCGGCCTCGGACATGGTGCCATCCTATTTCCTCATATTGAGTTCATAATACTTGCCCTTGCGCGCCATGAGCTCCTCGTGAGAGCCCTCCTCGGCGATGCCCTTGTCGGCGATGAAGAGGATGCGGTCGGCCTTGCGGATGGTGGAGAGGCGGTGGGCGACGATGAAGGCCGTCTTGCCCTCCAAAATGCGGTCGAGTGCCTGCTGGATGAGCAGTTCGGTCTCGGAGTCGATGGAGCTCGTAGCCTCGTCGAGGATGACGATCCGCGGGTCTTTGAGCACGATGCGGGCGAAGGAGATGAGCTGTTTTTCCCCTGCCGAGAGCCCCTCGCCGCGCTCGCCGAGCATGGCCCGATAGCCGTCTGGGAAGCGCGCCGCCACCCTTCCGCAATAGATGGCCTCGGCCGCCGCGATGCACTCCTCATCGGTGGCCTCCTCGTTGCCGTAGCGGATGTTGTCCAAAATGCTCCCCTGAAAGATGAACGGCTCCTGCATGAGCACGCCGATCTCCTTTCTGAGGGAATGAAGCGTCGCCTTGCGCACGTCGACGCCATCCACCGAGACGCTCCCCGCCTGCACATCATAGAAGCGGGTCAATAGGTTGACGACCGTCGTCTTCCCCGCCCCCGTGGGCCCGACGAGGGCGATCTTCTCCCCCGGGGCCACATGCAGGGTGAACCCCTCGAGCACGTTGATCCCCTCCTCGTAGGCAAAGGTCACGTTGTCGTAATCCACCCTGCCCTCGATGTCTTTGAGTGTCACGGCGTCCTCTGCGTCGGTGATGCTCACGGGCGCGTCCACCGTCTCATAGATGCGTTCGAGGTTGGCCGAGACCTGCGAGAGCTGTTGCATGACGGCGGCAAGTTGCAGAAGCGGCTCGGCGCACAGGTTGACATAGAGCAAAAAGGCGATGACCGTGCCCGCGATCGAGGCGTCCCCTGCGAGCATCAGAGAGAGCGCCACGGCATACATGGCGAGCACGCCCACGTTCCAGAAAAACTCCGAGACGGGCGAGTTGAGCTCGTTGCGGCGCACGATCTGCATCCACGTCGCCGCGCTGTCCTCCTGCAAGTCGCGGTAGATGACGCGGTTGTAGGCCGAGCGGTTGTAGTTCTTGATGACCTTCTCGCCCATGATGGACTCGACGATGAAGGCGTTGCGGTTGGAATTCTTGGCGCGGTGCTTGCGGAAGAGGGCGCGCACCCCCCGCTTGATGAGGTAGATGCACGCGACCATGGGCACGACGGCGGCATAGACCACGCCCGTGAGCACGGGGCTGATGACGAGCATGAACACCGTCGCCACAAACAGTTTGAGCATGTCGACGATAAAGTTGAGCAGGTAGTCGGTAAAAAAGTCGGCGAGCTCGTTGACGTATTCGGTCACGCGGATGGAGATCTTGCCTGCGGGGCGGGTGTCGTAATACTCGAAGGGAAGCTCCTGCAAATGCTCGAAGATCTCCCGCCTCAGATCCTTGATGATGCCATGCCCGAGCGTTCCCATGATGAGCCTGTGGAAATAGGGAAGCAGGGCCGTGAGCACCCCGACGACGCCGAGCGCAATAAGCAATAAAGTGAGTTTCTGCGTCCTTCCCTCGGACATGGGTATCACGTTTGTGACGATCGTGCGGATGATGATGGGCGGCACGAGGGCCACGACGGAGGAGCACACAAGCAAGATGAAGGCGAGCAGAAAGAGTTTTTTGTGGGGCAGGATGCGGGCGAAAATGCGCCTTAGATATTTGATGTCGACCTTGTCGGTCTGCACCACTTCGTCTTGGTAGTAGGTATTGCGCTTCATCAGATCTCCCCCTTTCCGTAGGACGAATCGTCGAGCTGGCCGTCGCTCGTCTGCAATTTCCACACGGCGGCGAATGCCCCGCCGAGGGCGATGAGTTCTTCCGCGGTGCCCCGCTCCACGATCTCGCCGTCTCTGAGATAGACGATCTCGTCGCAGTCCATGACGGAGGAGACGCGGTGGGCCGCGATGAGCAGCGTCTTCTCGGGGCAATTTGCTTTGAGGGAGGCGAGCACGCGCTTCTCGGTGGCCATGTCGAGGGCGGACGAGGCGTCGTCGAGCACGAGCACGGGAGCGCCCTTGATGATGGCGCGGGCGATGGAGATGCGCTGTTTTTGCCCGCCCGAGAGCCCGACGCCCCGCTCTCCGATGACGGTGGCATACCCCTCTTCGAGCCGGTCGATGAAGCGGGCGGCCTCGGCGATCTCAGCGGCCCTGGCGACCTCCTCCTCGGTACAGTCCTCCGGCCGCGCAAAGGCGATGTTGGCGTCCACCGTGTTGGAGAAGAGGAAGACGTCCTGGAAGACGTAGGCATACTCCGCGCGCACGGCCTCGAGGGGGTAGTCCCTTAAATCGTGCCCGTCGATGGTGACGGCGCCCCCCGTCACGTCGAAGATGCGGGAGAGCGATTTGAGAAGGGCGGACTTCCCGCTCCCCGTGCCCCCCATGATGCCCACCTTCTTGCCGTAGGGGATGTCGAGGTCGATGCCGCGGAGCACAGTCTTATCCCCCAATGTGAGGCTGACGTTCTCCATGCGGATGTGCGGCGCGGGAGTGGCGACGAGGGCAGAGGGCACGTCGGGGACAGCGCTCTCCTCGGTGAGAAACTTTTTGAGCCGCCCGCCCGAGACGAGCTGGTTCTGCATGCGGAAACACGAGCGCGAGATCTGGGTGATGTGGGCGATGATCTTGGTGACGTATGTCGTGGCCGCCGTGAGGGACCCGAGCAAGAGGTTGCCCGAGAGCACGAGAAGCACTGCGATGATGACGGTGCCGACGTAACCCACCTGCTGGAAGAAGATGAAGACGGAGTCGTATTTGGCACTCAGGCGCACCTCCTCGACGGAGAGATCGTAGACGCGGCTGTTGCAGGCGTCGAACTTTTCGAGCTCCTGTGCTTCTGCGGCGAAGGAGCGGACAATGCGCACGGCGCTGATGTTCTCCTGCACGTCGAGATTGATGGCGGAGTACCCCTCCCGGATGGCGCGGAAGAGCTTGCGCGAGCGGGAGAGATAGCGGATGAGCGCGGCGACGAAGAGCGGCGTGATGACGACGGGAATGATGAGCAGACGTACGTCGAGCGCGGCGAGCACCCCCACCGAGATGGCGATCATGAGGACGGAATCGAAGAGATTCATGAAGATGCGCGAATACATCTCCTTGAAGATGATGGTGTCGCGGTTCATGGTGGTGAGGAGCTCCCCCATGTTGTAGCGGGAGACCGTCTCGCCGTCGAGCTCCAGAAGTTTGGCGTAAGTCTGTTCGCGGAGCGTGCACTCCATCCGCAGCCCGCACCACTGGAAGGTGACGTTTTTGCAGTAGAGAAAGAGGATGCGGGTGAGAAAGACCCCCGTGAGGATGAGGGCGAGGTTCAAAAAGAGCTGCCAGCTCATGGGCTCGCCGAGGGCGCCCGTGAAGAGAAAGGAGAGAAGCCCCTGCTCGGGTGCGGCGGGGTCATAGGAAAAGATATGGTCGATGATGGCGGCATCGATGAGCGGGATGGCGATGTCGCACAGAATCGCGATGAGACTGAAAAGTTTTGCGAGCAGGGAGAGCGGGATATACTTCTTCCAATACCGCAATCCGAACCGAAAGATCTCCATAGACTTACCTATCAGAATTCCATAGACTTGTCTTTTAGCATTTTATTGTATCACATCTTTCCCGCGATTACAAATACTTCTCCCAAAGCAATACTATTTTAGATGAAACTATTTAAGATGAACTTTGAGATGAAACGGTGAAGATGAAACGGTGGCCCCCAAGCCTCATCCGAGTGTGCCCCCTCCATGGGAGGGGGGTAGGGGGGTGGGGTGGCGCCCGAGCCCAACCCGAGCGTCATTCTGCCCGACCGAGGTTTCTGATTGCGCTACTAAGGTCGACACGAGCGCGTAGCGCGAAGTAGCCGAAAGCTCAATCAAGGCGTCATTCTGAGCCGAACAAGAGTGGATTTAAGCGAACTGCTCATCCGCGAAGAATCTTGCTACGACCAAGCCCGTGTGAGCGATAGTCGGACTTCGTTCTTCGGGATCCTTCGGGGACAGCCGCGCCGGACTGCGTACAGCCGCTTCTGCTCAGGATGACGCGTTTACCACAACGCGGACTCCGTTTAAGCGACCCCTTGCCTTCCCTTTTGGGGAAGGTGCCCCGTAAGGGGCGGATGAGGAGGAGAAACCCTTTCGGCGCACGAGGGCAGTGCGCCACTTTCCCTTACAGGGACAGCAAGAGGTCTGCGCACACCACCCAAGCGCTTTCCTCGCGCCAATCCTCGGACATGGTACCAACCGACGCGGTCTTAGATCTCCCAAGAGGTCCTTTCCCAAATAAAAAATGCCGCGGCGAAAAGCCGAGCGGCACACATGTGATCAAAAAAACTGTGAGGGCTTTTTTTGTTACGGCTCACCGAAGCGGAAACGCGGCAGACAGCTCCGACAAAGCTTCCTCATGGCACACGCGGGACACCGTTTAGTGCTGCTGTATCCCTACCCTGACACGGTTCGCGGGCACGCGTTGCATGAGACCTTGTTATCAACACCTCTTACCGTGCGCAGCCTCCCATGGGTCGCACCGAGAAAAGCGTTCGGCTCTGCTATAGCGGATTGCAGATACAGGGCACCGCTAACTCCCCACCTATCACAGCAGTTATAGTATACCCCATTCCCGCGCATTTGACAAGCGTTTTCGTTGCCCGTTTTGGAAATTTTGCTGATTGGCGCATAAAGCAGACAGGCGTGAGCGAACAAGGCATTCCCAATTACGTCATGTTGAGCCTGTCGAAACATCACCTTATTATAATAAAACTGCGGTGACCCTTCGACACAGCTACTTCGCCTTTGGCTCGTGTCGCGCTTAGAATACCAATAGAAGCCTCGCGCGGTCAGGGTGACGTAATAAAACGCATGGTTTGTCAACATGACGTAATTAGAACACATGGTCTGTTTATCAAACAGTCGGACTTCGTTCTTCGGGATCCTTCGGAGACAGCCATATCGGACTGCGTACAGCCCTCTTCTGCTCAGGATGACGCGCTTGCCCTCAGTCTTAAAAGGCTTCTATGCGATAGAAATTTACAAAAAACTTTCACCTCTCTATCTCCACAACGCGAGTGTATTCGCGCAGGGGGTAGGTGCCGTCGTGGGCCTCGCCGAAGGCCGTGCGGGAGAGGTCTCCCCGCGTCACGCGCACGACGCCCGCACGCACGAGCAGGTCCGCAAGTTCCTCCCGCTCCTTTTCGGCGCACAAAAGTCCGCAAGTCTGCAAATACCCCTTCTGTTTTTTGAGCGCCATCACGATCTCCCGCCGCGGGAGCGCCTTCACCCACACGTTGCGAAAGGTGAGCGAGAGCTGCAATTCACGGTCGGCGTCAACGGTCACAGACACGCCGTCTGCGCTGTAAACGCGGACATGGGTGCCCTCGATTTGGTCACATAGCAGATTTACCGTGTTCCGTCCCCGCATTGCAGGGTCGGTCTTTCCCACGAGCAAATTCTCTTCGCGGAGGATCTCGAAAAAGCGTTCGGCAAACGCTTGGAGCTCCCCCATGTCCTCCGTATCCAAAAAGATGCCCTGGCAGGAGGAGCACAGCACCTGCTCGGTCGTGCAGATGTGCCGCGCGAGCGTCCTCAGATCCCCGTCCGACGCACCCGCCGCCGCATAGGCAAAGGAGAGCTTGTGCCCCCACGGGATGAGCTTGGAGTTGACGCCGGAGAGCGACCGCGCCGCGCGCTGGGCAGCGTCCCCACCCCATACCACCACCCCGTCGGCATAGTCCGCGAGCCGCGTGAGGGTCTCCGTCTCGGTGGAGGGCACGTCAAAGACATAGATGTAGTCGGCGAGGAGCGCGTCCTCTTCGATGAGGTCGGAGAGCAGCCTTACCGAGATGCCGCCGTCGCCCGCAGGAAGTTTCAGGATATTCAGGTTCCCCGCGAGCAATCCCTCCGCGACGCTGTAAGCGGGCAGGCCGTCTACATTGCCCGCCGCGATGTGGAAGAGCACGCCGAGCGGAGCAAGCCGCCGCCTCGTCCCATCCTTGAGCGGGGGGAGTTCTTCGCCGTCGCCGCCGAGCTCGATCATGCACTTGTATTCCAGCATCTCGGCAGAAAAGGCCCGTACCATGTCTTGATAGCGGGCGTAGGAAATGCCGAAATCCTGCAAAATGGGACGGGCGAGTTCGTCGTATTTCCCCGCCGCCGCCTTCTCAAACATGCGCCCGCAGGCCGCGATGACGCGCCGCGCCGTCAGCCGATTTTCGCCGAGGATGCGCGGGATGTCGCCCCCGAGCCGTTCGATGAGTTCGTCCTGCATGCTGTCGGGATACAGTTTTCCGCGATATAGGATCATCTTCCCTCCCCCTTCAAAAGTTCTTCCGCGCCCTGCGCACAGGTGACGATGTCCTTGACCCCCACCCGCCCGCGGATCTCAAGATAGGGCGCGTCGCAGCCGCACGGGCAGGGTCCCTTGTGCAGAACGCCGATGTCGTCGGTGAGCACGCTGAGAAGAGGCATGCTCGCAATGGCGGGCGTGAGCAGGTTTACGAGCCCGGCCTGTTCGTAGCCCACGGGCTCGAGCGTATCCACGTCGCGGATGATGACCCGCGCATAGACGGGAACATGGAACCTGTGCGCGCGGCAGTCGGTATAGAGAATGGGATGCTCGACGGCGCCGAAAAACTCGACGATGTGGCTCTCGTCCACCCCGAGCACCTCGTAGGCGAGCCTGTAAAAGTCCTCCTTCTCCACGCGCTCGGCATAGAACTGCTTCCACCCGCCGCCGAGGCAGATCATCGACCCCTTCGGCAGTTTCACCGAGACGCCCTCCTCCTTCATCTGCCTGAGAAGAAAGTAGGTATAGGCGGGGAAGCCCATGGTGCGCACGGGCAGTCTCCCCTTTGCATACTTGATAAGCCGCTCTTTGAGGCCGTCCATGTCCACGCGGATGCCGCTCTCCGAGGTTTGGAGGGCATACACGCGCGAGACGGCGGGCGCCAGCAGAGTGAAGGCAAAGGCCGACTTGGCCGCACCCAAGCTGTTTTTCCGCGGGCGGTAGCCGAAGATGACGTAGCGCGTGGGCTTTGCCGACCAAAGACGGTGATATTTACAGATCCCGAGCACCATTTTGAGCTCGCGCCACAGCGTTTTGAGGTCGAATCCGACGTGCGACTTCTTCCCCCCCGTGCCGCTCGAGGTCACCTTGGCGATGAGCTTTTTTTCGGGCAGGGTGAAGAGCGTGTGCCGCTTGAAATACAGCGTGGGCAGAACGGGCAGGCGCGCGAGATCCTCCTCCGTCTTCAAGTCATCGGGAGAAAACCCCGCCCCGTCGAGGATGCCCTTATACGCTTCGCTTCTCGCATAGTGGAAGGCGCAATTCTCCCGCATGGCGCGGAGAAAGAGCTCCTCCGTCGAGGCAACGTCGTAGGGCTTTTTTTGTGAAAACAACTTACCTGTTGCGGACATGGTACCTCCGTTTTTCGTCTAAGGTGACGCGCCCGACCAAAACCGGCGGGCGCGTCAGAAGAAGAATTTTCTTATTTCATGAAGGCGAGGAATGCCTTGTAGTTGCTATACAGGTCGGCCTTGGAGATGACCTCCCACGGCGCGTGCATGGAGATGACGGGCACGCCGAGGTCCACCGTGTCGATGTTGAGCTGGGCGACGAACTTCGCGACCGTCCCGCCGCCGCCGACGTCCACCTTGCCGAGTTCGGAGGTCTGCCAGACGACGCCATTTTCCGCGAACATCTTCCGCACCTCGCCCACGAATTCGGCGTTGGCGTCGTTGGAGCCGCTCTTGCCGCGCGCACCCGTGAATTTGCACATCGCCGTCCCGCACGAGAGCATGGCCGCGTTCATCTTCTCATAGACGCCCGCGAAGTTGGGGTCGTAGGCCGCGGTGACGTCCGAGGAGAGGCACTTGGAGTTGGCGCGCGCCCTGCGGTGGTTGCAGCGGAGGGTGATGGCGATCTCGTCCATGAGGTCTTCATACACCTTGCATTGGATGCCCGTCGTCCCCTCGCTGCCGATCTCCTCCTTGTCCACGAGCATGGCGAGCACGGTGTGTTCAGTCTCGTTGTCGAGGACGGCCGTAAGGGCGGGGTAGGCGCACACGCGGTCGTCGTGGCCGTAGGCGCCGATGAGGGCACGGTCGAAGCCGACGTCGCGGGCCCCGAAGGCGGGAACGGCGGAGAGCTCTGCGGAGAGGAAGTCCTCCTCACAGATGCCGTATTTCTCGTGCAGGATGGAGAGCACGGAGAGCTTGATCTTCTCGGAGACCTCCTTGTCGGGATAGGGCAGGCCGCCGACGAGCACGTTGAGCTGTTCGCCCTCGATGATGCCGCTCGCCTTGCCGTTCATCTGCTCGCCGCCGAGGTGCGGGAGAAGGTCGTTGATGTAGAAGACGGGGTCGCCCGCTTCCTCCCCCACTTTGAGCTCCACTTTGGTGCCGTCTTTGAGGATGACGACGCCGTGCAGGGCGAGGGGGATGGCCGTCCATTGATACTTCTTGATGCCGCCGTAGTAGTGCGTCTTCAAAAATGCCATGCCGCTGTCCTCATAGAGAGGGTTCTGCTTGATGTCGATGCGGGGCGCGTCGATGTGGGAGGCGATGATGCGGAAGCCGTCCTTCTCCAAATTCTTGGTGCCGATGCGGAAGACGACGACGGACTTACCGCGGTTGACGAAGTATTTCCTGTCCCCGGGGTGGAGCGGATCGCCGAATTTGTACTCGGTGAATCCCTTTTTCTTTGCAAGGGACACGGCATAATCGCACGCCTCGCGCTCTGTCTTGGCGGCGTCGAGGAAGGCCTTGTAGCCGTCGGCATAGATGAACATGGCGTCGCGCTCATCCTTGGTGGCCGTTTCGAAGTAGTTGGTTTTCTTGTAGGCGAGCTCCTTCAAGAGCTCCTGACCTGCGCTGTTTTCAGACATATCTTTTTTCTCCTCTTTGATAAGATTTTTTTTATTTTTGGTTACACCCGCGCGCCCGCGAAAAGCCGTGCCATTTCGTGCATCGGGGAACGGGGCCGCAGAACGGCCCATCCCCTCTCACGGCGGCCCTTCTCACTTGCGGAAGACGAGCACGCTGAAACTGCGGGGCGGGAGGACTGCCGTGCGCGCTGAGGCGGGGGCGATCTCTTGGGGGACGATCTTCCCGGGCTCGTCGATGGTGTTGTAGTCCGAAAGCTCCCCCTCGAGACGGATGATGCGGGTGAGCTGGCCGAAGTCGTGCGGGGCCTCCACTTCCGCTTCGAGCTCCTCCTCCGTCGCGTTGACGACCTTCACATAGGTATACCCCTCGCGCTCGCTCGCGGAGGCGTAGGTGCGGGGCATGTCCGTGACCGTCCTCAACGCAAAGTCTCCCGTGTAGAGCGCGTAGAGCTGTTGCACATAGTAATTTGCCGTGACGTAGGCGCGCTTGCCGTTGAACCAGATGAGGTCGGGGCTCCACTCGGTGTAGCCGAGACGGCCGAAGAGCGGCGCATACGACTTCATCACGACGACGTCGGAATTGCGCTCCATGCCCGTCATGAAGGCGGCCTCGGCGAGGGCACCCTCCCAGCAGTTGGCCTGCGGGGCGTTGAAGAGCGCACAGCCCGAGCCGGGCACATGGGCGGCATACTCCCCCGCATAGACGAGCGGCCCGCGCGGGTAACTGTCGTAGACGTTCACATGGTCGTAGAGCCACTGCGGCGAGACGTAGAAATGCTCGTCGGAGCAGTAGACAAAATTTGCGTTTTCCTGCAATTTCTCACGCGTCCACTTCCACGCGTCATAGTAGCTGTCCGTCTCGAACGTCGGCCCCACCGTACCCACGATCCTGATGGCGGGATAGACCTCGTGGATGCGCTTTTCAAAGAGCTCGAAGCGCTTGTAAAACTCGTTGGGTGCGGGCTTGCCCGTGTCCTTTTGCACGGGTTCGGCCTCCCACTGCTCGTTTCCGACCCCCAAATACTCCAAATTGAAGGGAGCGGGGTGGCCGAGGTCGGCGCGGAGCTTGCCCCACATCGTCTCGGGCCCGCCGTTCGCAAACTCGATGAGGTCGAGCGCGTCCTGGATGTAGACCTCGAGCGCGGGGTCGTCGAGCGGCACGAATTCGGTGGACATATATTGACATGCGATCCCCACGGAGACCACGGGGAGCGGCTTGGCGCCGAGGTATTCGCACAGGCGGAAGTATTCGAAATAGCCCACGCCGAGCGTCTGCCCGTAGTGGGAGAAATCCGTGCGGAAGTTGTTCTCGGGGCAGGTCGCGTGCACTGCCCAGCGGTTCCAATTGTGGCGGCGGCGCTCAACTTGCCCCACCGATTCCTTCCAGAGATACCTGTTTTCGAGGCTGTTCCCCTCGACGACGCATCCCCCGGGGAAGCGCAGAAAGCCCGGCTTCATCGCCTTCATGAGCTCGGCGAGGTCCCGCCTGAAAATGCCGAGAACGGCGTCCGACGGCATGAGCGAGAAGCAATCGAGGTGTACCATGCCCGCGGTGAGCAGTTCAAAAACAAAATCTGCGGCGTCCGCGTCCGCCTTGCATTTCAAGGTCGCGCAGTATCGGTGCCACTTGCCGTCGCCGATGGCCTTGAACTTCTTGCCGAGAAGAAGCGTCCCCTCCTTGAAGAGCCCTGCAAGCACCTTGCCGCGGTAGTCGTAGGAACGCATCCAGAAGGAGAGCTTGTATTCGACGCCCTCTTTGAGAAACACGCCGTCGTAGGCCTTGTTCTTCATGCCCTCGCCCGCCTTGGCCGTGAGGCGCATGTAGTGCGGGTTCTCGGCAAAGAGCGCCCTGTCCGTCTTGATCTTCATCTGGGTGGAAGCGCCCGCGGGATAGGCCTCCCACGCGTAGCCGCCGTCCTGCTCGACGATGTACCGGTCCCATTCGCCGTGCACGTCCTTGGCCTCGAAGTTGCGGTTTTCGAGGAGTTCGGCATACAGTCCGCCGTCGAGGTCATAGTTGAGGTCCTCGAAGAAGAGGCCGACGCCGCCCGCCTTGACGGGCACCCTGTCTTGTCTTGTAAACGTGATCTTCATAGCGATCTCCTTGCGGCATGGCCGCCTTTCTGATGGCGCAAATGCTGCGCTGTTGTATTTTTTTCGCTCATTCGACGGAGTGGGCGATGTAGGTGATATGGTCGGCCGCGCGCTCCAAATTCCCGACGAGGTTGATGAACACGCCCGAGTTCTGCGGCTGGCACTTGCCCTCGTTGAGGCGCTTGATGTGCCTGTCGATGCAGGTGCGGCGGTCCCTGTCTATCTCGTCTTCGAGCGCGTCCACGGCGCCGAGGCTCGTCTTGTCCTTGTAGAGGAAGGTGGCAAGGGAGAGCACATAGAGCCTCTTGATCTTCTCATACATCCCGCTTATCATCGAAAGGAATTCCTCCGAGAAGACGAGCTCGTCGCTGACGTAGTGGTAGGTATATTTGGTGACGTTGTCGGCAAGCTCGCCGATACGCATGATGTCGTTGAGAACGTAGTGCAGCGTGGACACGGTACGCTCGTCTTCGGTCACGAGGGAGGCCGTGGAGATCTTCACGAGGTAGGATACGGCCAGCCTGTTCGCCTCTGCGAGCCGCGCGTTGTGCAGGGAGACGTGCTCCGCCGCCCCCGTGTCCTTTTTCAAAAAGGCGCCGAAGGAGGTATCGAGGGTGTCCATGGCGTAGGAGAACATCTTGCCCGTCTCGTGATACAAAAACCCGAGCGCGACGGACGGGCTGCGCATGAGGCGTTCGTCGAGGGGATCGAAGATGCTCTCTTCGCTCTCCCCCGCTTCGGTCTTTTTCTCGCGCACGATGTGCTCGGCGAGCCACACAAAGCCCTTCACGAAGGGCAAAAACAGGAGGGCGTTGATGACGTTGAACAGTGTGTGGAAGGTGGCGATCTGCAGGGTGGGCCCGAGTCCCTCCTTGCCGAACACGGTGATGTCCGAGGGGAAGATGCCCGCGAGCACGGTATCGGCAAAGCCCGGCCAGCAGACGAGCACGGCCATAAAGATGACTGCCCCGAAGAAGTTGAAGAGGAAGTGGATGACGGCCGCGCGCTTGGCGTTGGGATTGGCCCCGAGCGAGGAGAGAAGCGCCGTGACGCAGGTGCCGATGTTGGAGCCGATGATGATGTAGAGGGGGGAATTCCCGCCCCCGCCGATGACCATGCCGAGGGCGGCCATCGTGATGATGATGGCATTCACCGCCGTGGAGCTCTGCACGAGCGCCGTGATGGCGATGCCGAGAAGCAGCAGGAGGAAGGGGTCCGTGACGGAGGAGAGCAGGCCCGAGACGGTGTTGAAGGCGTCGGAGCCCCGCTCGAAGGTGAGCGCGCTTGACATGAATTTGAGCCCGACGAAGATGAGCCCGAATGCCGCGACGACGTTGCCCACCGACTTCATCCGCTCGCTCTTGGAGAACATCGTGATGAACACGCCCGCCGCCGCGAGGGCGAGAAAGAGCGCCGTGATATCCGACCCCGCGAGCGCGATGACCCACGCATTGAGGGTGGTGCCGATGTTGGCCCCCATGATGACGGCTGTCGCCTGAAAGAGCGTCATGATGCCCGCATTGACGAGGCCGACGACCATGACCGTCGTGAACGCCGAGCTCTGGCCCAAGATGGTCATCGCGGTGCCGATGCCCACGCCCGCGAACCTGCTCTTCGCCGTTCTGCCGAGCAGGCGTTGCAGTTTGCCGTGGGCGAGACGCGTCATGTTGTCCGAGAGCATCTTCATGCCGATGAGGAAGGTCCCCATGCCGCCGAAGATCTGCATCACGATCTTAACGATATCCCATGCGTCCATACTTTTTCCCGTTCCCCTTCTTGGCCCCATTATAACAGGGAAAGAGGGGCTTTGTCACGCATTTTGCATGATTTTGTGCAAATTTATTTATCCGCGGGTCTTTCTCCTGCGGCGGAGGATGTCGCCCGCCCCGAGCGCGAGCGGACAGGAAAAGGAATAGACCCCCTGCACGAGCTTGGCGTCGAACGTCTTGACGCCGTCGGGGCCTACCATGTCCGCGACGCATACCTCACGCCCAAAGTTTTCACCGGGCGAGAGCACTTCGAGAACGTCCCCCTCGAAGAAACGGGTGCGCATCTCGACCTGCACGCGGCCGCCCTCACAGCCCAAGACGACGGCGATGAAGTCGCACGTCCCCTGCTTTTGCGAGCCGCCCTGCGAGGCCGCCCCGCTCGCCCCCGGATAGGCCGTATACTCCCTGTGCGTCAGCGTTTCGAGTTCATCCGCGAGAGCATTTGCGTCCCCCCCGTCCAAAATGCGGCGGTAGGCGTTGACGACGGTGGCGAGGTAATATTCGCTCTTCATGCGCCCCTCGATCTTGAAGGAGCACACCCCCGCCGCTTCGAGCCCGCGAAGGCCCGCCGCCATGTTGAGGTCCTTGCTGTTGAGAAGATAGGTCCCGCGCGCGTCCGTCTCCACGGGCAGCCAGCCGCTCCCCTCCTCCTTTGCGCGGATCTCATAGGCATACCTGCACGCCTGCACGCATGCCCCGCGGTTGGAACTGCGCCCGTCGAGAAAATCCGAGAGGTAGCACCTGCCGCTGTATGAAATGCACATCGCGCCGTGAACAAAGGCCTCGAGCTCCAATCCGGGCACGGCGTCATGGATCTCGGCGATCTCGGGCGGGGTCACCTCGCGGGCGAGGACGACGCGGCTTGCCCCGAGTTCATACCACATGGCCGCGGCCTCGGCGTTCATCGTGTTGGCCTGCGTGGAGATGTGCACGGGAAGGCCGGGCGCGACCCTCCGCGCGAGACGGAATACGCCCATGTCCGAGACGAGCACGCCGTCGGGCCCGAGCTCCCCGAGGAAACGAAGGTGCCTTTCAAGGGCGGGAAGATCGGCGTTCTTCGCAAAGATGTTTGCGGCGACATAGAGGCGCTTCCCGCGGGCATGGGTATAGGCAATTGCCTCTGCAAGCTCTTCATCGGTGAAATTGTCGGCAAAACTGCGCAGGGAAAACGCGCGGCCGCCGAGGTAGACGGCGTCGGCCCCGAAGTAGAGCGCGAGCTTCAATTTCTTAAAATTGCCCGCGGGAGCGAGCAATTCGGGTTTGTTCATTTCAGGCCTCATCTGAGTTTTGTACTGACGGCGAGCCCCTCGCCGTATTCGAAATATTCCGTGGTAAAGTCGGGGTCGGCCTCGAGCATGCGAAGGTACTCGCGGATGTGTTCGACGAGCATCCTCCGCTTCTTGGGCGGCTCCCCGCGCACCCAGCCGTAGAGCAAAACGTCGTCGGAGAAGAGCATCCCGCCCCTCTCCAAAAGGCGCTTGCAGTCGGCGAAGTATTTCCTGTATTGTGCCTTGGGCCCGTCGAGAAAGATGAGCCCGAATTTGCCGCCGAGCATGGGCAAGATCTCCCCCGCGTCGCCCTCGTGGAGCGTCCACGTTCCATTGGTTTTTGAGAGCCTCTCACGGGCATGGGTGGCACGGACGGGGTCTAATTCAATGGCGACGACCTCCGCACCCGTCTCCTTTAAGATGGCTGCGGCCGTCTCCCCCTCTCCCGCGCCGATCTCGAGATAGCGGGAGATCCCGAGCGTTTTTGCGGCGGAGATGAGCATTGCGCGGGTCTCCATGCAGCAGGAGGGGTCCCGCAACACTCCCCCGTCCATCAGCAATATCTCCGCACGATGCGGTGCAGAATGGGGTAATCCGCATTCTTGACGCTCTCGGGAAGTGGCCCGCCGTGGCCGTCGATGTGGGCGAAGATGGCCGCGAGAACGGCGAGCTGTCCGCGGTAGATCTCGGCGTGTTCGCAGGCCGTACGGAAGGCGTCATACTCCGCCCGCGCCGCATGCACGTCCTCCCAATCGAGGTTGAACAGCGTGAACCAATAGGAGGTCCTGTACCGCCAACCGTCCCCGCCGAGGCGGCGGAGGCTCTCGGCATGGCGCACGGCTGCGGGGATGTCGTCGAGGCAGAGCGCGAGCCGAAGATACAGCTGGTGCAGGATGATGCGCAGGAAGGGATAGAGGAAATGATTGCGCGCCGCCGCGTCTACAATGGCCTTTGCGCCCGCATAGTCGCGGACACGGTACCGCCCGATGAAGCGCTCGCGCAGGTTTTCGCGGTAGACATAGCCGATGAACGCCCACACGGTGACGAGCATGACGATCAACGAAATGCACCCCGGGGCGTATTGTTCAAAGACAAAACAGACGATGCCCGCCGCCGCAAAAACCAAAACGCACAGCCCCAAGAGGACGCAGGCGAGCACACAGTTCTTCTTCATAGTCTTCCTCCTTACCGTTTACAGCTCATGGATGATGGGTATGATCATGGGCGACTGCTTGGTCGTCTTAAACAGATAATTTTTGATGGCACGGCGCACGGCTCCCTCGATCTCCTCTTTGCCGCCCGCCGTATTCTCCGCGGCGCGCACGGCAACGACTTTCAGCTCGCGGATGGCGTCGCTCTGTTCCCGCTCGTCGGCGAAGACGAACCCGCGGCACTCCACGGTCACATCCCCTACGACGCGCCCGCCCTGCAAGGTGAGTGCGGCGATGAAGACGCCCTCGCTCGACATGCGCAGGCGGTCTTTCATCACTTCGCTGGTACCCATGTCTTCGAAGCCGCTTCCGTCGATGAGGCGTGCCCCCGCGGGGAAGGAAGGCCCCTCCCGCATTTCCTCGTCCGTGACCTCGACGCAGGTGCCGATGTCGGGGATGAAGGTGCGGTAAGGCTGCATGCCGAGTTCCTGCGCGAGCAGAACATGCCGCCTCAGATGCCTGTATTCCCCGTGCACGGGGATGAAGAACTTGGGGCGGAGCAGGGTGTGCATGAGCTTGTGCTCCTCCTGGCAGGCGTGCCCCGAGACGTGGATCTTTTCGAGGCTCTCATAGACCACCTCCGCGCCCCGCTTCATGAGGTTGTTGATGACGCGGTAGATCATGCGCTCGTTGCCCGGGATGGGGCTCGCGGAGATGATGATGGTGTCGTTGGCGCCGATAGTCACTTTGTTGAATTCCCCCGCTGCCATGCGGGTGAGCGCGGACATGGGTTCCCCCTGTGAGCCCGTCGAGACGATGACAATCTCGCGGTCGTAGTAATTTTTCAATTTTTCCACGTCCACGAGGATGCCCTCGGGGATGGAGATCTCACCGATCTTGGCCGCCGCCTCCACGACGCTCAGCATGCTCCGCCCCGAGAGCGCGACTTTGCGGCGGTAGGTGGCCGCGATGTCGATGATCTGTTGCAGGCGGTGCACATTGGAGGCGAACGTGGCGATGATGATGCGCCTGTTTGCGTGCTCGGCAAAGAGGTGGGCGAGCGTCGTCCCCACCACTTTTTCGCTCATGGTGAAGCCCGGCCGCTCGATGTTGGTGGACTCCCCGAGGTAGAGGAGCACGCCGCGCCGCCCGTATTCGGCGATCTCTTCGAGGTCGATGGGCTTGCCCGCCACGGGGGTGAGGTCGATCTTGAAGTCGCCGCTGTGGAAGATGATGCCGTAGGGCGTTTCGATGGCGAGCGCCGTTGCCCCCGCGATGGAGTGGTTGACGTTGACGATGTTGACGGCAAACCCGCCCGCCTTGATGCGGTCCTTGGGGCTCACGGTGATGAGGTTGGCGCTCATGCGGTGCTCGCGGAGCTTGTTGTCCACGAGGGCGAGGGTGAGCTTGGTGCCGTAGACGGGCGTCGAGGGTTCGAGCTCCTTCATGAGATACGGCACGCCGCCGATGTGGTCTTCGTGCCCGTGCGTCAAGAAGACGCCGCGGATCTTGTGGCGGTTGGTTGTGAGATAGGTGATCTCGGGGAAGACGAGGTCGATGCCGGGCATGTCCTCGGTCGGGAAGATGATGCCCGCGTCGATGACAATGATGTCGTTGCCATACTCGACGGCCGTCATGTTCTTGCCGATTTCGCCCACGCCGCCGAAGAATAAGATCTTGACGGGCTTTTTTGCATGTTTCCCGCCGCGCGGACGGGGAGCTTGTTCGCTTTTTACGGGGACGCGCGTTCCCTTTGCCGTGTCCCTTTGGCCCTTTGCCGTGTTCCTTTGGCCCCTTGCCGCATCCCCCGCCGTGCCTCTTTGGCTCTTTGCGGACACGGCCGCGATGCTCTTTTGGGCCTTTTGGGTCTTTTGTCCCCTTTGGCCCTTTCCCGCGGCGGCTGCGGAAGACTTGCGGGGGTCTCTTCCCGCGGGTTCCTTCAATGTCCCCCTTGCGGTATTCTTTGTGCTCTTGTTGATACTCTTGTTGCTCTTCTCGGGGCCCTGCTGCTGTTCGCGGCGGTAGGCCTCGATGCCGTTCAGAATGGCAAGCTCGATGCTTTCCTTTGACGGCTTGTTTTTAGAACTCTTGTTCAATGATATTCCTCCGTTGGGTCACAATTATGTAGCGGATATCCTGTGAGGGATAAACTGTTTTTCAAACAAAACGGGAGAGCCGAAGCTCTCCACGTCTTTGTCGAATGTGTAGCGGGATCAGAAGTCGAGGTCGGATTTCTCGACGACGGCCGTCTTGATCAAGCCTTCGGCGAGGAGCTCCTCTTCACTACGATACAGGTACTGTGCGGCGTAGTCGACGGTCTCCGCTTCCTCGTCCTTGACGGTGCCGAGGCGCTCCATGAGAAGTTCCATGAGACGAAGCGTGCGCTTCAAACCGACATTGCTCTTGACCTTCATCATGAGAGGGGTGCGCTCATACATCTTGGTGTCGCCCGCGAACTTCTGGTGATAGACGCTGTCGGGGAACTCATCGGGATTGAGCGCGAGGTAGACGCAGAGCGTTCTGCCGCGGACGCCGATCTTCGCCACGGTCTCGTTGTTGTATGCGAAGCGGTCGTTGGACCAGTTGATCTGGGATGTAATGTTGCTGTACGAGAGGAAGGTGTTCTTCAAGGTGCTGTAATATTCCTTGATGACCTCATCGCTCTCGATGATCTTGGCGGTGAAGCTCCTCTTGTAGCGGGTGGTCAGCTCTGCCTCGGGAACGGGCTCCTGAACGGGCTCTTCGGCCACGGCGGCGTCTGCCACTGCGAGCTCATCGGTCACTTCGGGAGCGGGCTCTTCGGCAACTTCCTCGACGGGCTCTTCGACCACTTCCTCGACGGGAGCGGGCTCTTCAACGGGCTCTTCCACGACTTCCTCAACGGGAGCGGGCTCTTCGGCGGGCTCTTCCACGACTTCCTCTACGGGAGCGGGCTCCTCGACGGGCTCTTCGACCACTTCCTCAACGGGAGCGGGCTCTTCGGCGACCTCTTCGACCACTTCCTCGACGGGAGCGGGCTCTTCGGCGGCCTCTTCCACGACTTCCTCGACGGGAGCGGGCTCTTCGGCAACCTCTTCGACCACTTCCTCTACGGGAGCGGGCTCCTCGGCAACCTCTTCGACCACTTCCTCGACGGGAGCGGGCTCTTCAGCAGCCTCTTCAACCACTTCCTCTACGGGAGCGGGCTCTTCGGCAGCCTCTTCCACGACTTCCTCAACGGGAGCGGGCTCTTCGGCGGCTTCTTCCATGACTTCCTCAGCGGGAGCCTCTTCGGCTTGGGCGGCCTCTTCTGCGGCGATGGCATCCTGCGCGGCCTTCAAAGCGGCTTCAAGCTCGTCGATCTGCTTGCGGAGTTCTTCCTCCTCGGCTTCGGCGGCGAGACGGGCGGCTTCCTCCTCGGCAGCTCTCTGCATCTCGGCTTCGAGCTCGGCGGCGGCCTCCTCCTCGGCCTTACGGGCGGCTTCTTCCTCTGCAAGGCGGGCAGCCTCTTCCTCGGCGGCCTTCTTCTGCTCCTCGAGGATGGCGTTCATGCGCTCCTCGACGATGCTGTTGACTTTCTGTTCGAATGCAGCGGCGGCCTCTTCCTCAGCCTTGCGGGCTGCCTCTTCCTCGGCGGCGATGCGTGCTGCCTCAGCTTCGGCGGCAAGACGGGCTTCCTCTTCTGCCTTACGGGCGGCCTCTTCCTCGGCGGCGATGCGTGCCGCTTCCTCGGCTGCTGCCTTCTCTGCGGCGATCTTTCTCGCCTCCATGCAATCTACGACCTTCTCTGCGAGGGTCTCGTAGTTCACCTCTTCCTTCTCGGGAACGGGATGCGCGGCGGCCTCTTCTGCAAGGCGGACAGCCTGCTCTTCTTCGGCGAGCTTGCGCTTCTCTTCGACGAGGGCGGCAACTTTCCCGGCAAGGGCGTCGTAGTCAAGGTCTACGGGAACGGCCTCTTCGCCCTCTTCGCATTCCTTGCACTTCTCTGCCATGAGCTCGGCAACGCGGCCCGCGATGATCTCGCAGACGTCCTCTTCCTCGGGCTCTTCGCCTTCGGTCTCCTCGCCCTCTTCAAATTCTTCGTCGTCGGCGATCCACTTCTCTTCGAACTTGGCAACGACCTTCTCTGCGATGGCCTCGATGCCCTGCTCGCCGACCGTGAGATCGAACTCTTCCGTGAGGACCTGCGCCACGCTCTCTGCGATGACGTCGGCCGAAACGGGGGTGAGCTGTTCGTTGATCCTCTGCGCGATGATGTTCTCATCGGGAACGGTGACGTTGGACGCGATCTTGCCGGCAAACTCTTCGACCTCTTCGCTCTCGCGGAGCACTTTGAGGATGTTCTCGGCAATGAGCTCGTAGTTTTCTTCGCAGGAGACAGTCGTCTCGGTCTCTTCGACGGGCTGCAACGCGTTGATGCAATCCTCGAGCTTGACGAAGCCCTCGTTGAGGTTCGACAAGATCTCTTCGCGGAATTCTGCGAACTCTTCGTTTGCGACGGGCTCGGTCTCCGCAACGGGGACGGCCTGTTCGGACTTCGCGAGCAGTTCCTCGCGGAGAGCGGCGAACTTCTCGTCCATCTTGGCTTCGTGTGCGGCAAGGACCTCGGCGAGCTTTTCGTCGAACTTGTCCGTATTCTCGGCTACGCGGTCTTCGATGTTCTCGACGCCGTTGATGACGCGCTCCATCTGCAACGCAGTGCGCTTGGCCATGCGGGCCTCCATCATGGTCGGGTCGAAGGCGGCGGACGCGATCGCCTGCAAGATATCCTGCTTCATCGAAGATACCGTCTCGGCGACTTTCTTCTCAACATAGAGAGCCATGTCGCTGGTGTAGTGGTTGATGGCTTCGATGAGCGGCCTCAGCTCACCCTCGGAGAGCTTGGCCTCGGGGGCCTTGGGCTCGGGGGTCTCTGCGGGCGCAGCACTCTGGCGGGCGGCAGCGTTCTTGGCTGCATCGCTCTGCTGTGAGAGATATGCGTATAAGATCTCAAACTGTCTGCGGACGGATCCGTTGATCGACTTCTTGATCTCTTCCTCGCTATCCTTCTGCTGCTTGCTCAGCATGGCGAACCCGCCCTTGAGCAGCTCGCGGTTCAGTTCTTCGTTGCTTTTGAATTCGGACATTTTTCACCTCACAGCTTAACGCTATTTTTTCTCATATCCTATTCTACACCAAATGCGCGCAAAAGTAAATATTTTTCTCGAAATTTTTTTCGGAAAATCCAAAATTTTTTTGCAGAAAGGGTATAATTTCCCGAAAATCCGTCTACCGTGTCCGAAACATGCCCTAAAAACGCTGATTATGTTGAAATCGAGGAGATCGGAAAGCAATCGGACTTCGTTCTTCGGGATCCTTCGGGGACAGCCGCGTGGACTTCGTATCGTCATTACGGCTCAGGATGACGCGCTTACCACCACCACGCCCAAGCTCATCCCGAGCGTCATTCTGACCGACCGAGGCTTCTGATTGTGCTACTAAGGTCGACACGAGCGCATAGCGCGAAGTAGCCGATAGAGCACGGATGAGAGCGAACTGCTCATCTGCGAAGAATCTTGCTACGACCAAGCTCGTGTGAGCGATAGTCGGACTTCGTTCTTCGGGATCCTTCGGGGACAGCCGCGTGGACTTTGTATCGTCATTACGGCTCAGGATGACGCGCTTACCACAATGCCCGCTCCTCCCTCTTCTGTCCGTCCAGACGGTGGCGGTTATAGATAATGCCGGCCGTCAGGCAGGTCATCATCCAATAGAGAAAGAGCAGGGCGGCGACGGCGACGGAGAGCGCGCCATAGAGTTTTTCGGCCGAGGAGAAGCGGAGGTAGACGGAGAAGGCGACGGCGGCAACGAGCCATAGAAGGGCGGTGAGGACACTGCCGCGGACCGTGTCCGAGGGGCGCACGCGGTAGGGACAGACGTAGGCGTTCAAAAGCCATGCCGCGAGAAAGCCGACAACGCCGAGGAGGAAGAAGAGGGCGGGATAGCCCACCCATGCGGGGAGGAACCTTACCCCCACCGCGCCCGCAAAGACGAGCGCACCCGCGGCGGCAAAGAAGAGGAGCACGGCGAAGGTGAGGATGAGGGCGGAGAGCCGCACCTTCCATCCCCGCCGCCTGCCGCAGCCATAGAGGATCTCGCCGCTGCGCCTGAGGTGATAGAAAAAGCCCGTCGCCGACCAGAGCGTCGTCGCGAGGAAGAAGACGCCCGCCCCCCGCGAGGCCGACGCGGCGCTCTCGCGCAGGAACAGGATGAGCTCCTTGGCCCAGCCGAAGAGCTCGAGCTCGGCGAGTTCCGCCCCCGCAAAGGGGAGAGTGCCGAAGAGCAGGGCGAGCCAGAAGAGGAAGGGCACGACGGAGGTGACGAGAAAGAAGACGAGCGTGCCCGCGACCGTCGTATAGTTGTGGGCGACGAGGATGCGGTAGGCCCCCGCGGCCCTCTCCCACAGTGCGCGCAATTTCTTCATACCTTCGAGGTTGTGCAAAAACGCCCTCTCTTACGCCTTGGGAGCAACCATGTCCGCCCCTTCCCCTATACATATTATAATATATATATAGGAAATACGGGCATGGCCGCCCATCCGAGCGGGAGCGTGCGCCAAGGTTTCTTCTCCCCTCTCTTTGCCGGTCCCTCTCTTTGCCGGCGCCTTCGGATACTCCCTGCCCGCGCGCTTCCCCCTTCCGAGGGGGGGGCATGTCGGGGGGCATAGCAGGGGCTATGGCAGGAGGCACGGCGGGGCCATACCGGGGGCAAATAAAAACGGACATGATCGGTTGGGACCATGTCCGCGGTGAGGCGTTACGGAGCGGTTTAAGGCTGCTTTCTGCCCGCGAGCGCCGCGGTGAGCTGGGAGACGATGTCGCCGCTTCCGCCGAGGCTGAGGCTGTCGAGATGTTCGCAGATGCGCCCGATGTATTCGAGCTCTTTGAGCTTATAGAGGGTGGCGTTCTCCTCCATGAGTTTGGCGGTGTTGAGCAGGGAGCGGGTGGACGCGACCTCCTCCCGCCGCGTGATGACGCTCGCCTGCGCCCGTTTTTCGGCGAGGAGCACGGTGTTCATGATCTCGCGGATCTCCCCGGGCAGGATGATGTCCTTGACGGCGGCCGACCTTACCTCCACAAAGAGGGCGGGGGCACGCGCGCGGAGCTTTTCGAGCAGGTAGGCCGAAATGCCCTCCCTGTCTGCGAGGATGTCGTCGAGTTTGAGGCGGCCGATGTACTCCCTGAGCGCGAGCTGGGCGCAAAGGTGCAGGCTGCCCTGCAAGTCGGCGACCTCGGTGGCGGCGCGGACGGGGTCGGTGACGACGTATTCGCACACGCAATTGATGCGCAGGGAGACCTTATCCGCCGTGAGGATCTCCTGCCCGACGAGGTTCTCCTCCGTGGGGAAGGCGGGAAGACTGTGGAATCCGATCTCGCGGTTGCCCTTCCAGAAGTAGTGCTTGCCCGCGGGGAGCAGTTTTTCGAACTTGCCGTCGATGAAGAGCAGCCCGTAGGTGTGCTCGTTCACGGTGAACTCCTCGTAGAACTCGGGCCGCAGCGCCTTGAAAACTTCGCGGGGGAAATCCTCCGCAACGTAGGGCGTGGTGATGTCCGCTTTGAGGAAGGAATTCTCGCCGTGCGTGTCCCAGAAGGCATACATGCCCACGGTGTACACCCCCGCAAAGGCGCCGTCGACAAAGCGGAAGCCGAGCTCCCCGCGCGAAACGGTGAGCTGCACCGTCTCACGGCGGAAATTTTCGTCGGCGAGGAGCGCCTTGGTATCCGCCAGCGTGCTCGAGACGAACCCCGTGCAATTCAACACTTCCACCGTCTTTCCGAAGGGTCCTTCGTAGACATGCCCCCTCTCGTTTTTGCGGAGCACGAAATATTTGCCCGGGCGGAGAAGCTCTGCAAACGAGCCGTTCTTGAAGAGCAGCCCGCGCTGGTTTTCCTGAATGATGAGTTTCATAGTTCCCTCCTTGTATGGTTATATCGTACATCGCCCGACGGCGTTCCAAACGATTTCGGACACCCTGCGGACGGACGGTGGTCATCGGTTGAGCGCACGCCCCCGCGGCACGATGGGCCTCCGCGGTGCAACGTGTGCGGTATCCCCTCCGAACAGACCGCCCGTCCGTGCCCTCCCGCCCGAAGAGGCGCGAAAGAGCGCGGGTATCCTTTTTTTGTGAATTCTCCTCTCCAAAGGAAGGTGCCCGCGGTGAACACGGGCCTGTTATCCCATTCTAAGGGGCGCCTTTACCGCTTGGCTACCGGGACTTCCCGGGTGGGATTCGAACCCACGAATGTCGGCTTCCTTTTTTCAGGTGCGGAGCCTCACCTTACAAGGGCGGTACACGCCAAGAGGACCCCTCTGCGCGCCGCGGGTACACAGATCTCTCCGAATGCCCCTGCCTTGCCCTTATGTTTCTATTATAATACGGGCACCAAAAGATGTCAAGAAGATTTTTCGGGTACGCTTTCGGTGCCGCTTTTGCCATGAATTTTTGCTATCAGCGGCCCCGTTGCGGACATGCCCCCCTCCTTTTTCATCGCTTGGCACGCATTACAGGTAGGTCTTCTGCAAAAGTCCCTCGCCGCGGATGCCGAGCGCCTCGAGCGCCGCAACGAATTTTCCGTCACGGAACATCATTCCGTCGTCGAGCACGGAGAAGATGGCCACCCCGCCGTGCCCGAGAAATTCCACCTTCATAAAGCGGGTGGCGGTGCCCCGCGTCACGCGCACGGCCCCGAGCTCCTCCGCCCGCGCAGTGCAGGTGCGCTTGAAGGGTTTGCGGTAGGTAAAGACGCCGTCCTTCAAGGTAAATTTCTCCCAAATCGCGACGTATGTCCCCAAGCCGCCCGCCACGGCGAACATGACGAAGATCAAGGGGATCGCCCATGTATTGATGCCCGGGATGAGGTCGATCAAGACGAGCGGCGTCGTAACAATGATGCCCGCAAGCCCCAGCGCGAGGGTGACATACATAAAGATCCTCTGCCCTCGCTGGCTGCGGATCACAAATTCGATATCCTGCATAAGCTCTCCTCCTTGTTATAAAAACGCCATACGCCAAAAAAGCGCGATACTTCTACCGCGCTTTTCGAATTTGTTCTTCTCTTACTTGAGGATCTTGGAGACAGCGCCGGAGCCGACCGTTCTGCCGCCCTCACGGATAGCGAAACGGAGGCCTTCCTCGATGGCGACGGGCTTGATGAGCTCGACCTTCAAGGTGACGTGGTCGCCGGGCATGACCATCTCAACGCCCTCGGGGAGCTCGATGGAACCCGTAACGTCCGTCGTTCTGATGAAGAACTGGGGACGGTAGTGATTGAAGAACGCGGTGTGGCGGCCGCCCTCGTCCTTGGTGAGGACGTAGACCTGCGCCTCAAATTTCATCGCGGTGGGAACGGTGCCGGGCTTGGCAATGACCTGCCCTTTCTCGATATCCGTGCGGTTGATGCCGCGGAGAAGCGCACCGACGTTATCGCCTGCCATCGCTTCGTCGAGCTGCTTGTGGAACATCTCGAGACCGGTGATGACGGTCGTGCGGGGCTTGTCGATAAGGCCGACGATCTCGGCGGGGTCACCGACGTGCGCAACGCCTCTCTCGACACGGCCCGTAGCAACGGTACCGCGGCCGGAGATGGTGAAGACGTCCTCGACGGGAAGCAGGAAAGGCTTCTGGTCGTCGCGGGCGGGCGTCGGGATATACTCGTCGATGGTATCCATGAGCTCGAGGATGCACTGGCACTCGGGAGCAGCGAGGATCTCGGCATCGGAAGCGCCGCTGGTGGCCTTCTCGAGAGCTTTGAGCGCGGAACCCTTGATGATCGGGATGTCGTCGCCGGGGAAGTCGTAAGAGGAGAGGAGCTCACGAAGCTCCATCTCAACGAGCTCCAAAAGTTCGGGATCGTCGAGCTGATCGGTCTTGTTCAGGAAGACGACGATATAGGGCACGCCGACCTGGCGGGCGAGCAGGATGTGCTCACGGGTCTGGGGCATGGGACCGTCGGTCGCTGCAACGACGAGGATCGCGCCGTCCATCTGGGCAGCGCCCGTGATCATGTTCTTGACGTAGTCGGCGTGGCCGGGGCAGTCAACGTGTGCATAGTGGCGCTTGTCCGTCTCATACTCGACGTGCGCGGTGTTGATCGTGATACCGCGGGCCTTCTCTTCGGGGGCCTTGTCGATCTCATCGTAGCGCATCTTCTTCGCCTGACCCTTGCAAGCCATAACCATGGTGATAGCTGCGGTGAGGGTCGTCTTACCATGGTCGACGTGACCGATGGTGCCGATGTTGACATGGGGTTTGGACCTGTCAAACTTCGCTTTTGCCATTGTTGTTTTCCTCCAAAATATATTTTTTGATAACTTTTTCCGCCGTTTTCACGGCAGAAGCGCAGCTATCTATCAATCAATGATATCAAGCTGATCCGCTTGTCGCCTTCTATTATAACCGATATGCGCAAAATTTGCAATTACTTTACGAAACTTTTTACAAAAATTTCCGCGAAATAACGCTATCGGGCGCAAATTATCTGTCGCCGCCCGCTCTCGTGCGGTCTTTGACGATCTTTTCGGAGATGGAACGGGGCACTTCGTAGTAGTGGTCGAACTGCATCGTGAACTGCCCTCTGCCCTGCGTGCGCGAACGGAGCTCCGTCGCGTAGCCGAACATCTCCGAGAGCGGGATCTCGGCGTCGATCACCTTGGCGCCGTTGCGGTCATCGGTGTTGGTGATGCTGCCGCGACGGGAGGAGATGTTGCCCATGAGGTCGCCGAAGTAATCCTCGGGGGTGATGATCTGCACCTTCATGATGGGTTCGAGCAGCACGGGCTTGGCCTTCTCCATGCCGTTCTTGAACGCCATCGAGCCTGCGATCTTGAACGCCATTTCGGAGGAGTCGACCTCGTGGTAGGAGCCGTCGTAGACTTCCACGCGGAAATCCACCACTTCGTAGCCTGCGAGGAAGCCGTTCTTGGCCGCCTCCTGGATACCCTTGTCCACCGCGGGGATATACTCCTTGGGAATGGAGCCGCCCACCGTGAGGTCTTCGAACGCGTAGCCCGCGCCCGGCTCCTGCGGGATGAGGCGGATCTTGCAGTGGCCGTATTGGCCCTTGCCGCCCGACTGCCGCTTGTAGAGCCCCTCTGCCTCGACGGCATTGCGGAATGTCTCGCGGTATGCGACCTGCGGCGCGCCGACGTTGGCCTCGACGTGGAACTCGCGGAGAAGCCTGTCGACGATGATGTCGAGGTGCAATTCCCCCATGCCCGCGATGATGGTCTGTCCCGTTTCCTTGTCGGTATACGTCTTGAAGGTGGGATCTTCCTCGGCGAGCTTGATGAGCGCCGCCGTCATCTTCTCCTGTCCTGCCTTGGTCTTGGGCTCTAAGGAGAGCTGGATGACGGGATCGGGGAACTCCATCTTCTCGAGCACGATGGGATGTTTCTCGTCGCAGAGCGTGTCGCCCGTCGTCGTGTTTTTGAGACCGACGATGGCGCAGATGTCGCCCGAGTAGATCTCTTCGATGTCCTTCCTCTCGTTGGCATGCATCTGCACGAGCCGCCCCACGCGTTCCTTTTTATCCTTGGTGGAATTGTAGACGTAGGAGCCCGCTTCGAGCACGCCCGAGTAGCAGCGGAAGTAGGCGAGCGAGCCCACGAAGGGGTCTGTCGCGATCTTGAAGGCGAGGCCTGCAAACGGCTCTTCGTCAGAGGTCTTGCGCTCCTCTTCTGCGCCCGTGTCGGGGTTGGTACCCTTGACATGGTCTACGTCGACGGGGCTGGGGAGGAAGTGGATGACGGCGTCGAGCAAGAACTGCACGCCCTTGTTCTTATAGGAAGAGCCGCACAGCATGGGCACGGCCTCCATTTTGAGGCAGCGCGCGCGCAGGCCCGCGATGATGTCTTCCTCGGAGAGGTCGCCCGCTTCGAAGTATTTCTCCATGAGCTCGTCGGAAGCGGAGGCCGCCTCTTCGACCAGCTTGGCGCGGTATTCGTTTGCGAGCTCCACCATGTCCGCGGGGATGGCCTCCTTGCGGAAGTCCTTGCCGAGGTCGTCGTAGTAGATCTCCGCCTCCATGCGGATGAGGTCGATGATACCCTTAAAACTTGCCTCCTTGCCGATGGGCAACTCGATGGGCACGGGGTTGGCGCCGAGGCGCTCGCGGATCATCCGCTCCACGCGGAAGAAATCCGCCCCGTTGATGTCCATCTTGTTGACGTAGGCAATGCGGGGCACTTTGTAGGTATCCGCCTGCCGCCACACCGTCTCGGACTGCGGTTCCACGCCGCCCTTCGCGCAGAAGGTGGCAACGGCGCCGTCCAAAACGCGCAGGGAGCGCTCCACCTCTACGGTGAAGTCGACGTGCCCGGGCGTATCGATGATGTTGAAGCGGTAACCCTTCCAGAAACAGGTCGTGGCGGCCGACGTGATGGTGATGCCGCGTTCCTGCTCCTGCACCATCCAGTCCATGGTCGCGGCGCCCTCGTGGACTTCGCCGAGCTTGTGCGTCTTGCCCGTGTAGAACAGGATACGCTCGGTCGTCGTCGTCTTGCCGGCGTCGATGTGCGCCATGATCCCGAAATTTCTCGTGTGGTTTAAGTCGTATTGTCTTGCCATTTAGGTCCCTCTGTCAAAAACGGAAATGCGCGAACGCCTTGTTCGCTTCCGCCATTCTGTGCGTATCTTCCTTCTTCTTTACGGAGCCGCCCGTGTTGTTGTAGGCGTCCATGAGTTCGCCTGCAAGTTTCTTATAGGTCTCGCGCTCGGAGCGTTTTCTCGTGTTCTGTACGAGCCAGCGGATGGCGAGCGTCTGGCGGCGTTCGGGCCTGATCTCGATGGGGACCTGATAGTTTGCACCGCCGACGCGCCTTGCCTTGACTTCGACGGTGGGCGTGATGTTGGCGAGTGCCTGGTTGAAGATCTCCATGGGGTCCATGTTCAGTTTTTCGCCCATCATGGCGAAGGCGTCGTAGACGATCTTCTGGGCAACGCTCTTTTCGCCGTCGAGCATGATCTGGTTGATGAGTTTGGTGACGACCTTGCTTCCGTAAAGCGGATCGGGAAGGACGTCTCTCTTCGGGATTCTCCCTCTTCTCGGCATGTTTTTTGCCTCCTTTTTGATAGATTCGTTTGGTCCGCAAAATGGCTTTTGTGGCCTGCGGTTTGGGGCATGGGTGGCCCCGAGGGCTTCTTAAGCCGCCCTTCTTTTAAGCTATCGCTTGCTCTTTCAAGTAGCGAATCTTCTCCCCCTTGCGGGGAATACTGCCTACCTACATCGGGCTAAATGAATATTCCGAAATAAAGTAGGGCCATTTTCTTTCTTGCCTTGCGCGGCTAAGCGGCAGGGCGGGGAAAGAACTTACTTAGGGCGTTTTGCGCCGTACTTGCTGCGGGCCTGTTTCCGCTTTGCGACGCCTGCCGTATCGAGTGCGCCGCGGATGATGTGGTAGCGGACGCCGGGCAGATCCTTGACTCTCCCGCCGCGGATGAGCACGGAGCTGTGCTCTTGCAGATTGTGGCCTTCGCCGGGAATGTACACGGTACCTTCCTGCTTGTTGGTCAATCTGACTCTCGCGATCTTCCGAAGAGCCGAGTTGGGCTTCTTGGGGGAAGTCGTCGTCACGGAAAGGCACACGCCGCGCTTTTGCGGGCAGCTGTCGAGGATGGGGCTCTTGGACTTGAAGGCCTCGCGCTCTCTGCCTTTCTTGATGAGCTGGTTGATCGTGGGCATGGTTTACCTCCTTACAGTATTTCGGAATATTCGACGGGAACCAAACGATCCCGAAGAAACGAAGTCATGCGGCCGAAAAAAGCACACGAAAAAAGCGTGCCTTTCAGCAGGCCATTGATTATTTTAGCAAAGACTTTTCCCTTTGTCAAACGAATTTATGCATTTTGCGGGAATTTTTTTCCGTCAGGCGGCAGGAAAGGCGCGGAATTCTTGCTGCGGGAGGGATAGTGGCGCACTTCCCTTGTGCGCCGAAAGGGTTTCTCCTCCTCATCCGCCCTCATCCGCCCTACGGGCACCTTCCCCAAAAGGGAAGGCAAGAAAAGCCTTCCGACAGTACGCAGTCCGACGAAAAGCCCCTCCTCGGGGAGGAGCTGTCACGCGTGAGCGTGACTGAGGTGGGGAATACAACTGCTTTTTCCGCTTTTATAAGCAAGACCAATTTTTATAAGGAACGCCAATCAAGTCCCCACTCCCCTACCCCCCTCCCCAAGGAGGGGGTATCGCTCACACGAACCCTCATCGCGGACATGGTACCCTCAAACGAAGTCCGTAGTGTGGTAAGCGCGTCATCCTGAGGCGTAATGACAATACGAAGTCCGACTGCTTGATAATCAGACCATGCGTTCTAAATTCGTCATGTTGAGCCGCGTCGAAACATCACCTTATTATTAAGGCTGCGGTGACCCTTCAACTACGTTCAGGGTGACGTTATTTGAATGCCTTGGTCGTTCACACGCATTATCGTTATGGTAAGCGACGTCCCCTTGCTTGGGCCACGGGATGGGCGCATGGGAGGCGTCGAAGTGCCAATAAGTGTCGTGGGCCGCCCAATCTGCCTCCGTCGGGGCCGTCTCGCTGTAAAAGAAGACTTCGACCTCTTCGACCCCTTCGATCGCATCCTTGTCGAACTTGACTTTTTCCCACATGGCCGCCGTCCCGCAGAAATAGATATTCTTGAAGCGAAACGCCAACCCAAACGCGGCACTATCGATCTTTCGTATGCTCCCGGGAAGCACGATATCCTCGAGTTCAATACAGTTCCGGAACGTTTCCCCTTGCAACTCAATAACGCCTTCGGGGATGACCATGTCTTTAAGCGAGTTGCAATGAGCAAAGGCTCCCCAACCGATCTCAACGAGATTTTCCGGAAGTTCGATCTTTTGGAGCGCCTTACAACCCCGGAAGGCCATCCACCCGATCACGGTGAGTCCCTTGGGAAGCACGATATCCGTGAGCCCCGTACATTCTTCAAAGACGTTGTCGCCGATCTTGGTGAGCCCCTCGGGAAGCACGATATTCTTGAGTTGGTCGCAGCCGTCGAACGTTTCGTATTCTAACTCCGTGACGCCTTCGGGAATGACGATGTCCGTGAGCGATGAGCAGTCATAAAAGGCCGACGGACCGATCTCAACGAGGTTTTTGGGAAGATCGATGTCCGTGAGCGATGAGCAGCTTATAAAAGCACGTTTACAAATCTTGACGAGGCTCTCGGGAAGTTCGATCTCTTTGAGATGTATGCAATTTTTGAATGTTTCCTCTTCCAGCTCGGTGACGCCTTCCGGGACTACCATGTCCGAGAATCCCATGCAGTTTTCAAAAGCCCTCTCGCCGATTTGCACGAGACTTGCGGGGAGCCGGATACTTGCAAGCGCGGTGCAATCTTTGAAGGCAGCCGCCCCGATCTTCTCCAGGCCCGCAGGGATCGCGAGCTCTTGAAGCGCATTGCAATTTTCAAAGACGCCGTCGCCGAGCTCAACGAGATTTTCGGGGAGCACGACCTTCGTGAGCGCCGTGCAATCTTTGAAGATGCTCGCCCCGATCCTCTCCATGCCCGCAGGGAAGACGATCTTCTCTAATCCCGTGCACCCCCTGAAAGCACTTGTAGCGATCTCAGTGAGCCCTTCGGGGAGCACGATCTCGGTGAGCGCGGTGCAATCTCTGAAGGCTGCCGAGCCGATCTTCTCCAGCCCCGCAGGGAAGACGACCTTCTTTAACTCCGGGCACCTCGCGAACGCGCCTCCCTCCAACTCAACGAGATTTTCGGGGAGTACGACCTCTGTGAGCGCCGTACTATCTCTGAAGGCTTCCCACCCGATCGTTTTCAGATTCGCAGGGAAGACGATCTCCTGTAGTTGCGGGCATCCCGCAAAGGCTCTCCCCCCGAGTTCTCTGAGGGACGCAGGCAAAATAGCGCGCGTGAACTGAACGCACCCGCAAAAAGCGTATTGGCCGATGATCTCCACATTGGACGGAATGGCAAACTCCGCGAGTTTGTCGTCACCCCAAAAGGCGATCGGCCCGATCTCGGTGATGCTCTCGGGCAAAAGGATCTCCTTGAGCCTTCCGCATCCCGCAAACGCCCCTTCCCCGATCTTCCCGATCCCCTCGCCGACGACGACGCGGACGATGCGGGTCTCTTCCCTGAAAGCGTCTGCCGCGATCTCCGTCACGGGTTGCCCGTTGATCTCGGAGGCGATCACGATCTCATTGTCAAACCCCGTGAAGTTGTTATAGTCCACCCCGAGGGCAGACCAGCTCTTCCAATCGTCGTTGAGAGCATAGAGCACCCCGTCTCTCTTGCGGGGGAGCTCCTTGTATAAGTCCACCGCGATCAAGATGACGATCACGACGCCGAGCACACCGAGGACGGTCCATAAGATCCAACGTTTTCCCGATCTCATTGCTTCTCCTTCGCGGCAGGTCCCGCCATGCGGGCAGGGTCCGCCTTCCCCCGATATTTCAGGGGACATTATAGTATCTACTAATAGTATACCACGCGCTCAATATGATGTCAAGCGAACGGGTAGGAGTTCCCAAAAGATACGGGGTGCGGGCGCCCGAAAGGGAAAATTTCCGTACGGGGAAAGAAAATCCGCGCGAAAGTATTGACAAAACCGCAGAAAAGCGCTACTATAATAGAGACAAATTCTCAAAGGGAGTTATAGATCATGAACAAGATGACAGTCAAAGACGTAAAAGACTGGAAGGGCAAGCGCGTTCTCGTGCGCTGCGACTTCAACGTTCCCATGAAAGACGGCAAGATCACCGATGAAAACCGCATCATGGGCGCCCTTCCCACCATCCAATATCTCATGGAGCACGGGGCCAAGGTCGTCCTCTGCTCACACATGGGCAAGCCGCACTCCATCTTCTCGGAGGAAGTCAAGCTCAACAAGAAGGACAAGAAAAAGGTAGAAGCCGGCGAGACGACCGCCGAGGCCATCATCGAAAAGGCCAAAAAAGACGAGCCCAAAAAGCTCACTCTCGCCCCCGTCGCCGCACGCCTCAACGAACTGCTCGGCGGCAAAGTCACCTTCGCGCACGACGTCATCGGCCCCGACGCGCAGGCAAAAGTCGCCGCGCTCCATGAGGGCGAATGCGTGCTCCTCGAAAACCTCCGCTTCCACTGGGAGGAGGAGAAGAAAGACCTCGAATTCTGCAAGAAGCTCGCTTCCTACTGCGACATCTATGTGAACGATGCCTTCGGTACCG
Source organism: uncultured Clostridia bacterium (assembly GCA_947624215.1). Taxonomy (GTDB): domain Bacteria; phylum Bacillota; class Clostridia; order Christensenellales; family Borkfalkiaceae; genus Gallimonas. Next base: position 69,640 of record CANQJJ010000004.1, read on the forward strand.
CGCACCGCTCCCACGCCTCCACCGCGGCCATCGTCGAATACGGCCTCGTGAAGACCGCCGTCTGCGGCTTCCTCATCGAGAAAGAACTCACCGTCATGGCAGATTCCCTCGATCACCCCGTGCACCCCTTCGTTGCCATTCTCGGCGGCGCAAAAGTTGCGGATAAGCTCGGCGTGATCTCCAACCTGCTCGAGAAATGCGATACGCTCATCATCGGCGGCGGCATGGCCTACACCTTCCTCAAAGCGCAGGGCTTCGAGGTGGGCACCTCCCTCGTCGACGACGAAAAGCTCGACTACTGCAAGGAGATGATCGCAAAGGCCGCGGCCGAGGGCAAGGAACTGCTCCTGCCCGTCGATACCGTCGTGGCGGCCGCTTTCCCCGACCCCATCGACGCGCCCGTCTCCGTCCACACCGTCTCTTCGCACGCCATCCCCGCAGACATGATGGGCCTCGACATCGGCGAGAAGACCCGCGAGCTCTTTGCCGCCAAGGTGAAGACGGCGAAGACCGTCATCTGGAACGGCCCCATGGGCGTGTTTGAGAATCCCACCCTCGCGGCCGGGACCAACGCCGTTGCCGCGGCACTTGCAGAGGCCAAGGGTGCAACGACCATCGTCGGCGGCGGCGACTCCGCAGCTGCCTGCGCACAGCTCGGCTATGCCGACAAGATCACCCACATCTCCACGGGCGGCGGCGCTTCGCTCGAACTCTTCGAGGGGAAAGTGCTCCCCGGCATCGCCTGCCTCAACGAGAAGAACTGACCCCTTTGCGGCACCTGCCGCAGTCCATTCGGAACGCACGGGCGCATCCCGTCAGAATAATTATTATAGGAAGGTATCACTATGGCAAACAACAAGAAACCCTACGGCGGCTACCTCGCCATCGTCAGCATCCTGTTGATCCTTGCGGCAGTCTGCGCGATCGCTCTCGGCGTCCTCGGCTATCTCGGCATTCTCATCTCGCTCGATCTGTGGATGGTCATTGCGTGCGGCGTCGTTGCCGTGCTCTCGCTCGCCATCTGGGTCTGGTTCCTCTGCGTCGTCAGCGGGATCAGAAAGAAGAGCAAGTAATCAATTGAAAAAGCGGGCACCATGCCCGCTTCTTTCACGAAAATCACCGAAAATCTTTGGAGGAAAACTTACACTATGCGCAGACCCATCATTGCAGGAAATTGGAAAATGAACAACACCCCCGCCGAGGGCGCGGAGCTCGTCAAGGCCTTGAAGCCGCTCGTCAAAGACGCAAAGTGCGACGTCGTCGTCTGCGTTCCCGCCATCGACATCCCCGCCGTCAAGAAGGCCATCCACGGCTCCAAGATCAAGCTCGGCGCGCAGAACGTGCACTTCGCGGAAAAAGGCGCCTTCACGGGCGAGATCTCGGCGAGCATGCTCAAAGAGTGCGGCGTGCAATACGTCATCATCGGCCACAGCGAGAGAAGGCAATACTTTGGCGAGACGGACGAGACGGTAAATAAGCGCACGCTTGCGGCACTTGCGGCGGGCCTCACCCCCATCGTGTGCATCGGCGAGAGCTTGGAGGAGCGCGAGGGCGGGCTCACCGAGAAGGTGCTCGACAGGCAGATCGCCACGGATTTTCAGGGCATCGAAGACTTCTCGAAGATCGTCATCGCCTATGAACCCATCTGGGCCATCGGCACGGGCCGCACGGCGACGGACGAGCAGGCCAACGAGACCATCGGCTACATCCGCAAACGCATGAAGAAGGTGTATGCGGGCAAGAAGGTCGGCAGGATGCGCATCCAATACGGCGGCTCCATGAACGCGAAGAACTGCAAGGGCCTCATGGCCCAGCCCGAGATCGACGGCGGGCTCATCGGCGGCGCCTCCTTAAAGCCGGCTGACTTTGCGGCCATCGTGAATTTCGATAAGTAAGCTCTTTCAGACTTGGTATGCCCCTTTCACCCGATGCGGCGAAGGGGGCGTCTTTTTTTACACAAAATCACGGCATGACGGCCGAGAAGACGCGGAAGGCGTTGGAGAAGGCGATCTTTTCCGTGACGCGCGGCCCGAATTTGCGCGAGAAGACCTCAAACAGGCGGGGCATATCTGAGGCAGACCGCATAAAAGCGTTTGTGGGGATGCCGTCGAAGTCGCTCCCGATGGCGAGCACATCCTCCCCGCCCTTTCCGAGAATGTGCTCCGCGTGCCTGAGGAGGGCCTGCTCCTGCCCCGCCGCAGTCTTATCCGCAGAGAGAAAGTCGGCGCAGAAATCCAGCCCCACCACGCCCCCGCGGTCGGCGAGCAGGGAAATCTGCTCATCGGTGAGATTGCGCGGGCAGCGGCACACGGCATCCGCCCCCGAATGGCTGGCCACAAAGGGCACCCCGCGCGCACGGCTGATTGCCGCGACGTCATAAAAGAGCTTGTCGCTCCCGTGGGAGACGTCCGCGAGCACGCCGAGCTCCCCCATCCGCACCACGACGTCCCGCCCGAGAGGCGTGAGTCCAAATTCTCCTTGACGTTCCACGAGGGCCCCATGTCCGCGAACAGGCCCGCCGTAATTCAAAAAATTAGGATAGCCGAGGGCATTCGGATAGTTCCATGTGAGCGTCAGAAGACGTGCCCCGCGCGCGTAGAGCGCCTCGAGTTTGGCAACGTCCCCCTCGATGGCACCGCCCCCCTCGACGGTAAAAATGGCATGCAATCTGCCCGCGGAGAAGTCCCGCATGCGCCGCAGGGGGATGTAGCCCTCTCTTTCGCACATGCGCGAGAACGCGTCGGCGAGCGAGCAGGCAGCGGCAAACCCATGGGCGGGGTCGGGGATGAAGGCCGCGAAGCACTGCACGGCGCACCCGGAGGCGGCGAGTTTTTCCCGCGTGACATGAAAGACGCCCTCCTTTTTCGTGAGAGCGTCCGTGTGCAGATCGAAGTATTTCATCCCCTGTAAAACAGCCGTACGAGACAGCCGAGCACCCTCGGCAGCTTGATACAGACGATCATACAACCTCCTCGTTGATGATGACGAGCGCGTGCCCCTCCTTCACCGCAAACGAAAAGCCCTCGCCTGCCGTGAGATTGGAGATGCCGCGCGTGGAGCCGTAGCGGAGCCGCAGATCCTCCATCGGATATTTGAGGCCCTCCGATGCCATTATATGCGCGTCACCGCCGAAAGGCAACAGCGAGACCGTCTGCCCCTTTTTGGAGACAAATGTGTGCACGCCCGCGCCGCAGAGGGTGATCTCGGCCCCGTTCGTCTTCATCACGGCATGGCTTACGCCCAAAGTCTGCGCTTTCAAAAGCAGGTGCAGATTTCCGAGAAAATGGTCCTCGCGTCCTCCTCCGCCGCCATAGAAGACGACGGACGTGGCACCCATGTCCGAGGCAAGGTCCACCGCAAGCTCTCCGTCCGTCTCATTTTTCTCGGAGGGGAAGGTATAGCGCGGGAAGGGCTCGGGCGTCTCTTTGAGGGAGTCGAAGTCGCCCAAATTCTCGTCGATGCGCACCCGCCCCTTCGCCCACGAATACGCCCCGTCGCAGCAGATGACGTAGGAGTCCCCGGCAATAATCTCGCCGCGGTAGGGCTCGCCGTTCAAAAGAATGATGCACGTCTTCTGCCGGTTTTCGCCGCGCGGCCCGCCGTATGCACTCATCCGCGCAACCTCGAGATCGTCGCCGCCATGTCGGGGGAGCGGAAGACGGTGCTGCCCGCCACGATGACGTTGGCCCCCGCCGCGATGACCTCCCGCACGTTCGCCTCGGTGATGCCGCCGTCCACCTCGATGTCGATGTCGCGGCCGAGCTTGGTGCAGAAGTTGCGCACGGCCTCGATCTTTTTCAAGGTCTCGGGAATGAATTTTTGCCCGCCCCACCCGGGCACGACGCTCATGATGAGTACCATGTCTGCGATCTCGCATGCGGGAAAGAGTTCCTCGGCGGCCGTTTGGGGGTTGATGACGGCCGAGGCCTTCACGCCCGCCGCGTGAATTTTTTCAAGGTTTTGTATGACGTGCTCGGGGTCGGCCTCGACGTGCACGGTGATGATATCGGCGCCCGCGTCTGCAAATTCCCGGATGCGGGAGGCGGGCTTCGTCACCATGAGGTGGCAGTCGAGCGGGAGCGACGTGTGCGGGCGGATGGCCGCAACTGCCTGCGCGCCGAAGGTGATGGGCGGCACGAAATTCCCGTCCATGACGTCGCAGTGGATATAGTCGGCGCGATTTTTTTCGAGCTGGCGCACGGTTTCGCCGAATTTTGCAAAGTCGCTCGCCAAAATGGATGGCGCGATCTTGATCTTCATGTATCTTCCTCCCCTTTGTGTTGCGGATCTTCCCGCCCCAAATAGTTTGCCCGCAGTTGCCCGCACGCCCCGCCGATGTCGCTGCCCATACTGCGGCGGAGGGTCGCCGAGATGCCGCGGGAAGTGAGCTCCTTCAAAAATGCCTGTGCCGTGCGCTCGTCGGTGCCCTTCAGATTTCGCTCCTTCACGGGGTTCAGGCGGATGAGATTGACGTGGCAGGGCCGCCCCTTCAGGAGGGATGCGAGCTGTTCGGCGTGTACCATGTCCGCGTTCTCCCCTTCAATCAGCGAATATTCAAAGATGTAGCGCCTGCCCGTCTTCTCAAAATAATAGCTGCACGCGTCCAAGATCTCGCGGATGGAATACCTGTTCGCGATGGGCATCGTGCGCCGCCGTTCCCCGTCGGTCGTGGCATGCAGAGAGACGGTGAGATTGAGCGGAATGCCCTCCTCTGCAAACTTTCTCATCTCGGGGACCAGCCCGCATGTCGAGAGGCTGACATTGCGCGCGCTGATGTGGACGCCCCCCTCGGCCGTGAGGTTCCGCAAAAATTTCACGACGGCGCCGTAGTTGTCGAAGGGCTCGCCACTTCCCATTAAGACGACGTTGGTCACCTTGCGGTCCTTCAAGGTGCCCCCCTCGCTCCTGTTCACTGCGAGGATCTCGGAGAGGATCTCCCCCGCCGTGAGATCGCGAAGCCGTCCTTGCAGGGTGGACGCACAGAATTTGCAGCCCATGCGGCACCCGACCTGCGTGGAGACGCACTGCGTGTTGCCGTATCGATAGGACATGAGAACGCCCTCGATGAGGTTGCCGTCCGTAAGTTCGAAGAGGTATTTTTTGGTGCCGTCCTCCGCGGTGAAGACCTCGCGGATCTTGACGGGCTCGTCGGCGTATTCCGCAAGCAGCGCCCCCCGCATGGCCGCGGGAACGGGCAGTTCGGAGATCTTCTTGCCCTGCATCAGCCCCTCGTAGATCTGCCGCGCGCGGAAGGGCCTCTCCCCCATGTCTTGCACGAGGGAGCAGAGCTCGTCGTAGGAAAGGTCCTGTAAGATCTTCATGATTTCCTCAGTTTGGCGACGTAGAATCCCGCCCCGAAGGCGGCGTCGGGCAAAAATTGCAGGCCGAATTTTGTCTTCTCATGGGGAAGCGGACAGCCCGTCTGCTCGGCCGAAAATCCGCCGTTCTCTGCAAGAAAGGCCCCGACGACCCCGTCGTTCTCGGCTTCGAGAAGGGTGCAGGTGGCGTAGTAGAGGTGTCCGCCGCGCCTCACATAGCGGCTGCAATTTTGCAAAATCGCGCGTTGCAACGTATGGAGCTCAGACATGGTACCCTCGTTTTTCCTCAGCGGGAGATCGGGATTCTCGGAAACGGTGCCGAGCCCCGAGCAGGGCACGTCGCACAAAACGCCGTCGAAGGCCTCCCCGAACGCGGGGTCGAAGCAGGACGCGTCGGCCGTTCGGATCTGCACATTCTCCGTGCCCATGCGGCGGCAATAGCTCTCGATGAGGGCGGTGCGGTGCGGATGGAGCTCCGTCGCCACGACCTCTTTGCACTTTTTTGCGAGCAGAACGCTCTTTCCCCCGGGGGCGGCGCAGGCGTCCAAGAGCCTTTCGCACGGCTCCACCACCGAGCATACGGCGACCGACCCGACCGATTGGAAAGTGTAGTCGCCCGCAAAAAAGCCCTCGTCGCGCGTGAAATTTTTGAAAATTTTGACGTCTTCGAAGGGCGTGTCCTCATGCGGAAGGGCGAGATAGCGCTCCATGCCGCGCACGAACCGCACCGAGACGCCGTGGCTCTTTGCGAGCAAAATGTTCTCGGCGCGCGGGCCGTAGGAGGAGACGAGCTCGCGGACGGCAAAGGGCGGAAAATTGCTGAGAACGCTCAGCCCCGCCTCGCCCGCAGGGAGCACGACTTTGCTCTCGTCGAAGGTGCGGAGAAAGGCGTTGACAAAGCCCGCGACACCCGATTTTCCGATCTCCTTGGTGAGCGCGACGGCCTCGTTGACCGCAACGGGGCGGGGCATGTCCGCAAACAGGGTCGCAGAAAGCGCAATTTTCAAAATAATTTGTATGGCAGGCTTGGGCGGTCTTTGGGCAGTTTTGAGGCACAGGCCGAGGTAGCCGTCGTGTTCGAGGACGGTGTAGACGAGTTTCACGGTGCGGCCGTGCTCCCCCGCGGGAAGCTCGGCGAGGGCGGGTTTGAGGTGCGCCCCCTCCCGGTAAATGCGCGAGAGCACGCGGTAGGCATCAAGAAAGGCGCTCAAATCTCATCCCCTCTTGCACTTTGCGGCCGTTCAAAAAGTCGCGTGCAGACATGCGCCGCCCGCCTGCGGGTTGCAGTTCGGTGATGCGCACGGCGCCCCCGCCGCATTGCACGACGAGGCCCTCCTTGGGAGAAGCGGCGATCACCGTCCCCGCGGGGGCATGGCTGTCGCAGTCGGCTTCCTCCGCGAACCAAAAATTCAGGGTGAGATCCCCGATGCGCGCGTAGGCGAAGGGGGCGGGCGAGAGGCCGCGGATGAGGCAGGAGACCTCGCGGGCGGGCCGTGAAAAATCCACCTCGGTGCGCCCGACTTTCTTGCAGACAGACCCCTCCCCCTGCTTGCGGAGCGGGCAATTCCCCCCTTGGATGAGGGGAAGCGTGCGGACGATGAGCTCTGCGCCGAGGCGGGAAAGACGGTCGGTGAGGGTACCGCAGTCGTCGGAATCGTAGATGGGGCAGGGCGCGGAGAGCAGGATGTCCCCCGTGTCGAGGCCGAGTTCGGTCTTCATCACGGTGACGCCCGTCTCACGGCAACCGTCGATGATGGCGCGGGCAATGGGCGCGGCTCCGCGGTAGGCGGGAAGAAGGGAGGCGTGGATGTTCCAGACGCCCATGGGAAAGAGATCCAAAACCTCCTGCGTGAGGATCTGGCCGTATGCGCAGGTGACCATGAGGTCGGCCTTGACAGATTCGAGGGCACCCATGTCCGACTTCAAGCGTTCGGGTTGCAAGACGGGGATGCCGCGGGCGAGGGCTTCTTCCTTGACGGGCGAGGGGGTGAGGACGCCCTTTCTGCCCTGCGGCCGATCGGGCTGGGTGAGGACGGCGGCGACGTTGTAGCCCGCCTCTATGATCGCGCACAGGGGCTCTATTGCAAAAATTGGCGTTCCCGCAAAGACGATTTTCATGGTTTGCTCCTTGATGTGTTTGATGGGATGGGCTTGGGGAGACACTCCCTCATCTGCCCTGCGGGCACCTTCCCCAGAGGGGAAGGCAAGGGGGACTGCGGACATGGTACCCTCAGACGAAGTCCGCGGTGTGGGAAACGCGTCATCCTGAGACGTAATGATGGAACGAAGTCCGACCCTCATACCGAGCCGTAGGTGAGCGTATCCTGAGCGAAAAGGCACAATAGATCTTCATCAGCCAATGCTGATGTTTTCAGAAACTTGGTCGCTCAAGATTCACTCCCTCGGCTCTGCCTCGGTCGGAATGAGGTTCGCTCACACGAGCTTGGTCGCGGGCAGAATGACGCTTCGATTGAGCTCGGTCGCCACCCCACCCCCCTACCCCCCTCCCATGGAGGGGGCACGCGCGGATTGAGCCCCGTCGCCAATCGAAACCCCTCTGTCACGCAAGGACTGCGTGACATCTCCCCTTACAGGGGCGACAAGGGTTCGCTCACACGGGCTTGGTTGGACAGACCAAGCGCTCTATTACGTCACCCTGAGCCATGTCGAAGGGTCACCGCAGTCTTAATTATAATAAGGTGATGTTTCGACAGGCTCAACATGACGTTATTGGGAATTCCTTGGGCGCTCACACGGGCTCGGGCGCAGACCAAGTGCTCTGTTTCCCGTCTTCTATTCCGCGGGGCGGACGTTCTCCGCCTTGTCCGTGTAGAGCACGCCGTCGAGGTGGTCGAGCTCATGGCAGATGGCACGGGCGAAAAAGTCCCGCGCGACGAGGGAATATCTGTCTCCGTTGCGGTCCTGAAAGATGATCTTCACCTTGGAGGGACGGAGCACGTCGCCCGCCTTCCCGCGCACGGAAAGACAACCTTCGGCGCCGTATTGCTCCCCCTTCTGCCACACGAATTTGGGGTTGATGAACTCAAAATACCCCTCCTCGACGTCCACCACCACCGCGCGGATGGGCACCCCCACCTGCGGCGCGGCAAGTCCCGCCCCCTCGGCGGCCTTCAACGTCTCCTTCATGTCATCGAGAAGGGCGCAAAGCTCCCTGTCAAAGCGGGTGACGGGCTCGCATTTCCTGCGGAGAACGGGGTCTCCGACCTGCACGATCTCACGGATCATAATATCTCCTTTAACTCAGATTGGCGGGATTTTCCTCGACATACACGAGGACATTCCTGTGTTTCTCCCCCGCGCACACGGCGTAGATCTCTTTTAAGATCTTCCCGTCCAAAAGGCGCATGAGGACCTGGTAGCGGTATTTATTCTGGATGCGCTTGATGGGCGCGTGCATGCGGTTGAAGAAGAGAAAGTCGTCGGTGTTCTCCGCATAGATCTTTTGCAGCTTCTCATAGACCGATCTGAGCGCTTCGAGCGTCTCCTTTTCGTCTTCCCCCGTCACCATGACGCGCACGATCTTGGCAAAGGGCGGGAACATGGTGGCCTCGCGCATGGCGATCTCGTGTTCGTAGAAGCCCTCGTAGTCATACTGTGCGGCAAAGCGGAGGATGTAGTTCTCGGGGTCGTAAGTCTGCAAGACGACCTCCCCCGCCTCCTGCGCCCTCCCGCTGCGGCCCGCGACCTGCGTGATGAGCTGGAACGTCCGCTCCCCGCTCCTGTAATCCGCAAAGTGCAGGCTCATGTCCGCGTCGAGGATACCCACGAGCGTCACCTGCGGGAAGTCGTGCCCCTTGGCGACCATCTGCGTGCCCACAAGGATGTCGGCGGCGTGCTCCGAGAACTGTTTGAGGATGCGGTAGTGCCCCTCCTTGCCGCTCGTCGTGTCCACGTCCATGCGGAGGATGCGTGCCGCGGGGAAGAGTTTTTTGAGGTCGCCCACGACGCGCTGGGTCCCCGTGCCCACATAGCCGAGGTGGCGCCCCCCGCAATCGGGGCAGGCGGGCGGGAGCTTGTAGTTGGCCCCGCAGTAGTGGCACTTCAAGACGTTTTCGTCGCTGTGGTAGGTGAGGGAGACGTCGCAGCTTTGGCAGGTGGCAACGTAGCCGCAGTCACGGCAGATGACCGTCTGCGAATACCCCCTCCTGTTGAGGAAGAGGATGGCCTGGTTGCCGCGGTCGAGGCACTCTTTGAGCCGCTCGCGGAGCATGGCCGAGAAGGCGGAGGCGTTCCCCTTCCGCACCTCACGGCGCATATCGACGATGCGCACCGCGGGCATGGGTCGGGCGTTTATCCTGTCGGGCAGCTTTACGAGCCCGAATTCCCCCTGCTTGGCGCGGCGGTAAGTCTCCACCGAGGGCGTCGCACTGCCCAACACGAGCTTGCAGCCGTTGTAGCGCGCGCGAAGGAGAGCGATGTCGAAGGTATTGTAGCGCGGGGAACTCTCCGAGCTGTAACTGCCGTCGTGCTCCTCGTCGATGACGATGATGCCCACATTTTCGACGGGGGCAAATACCGCCGACCGTGCCCCGATGGCGATGCGGGCACTCCCCTCGCGCAGGCGCATCCACTCGTCGAAGCGCTCCCCTGCCGAGAGGCCGCTGTGGAGGATGGCCGCCTTGCTCCCGAACCGTGCGCGGAGCTGGGAGAGCATCTGCGGGGTCAGGCTGATCTCGGGCACGAGAAAGATGGCCGTCTTGCCCGAGGCGAGCACGTCGGCGATGAGGGTGAGGTAGACCTCCGTCTTGCCGCTGCCCGTCACCCCGTGCAGGAGGGTCACCGTCTTTTCCGTGCTATTTACGGTGTCCACGGCATTTTGCTGGGCGGGGGTGAGCTCTCTTTCCACGCGCTCGCCCTCGATGCCGCGGTAGGGATCGCGGAAGACGCGCCGCTTTTCGGCCGTGAGCACGCCCGCATCGAGCAGGGCCTTTACGGCAGAGCCGAACCGTTCGCGCAAAAAAGCCGAATCGGCCTCGCGGTTGTCGAGCATGAAGGCATACAGTTCGCGCTGACGGACGGCGCGGGCGGGGATGTCTGCCTCGGCGGCGAGCTTGATGACAGTGCGGTAGCGCGTGGAGACCTTTCCCGTGCGCATTTCGGCGGGGAGAAAGAGCCTGAGCGTCAGGGCCATGGGGACGCGGTAGCGCAGGGAGATGGCGTCGGCGAGCATGAGGGCTTCCTCATTGAGGGAGGGAAAATTCTCCTCCGCGCGCAGTACCCGCCTGAGTTTTCCGGGAGGGACGTCCGAAGTCTCCTTGACGCGCATGACAAAGCCCGTCGTCACCCCGTTTCCGAAGGGGACGGCGACGCGCATCCCGCGCACGATGTCTTCCCCGCACGCGTAATCAAAGATCTTGTCGACGTCGCTGTGCGCGATGTCTACGATGACTTCCGCAAACATGGTCCTCTCTTGAAAAAATGCCCCGCGGTATACGGGGCGTCTTCTCAGTCTCTTGTGCTCTTGAACTTCCCGTTCATCACTTCCTGGCAGGCGAGAACGATCTCCTTCTGCTTGCCGGGGAGTTCCGTGACGCCCGTGGACTGCATCTGCTCGATGATCTGCCGCGTACGCTTGGCAATGACCACGCACAGTTCGTAGCGGGAGATGGGCGCGTCGTCCGTGCCGAGTTTGCGCACGAGCGCGTCTACCGACGGTTCATTGATCATATCTTGTCACCTCACTTGTTTTTTTCCCTTTCGATGATGCCGAGGATCTCCTGCGTGGCGCGGGGGACTTCGTCGTTCAGAACGATGTAGTCGAACTTGTCGGCCTGCCCGTATTCGAACTTGACGCGCTTTCTGCGCTCCTCGAGCTGCCACTCCGTCTCCGAGCCCCGCTTTTGCAGGCGCTCCTCCAAGACTTCGAGCGACGGCGGTTTGATGAAGATGTTGACGACTTTGCGGGAGGCGCCGTAGTATTCCTTGGCCTTGAACGCGCCCACGACGTCGATCTCGAGGATGACGAGCTTGTCTTGGTCGGCGAGCATGGTCACGTAATCTTTGAGCGTGCCGTAGTAGTTGCCGAAGTGTTCGTCATACTCCAAGAATTCGCCGCGGCCGAGCTTTCGCAAAAATTCCTCATGCGTGATGAAGAAGTAGTGCACGCCGTCCTGTTCGCCCGGGCGCGGGTCGCGCGTGGTGCACGAGACGGAGATGGCGAGTTCCGGGTCGAGGCGCATGAGCTCTTTGACGATGGTCCCCTTGCCGACGCCGGAGGGACCGGAGATGCAAAAGATCGTCCCCTTCATATGTCACTCCAAATTCTGTATCTGCTCGCGGACCTTCTCGATCTCGTTCTTCATCGCGAGCGCGAGCCGCGTCACTTCCCCGTCGCCCGACTTGGAGCAGACGGTGTTGCACTCGCGGTTGAACTCCTGCACGAGGAAATCGAGCTTACGGCCGACGATGTCGAGCGCTGCGATCTTGCGGAACTCCGCGATGTGCGAGGCGAGGCGCGTGAGCTCTTCGTCGATGTTGCATTTATCCGAATATACAGCCGCTTCGGTCAGGATGCGCGTCTCGTCCACCTTGCCGCCGAGCAGCTCCTTGATGCGCTCTGTGAGCTTTACGCGGTAGTTCTCCGCGACCATGGGTGCCCGCTTTTCTATCTCATCCCGAAGGCCTGCGATGGTCTCCACGCGCATGAGAAGGTCTGCCTTCAACCGTTCCCCCTCTGCATAACGCATGGCTTTATGCGATTCCAATGCAGAAGCGAGGGCAGTTTCGAGGACGGCGTAGAGCGCGGCGTCCTCCCCGGGGGCGTCCTCCGTCTTCACGACGTCGGGAAGGCGCAGGAGGGAAGAGAGGGCAAAGTCGTCGGAAATTTCCGAAAACTCCGCTTTCAGAGCCGCGGCCGCGCGCACATAGGCACGGGCGAGGTCCATGTCCACGTCGAGGGCACGGTCTTTCTCGCGGCGGTCGGAATATGTGACGAAGACGTCGACATGCCCGCGGGAGATACTGCCGCGCACGAGGGCACGGATGCGCTCTTCCTGCGAGAGAAAGACGCGCGGGCTCTTGACTGCGACGTCCAAATAGCGGTTGTTGACCGATCTCACTTCCACGGTGAGGGTGATGCCGCCGTCGCGGGCCTCCCCCTTGCCATAGCCTGTCATGCTGTACATTGCATATCTCTCCTGTGGATATCCATTATACCACACGCGTGCGCGCGCGGTCAAGTGATTCGCGGCAAATTTTGGGCGGCAGGAAATTTTTCCCACGCGGGAGGAGCGGCGGCTCTCAAGTTCCGAGGAGCGCGAGGAATTCCTCCTCCCCGATGATGCGGATGCCCGCCTTCTTCGCCTTGTCGAGCTTGCTGCCCGCCTTCTCGCCCGCGATGACGAGCGTCGTCTTTCCCGTGACCGAACTCTGGCACACGCCGCCGAGGGCTTCGATGCGTTTCTGCGCCTCGGGTCTGGACATGGTACCAAGCGTTCCCGTCAGTACCACGCTCTCGCCCGCAAAAGTGCCCTCCGTCACGCGCTGTTTTACGAAGGGTTCCACGCCCGCCGCGGCAAGCCGTTCGAGCTCGTCCCTGTTCTTTTCGTCGGCAAAATAGGCGAGGATGGAGTTTGCCGTGATCTCCCCCACGTTTTCGAGGGCGACGAGCTCGTCGAAGGTGAGCGCCCCCACGGCCTCCACGCTCCCGAAGGCGGCGAGATCGCGCGCGGCCACCCGTCCGATGCCACCGATGCCGATGGCGTAGAGGAAGCGGTCGAGGGGGATGTGTTTGGAGGAGGCGACGGCGCCGAGCAGGTTTGCGATCTTCTTCTCGCCGAAGCCCTTGAAGAGCTCGCCCGTCTCGTCCGTAAAGCTCTCGCGGGTGAGCGCATAGAGATCGGAAAAGCGGCGCACCTTGCCCTTATCGAACAAAAATTGAAGGGTCTCCTCGGACATGCCCTCCACGTCCGCGGCGTTCTTGCTGCAATAGTGGGTGAGCTTTTGCACCACGCGGGGCGGGCAGGAATCATTCGTGCAGAAGAGATTTGCCCCCACCTCTTTGACGGCGCTCCCGCAGTAGGGGCAGAGGGCGGGCTTCTCCACGGGCACGCTGCCCTCGACGTGCGAGACGGCCCCCAGGATCTCGGGGATGACCTCGTTGGAGCGGCGGATGAGCACGCGCGAGTGCACTTTCACGTCCTTTTTGGTGAGGTCGCCGTAGTTGTTTAAGGTCGCGCGGCGCACCGTGGCCCCCGCGAGCTCGACGGGATCGACCTCCGCGAGCGGCGTGAGTTTCCCCGTTCTGCCCACCTGCCAAAAGACGCGGCGCACCGTCGTCTCGGCTTCCTCCGCCTCAAATTTATAGGCGATCGCCCAGCGGGGGAACTTATCGGTGGCACCCATGTCCGAACGCAGGGCTTCCTCATTCACTTTAATGACTGCACCGTCGGTGAGGACGTCCAAAGATCTTCTGCCCACTTCGATCTCGTCGATGCAGGCAAAGACTTCCTCGGGCGTCTTGCAGAGGCGGAAATACGGGAAGGTCTTGAACCCCTCGCGGATGAGGAATTCCCGCTCCTCGGCCTGTGAGGACAGGGGCGCGTCGCTCATATAATTGATGTCGTAGAACAGGATCTCGGGGCGGCGGGTGCGCGTCACCTTGGGGTCGAGGTTGCGGATGGCCCCGGCGGCGGCATTGCGCGCGTTTTTCAGCTGTTCCTCGGGGTGTTCCTCGTTGAATTTTTTGAGGACGGAGAGACGGATGACCGCCTCGCCGCGCACTTCGAGGGTGCCCGTATAGGAGATCCTGAGGGGAAAGCTGGGCACGGTGAGCACCTGTGCGGTCACGTCCTCCCCCTCCACGCCGTTGCCGCGGGTCGTCGCGCGCACGAAGTTGCCCCCCTCATAGGTGAGGCAGACGGTGAGGCCGTCGTATTTATACTCGACGGTGTAGGTGGCCGCGCCTGCCTTGTTGACGCGGGTGAAGAAGGCGTTGAGCTCGTCCTCGGTGACCGCCTTATCGAGGCTGAAGAGACGCGCGATGTGGGCATGCCTGTCAAAGCCCTTGACGGGTTCGCCCCCCACGCGGCGGGTCGGGGAGTCGTCGAGGACCACGCCCGTGTCGCGTTCGAGGGCACGGAGCTCGTCGTAGAGCTTGTCATACTCGCGGTCGGAGACGCTCGGGGCATCGAGGACGTAATATTCATACGCCCATTTGTTCAAGATATCGCACAATTCGCGCATGCGCATACGATCGTTCATATTTTTTCTCCAAAATAGACATGGCGGAAGCGCTGGGAAGCGACGCCCCCTTGCTGTCCCTGCAAGGAATTGGGGCGCGCCTCCTTGCTGACCCTGCAAGGGTGGCGCACTGCCCTTGTGCGCCGAAAGGGGTTCTCCTCATCCGCCCCTAACGGGGCACCTTCCCCAAAAGGGAAGGCAAGGGGTCGCTCGCACGGGCTTGGGCGTAGTAAGATTCTTCGCGGATGGGCAAGTCGTTGAAACTCATACTTATTCGGCTCAGAATGACGCTTCGATTGGGCTTGGTCGTTCGGAATGAGGTCTCTACACGGGCCCTGTCGCCACCCCACCCCCCTACCCCCCTCCTATGGAGGGGGCACGAGCGGGATGGGCTTGGGCGCCAAGGGGGGTACCATGTCGCGACCCGACCGTTCCAAATTCACTGAAAAAAAAATCGTACTTTTTTTTGTCAAACGCAACTGCGGAGAAGCAAGCGAGACGAGGAGAAGGAGCATTCCCGACGGGCGCGTACTTTTTCGTACGCAACCAAGGGAAGCGCATCTTCGACGAAGTATCGCGTAGCTTATACGCAGTTCGCCCAATCAAGGCAAAATCTCCAATGGGGCGAGGGCGGCGGCAAGATCCTTATTCCCCACGCTCTGAAAGTGCACCGTGACGATGAGATTCTTCCCCTCGCCGCGCACGGCCATCACCGTCCCCTCTCCGAACCGCGCGTGCTTGACATGCGTGCCGACCGTGTAGCCCGCCGTGTCCTTACGGGGCGTTTGCGGAGGCTTGACCTCGGACATGCCTACCCCGCCGAACCTCACAGGCGGTTTTTTGCTCCCCCCGAACGTGCCGAGAGAGTGCTCCTCGTCGCGCGAAAAAGAGGGGGCAGGCGCGTCGTCAAAGGCACGCGAAATGCCGCGGCCGGCACTTCCGAAAGAGCTCCCCGCAGAGCTCCCATACGAGTTCCCATAGGGACCGCCGCCTCTTCCGAAGGAGCCCGAAGACGGGCGGCCGCCGTAGCCGTAGCGGGAGCCGTAGCCGAACCCGCCGTCGAAATCCCCCGAATATCTTCTCCCCGCGGGCGCATCCGTGATGCCGAGCTCCTCTTTGAGCTCCTCCACGAACATCGAGCGCGCGGAGGGTTGCCTTCTTCCGTAGAGGAACCTGCTCTTGGAGCGCGTGAGCCACAGCATCTCCTTGGCGCGGGTGATGGCGACATACATCAATCTCCGCTCCTCTTCCAATCCGTTGCGTTCGTCGAGGGCGCGCGCCGCGGGCATGATGTCCTCCTCGAGGCCGATGAGGAAGACGCAGCGGAATTCCAGCCCCTTCACGGCATGGATGGTGGCAACGGTGACGTAATCCCCGTCGTCCATCTCGTCGGTGTCCGAGTAGAGGGTGATCTGTTGGAGATAGTCGGTAAGATCCGCCCCCTCGTTCATCTTGACGTACTGCTCCACCGAGCTCTTGAACTCATCGAGGTTGGCGCGCTTGGTCACCGCCTCGTCCGAATCGCCCGCATACATCTCGTACATGCCTGCCGTCTCGTAGATGTGGTCCACGAGTCCGTCGACGGGCATGACCTGCGCGAGCACGACGAGCTCCCTCAGGTATTGGCCGAACGCGCGCAATCTCTCCTTCATCGCGGTGGCGAGGGGAAGTTCGTCCGCGGCGAGAACGGCGTCGTAGGCACTGATCTCCTCCCGTGCGGCATAGTCGAGCAAGATCTGCACCGTGCGGTCGCCGATGCCCCGCTTGGGCACGTTGATGATGCGCATGAGGGCTTCGTCGTCGAAGGGATTGGAGAGCAGGCGGAGGTAGGCAAGGATGTCCTTAATCTCCTTGCGCTCATAGAATTTGAACCCGCCGAAGACCTTGTAAGGGATATTATACTTGGTGAACTCCTGCTCGAAGGCGCGCGTCAGGGCGTTGATGCGCATGAGCACGGCAAAATCCGAGAGCTTGTAGCCCTCGTGGTGCAGTTCGGAAATGCGGCGGGCACAATAGAGCGCCTCGCCGAGTTCTTCCTCCGCCTCATAGAAGACGGGCTTGTCCCCCTCTGGCGCCTTAGTCCAGAGCGTCTTGCCCTTGCGGCGGGAATTGTGAGCGATGGAGGCGTTTGCGAGCGCCAAAATGGCCCCCGTGGAGCGGTAGTTGCGCTGCAATTTATAGACCTTCGCCTTGGGATACACCCGCTCGAAACTCAGAATGTTCTCGATCTCCGCACCCCGCCAGCCGTAGATGGACTGGTCGTCGTCCCCCACCGCGAAGAGGTTGCCGTGGGTACTCGCGAGCATCTTGATGATGTCGAACTGCACGGCATTGGTATCTTGGAATTCGTCGACATGGATATAGCGGAAGCGGCCCGAGAGGTATTCGAGCGCCTCTTCATCCTCCCGCAGGAGGGCGCGCGCCTCGGTGAGGAGATCGTCGAAGTCGAGGGCGTTGCTCGCTTTGAGGCGGGCATTGTAGCGGGCGTAGACTTTCATCACCGTGTCGATGCCGCGTTCGTAGCGGTAGCGCTTTGCATACTCCTCGGGGCCGAGGCCGAGCATCTTGGCGTTGCTGATATGGAATTTGCACGATTTCAAGAGGGAGTCCTCGTCGTAGCCGAGCTCCTTGTATGCCTGCTTGATGACGGCATTGCGCTCCTGGTCGGAGTAAATGGAAAAATTGTCTTTCAGGCCGCGCCGCTCGGCATACATGCGCAGGATGCGTACGCACATGGAGTGGATGGTGCACACCCACATCCTGCGGGTATCGCAGACGTCTTCGAGGCGCTGTTTCATCTCGTCGGCGGCCTTGTTGGTGAAGGTGATGGCGAGCACGTTCTCGGGCTGCACGCCGAGCTCGGAGACGAGATAGGCGATGCGGGCGGTGAGCACGCGGGTCTTGCCGCTCCCCGCGCCTGCAAGCACCAAAACGGCGCCCTCAGTATCGAGGACGGGCAGACGCTGTTCTTCGTTTAATTCTTCGAAGGATCCCATACCCCTCTATTGTATCACAGTCCGCGGCAAAATGCAACCAAATGCGGCAAAATGCACGGGCCCGCGTTGCAGGTTTCCAAGACATGCCCGGGGGCATGTGTGGGGTCTCGACACGGGGGCGCATATAGGTTTTTGGCACGGGCATGTGGGTATACGGCACGGCGGCGTGTAGATTTGCGGCACGGGCATGTATGGGGTCACGATCGATGCACGGCGGGCGGCCGGCGGGCTATTTTCTTCCCTTGATCTCGTATTCGTATTCGCGCTTGAAGCGTTCGAGGGCTTTTAAGTATTTGGCGGAGAGGTCGAGGCTATAGCGCTGGCGTTCGGCATAGGAGAGGGTCTCGTAGTAGGCGCGGTCGGTGAGGCGGCCGATGGCGTCGGAGACTTCGCCCTCCTCGAGGAGCATTTTTTTGACTTTGAGGTAGAATTCATCGGGGGCCTCGCCGCGGATCTCGGCGTCGACCTTATCGCGGAAATAGAGCTCGAGTTTGCTCTCGTTGATGCCCTCCTTGCGGGCATGGGTACGCTCTTTTTCGAGCTTCTGTTCACATTCCTGCCAAAAGCCGCGTTTCAAGCGCTGTTTGGCCTCTCTTGCAAGTGATTTGAGGGTATGTTCCATAAAACAACTCCGTTCGATGATATCCGACTTTTTTTGCAAGAAAAAATCCGTACCAAGCGGTACGGACTTTATCAGCTTCTGTTTCTCTTGCGCGCGGCTTCCGACTTCTTTCTCTTTTTGACGGAGGGCTTCTCGTAGAACTCTTTCTTGCGGAGATCTCCGATGATGCCGTCACGCGAGCACTTTCTCTTGAATCTGCGGAGCGCGGATTCGAGGTTCTCGTTATCGCCGACCTTGATCGTGGACATAATTCAACCCTCCTTCGCCGAAGCACTTATTACCTGCCTATTATAGCAGACGGGCGGGGGTTTGTCAAACGCTTTTCGCCCTTTGGGGAAAATTTTTTGTATGATTACAATTGATGTGAGACAAAAGGGAATAGAAAAAAGATAGCGAACGAGGCGCTCCAT
>CANQJJ010000005.1 GCA_947624215.1 uncultured Clostridia bacterium
AACAACCCTAACGCCAACATTACACCACAAATCAATGAAAGTAAAAAACTCATTTTCTTCATTTTATTATATCTCCTTTGTTTTTATAAGAATTTCAATTTAGTTTTCACTCATAATCCGAAGAGTTCTCGGTACCATTGTTGCTGAAAATCAGAAGCAACAGGATATAGCGCGGTATTTTTGGAAGAAAGACCGAAGAGTTCGATTTCATCCCCTCTCCGTTCAAATTCCACATATAGAAAGGTATTGAATACAACATCGTCAATTCTTTGCAAATTTTTATCGTATAGGCAAAGATAAGAATCTAAGATCAACATACTCCTCCCATCGGCTTCATGAAAAAGTGAATGCGGAATCGTCGCGGTGTAAGAATAGCACGGAGAATCCTCATGAAAAAACTTATCCTCAAACGCCCCCACAACAAACACATCATATTTCTCATTGAGCCCCTCAGCCGCCGATTCCGAAAAGTCATTGAGGAGTTCCAGCGCTCCTTCACGATCGTATCTCCAATCAAAAGGACTGTCCGTAGCGGTTTCGTCATAAAATAATGAGAGCGGATAGAGCTCTTGAGCGGGAGAACGAACGATAAGCGAATATACGGACAAATTCAAATAGATTTCCACGCCGACATCTCCGTTAGAATAAAAATTATTGTCAAATTTTACAGCACATATATACGGAGAGACTTGCTCCGTAAATGTCCCACTTCTGTTTGCAAGCCCAACGGGGAGGGCGACGGAGAGGACGAGCACGGCGGCAAGCGTAAAGGACACGGCAATTTTGAAAGGCTTTGACCGCGTTACCCTATACCATGTCCGAGGTTTGGCCTCCGATAACGATAATCTTGCCGCGATGTTTTGGATGATGCGCTCCCGTGAACCCGCCCCGATAGAAATGTTTCCGATGTTTTCAAACTGTGTCATGATCCCTCCATATACTGCCTTAAACTCTTTCTTGCACGCTCCATGCGCTTGCGTACCGCTGCCTCGCCCATATGTAGCTGCCCGGCGATCTCCTTCGTCGTGTAACCTCCGAAGTAATACATCCACACCATCTCCCTGTCCTTCACGGAGAGCGCGCCAAGCGCCTCATAGAGGTCGTCCCCGATCGGCGAGACAGCGTAGTCGCTCTCGTCAAAGGCCGTCTCACGCCTCTTCTTTTTCAGTAGATTGATGCAGCGATTGACCGTCACCTTGGTGAGCCACGCCCTGCTCTTCCCCTCCCCCTTTTGCAGATAGGTGAGAAGAACATCCTGCACGACGTCCTCCGCGTCGGCCGCCGAACGCACGTAGAAGAGGGCAAGGCGATAGAGCGCGTTGCCGTACTCTTCAAACACTCTCTCGATCTCCGATCGCTCCATGGCACTCTCCTCGATGCTTTTCATAAGTATAACAATTTTGCAGACGGTTTTGTGACGAAAAAAGAAAAATTTTCCAAAAATTTTTTTAGGGGCGGGGAGGGATGTAAGGAAGGTTGCCTTGGGCGGTTGGAATGAAGAGGGTGAGTCCGATGAAAAGCTCCTCCTTGGGGAGGAGCTGTCACATCGTGACTGAGGTGGGGAATACAACTGTTCTTTCCGCTTTATGAGGAAAACCGATCGAGTTTTATAAGGAAGGCCTATCATAGCCCCCACCCCCCTACCCCCCTCCCCAAGGAGGGGGTATCGCTTGCAATGGGCTCGATCGCCACCCCACCCAGCTCGATAAACGAACCATGCCTCTAAATACGTCACCCTGAACGTAGTTGAAGGGTCACCGCAGTTTATAATAAGGTGATGCTTCGACCTTGCTCAGTATGACGTAATTTGGAATGCTTTGTTCGTTCACACGATACTTGGGCGTAGCAAGATTCTTCGCGGATGGGCAGTTCGCTCTAATTCACGCTCTATCAGCTCAGAATGACGCTTTGATTGGGCTTGGTCGCCACCCCACCCCCCTACCCCCCTCCCATGGAGGGGGCACGCTCGGGTTAGACTTGGTCGGGCAGAATGACGCTCGGGTTGAGCTCGGTCGTCAATCGAAACCCCTCAGTCCCGCAAGGGCGCGGGCCAGCTCCCCTTACAGGGGCGCCAAGGGGTCGCTCATACGAGCTTGGGCGCCAAGGGACGCTCACACGAGCTTGAGCGCAAATATCGAGGAGATGAAAAAACGGCGCCCGGGGGCGCCGTTTGCATTTTTATTCCGCGTCGAGCGGCTGGCCATTGTCTTCGAAGAGCCCGATGAAGGAGCGCAGGGCGAACGGCTTGTTGCTGTCTGCGGGAAGAGCCATCCCGATGGACCTCAGCGGCAGCGTGGGCTGGACGTTCAGCTCGTAGAGCAGCCCCTCTTGCAGCCGACGGAGCGCGTATTCGCGCGGGATACAGCCGATGCCCATGCCGTGCGTGACAAGCCGCTTCATGAAATCCCAGCTGTCCACCTCCACCGACGGGGAGATCTTGACCCCGAAAGAGCGGCAATAATTCTCAAAGGAAGTGCGCGCGACGGTGTGCTCCTTCATGAGCAGAAGCGGAAACCGGCCGATGTCGCCGAGCGAGAGCTCGCCCCGCTCACAGAGGTGCGCATACGCCTTGCCCACCACGAAGACGTCGTGCAGGATGCAGATGGGATCGCCGAGCGCGATCTCGTTGTCGTCCGCGCAGGGCAGGTTGAGAAAGCCCACGTCGCAGCGGTCGGTCTTCAAATACTCGATGATCTTGGGCGAGACGTCTGAGATGAGCTCGATCTTGACCTGCGGGTAGCGGTTGCGGTATTCGACGATCTTGCCCGAGAGAATATATTGGAAAATGGATGCCGAGGCCCCGATGCGGAGGGTGCCCGTCGGCGTCTCCCTGAGCTCGGCGAGCTTTTCCTCTACCCCGCTGAGCAGTTTCAACGCCTTTTCGACGTCCTTGTAGACGAGCTCCCCGCCCTGTGCCGTGAGCTCCATGCCCTTGCGCATGCGGTTGAAGAGCGGCGTGCCGAGCTGGGCCTCGAGCTGCTTGATGGCCTGCGAAATGGCGGGCTGGGAGATATACAGCTCCTCCGCGGCCTTCGTCAGGCTGCCGCACCGCGCGACTGTGTAAAATACCCTATATAAATCGAGATTGACCATGATCCGGCCTCCTTGTTTGCTCGCTTGCTTGTTTGCTCATTTGCCCGCTACGCCAGCGCCGCAGGGGGTATACCGCAGACATGGGGTGCCCCGACGACGTGAACGGCTCACTTTCCGACGCAGAATTTCTCAAAGATCTCCGCGATGACTGCCTCCGAAGCCGTCTCGCCCGTGATCTCGCCGAGTGCGGTGTAGGCAGCGCGGAGTTCCTCGGCATAGAGTTCGGGGGGAAGCCCGCCGCGGATCATTTCGCATGCGGTGTGCGCCGAAGCCCGTGCCCGGCCGAGCGCGCGGTAGTGCCGCTCCTCCATGAGGAAGGCGCCGTCGTTCTCCCGCCCGAAGCCGCGTTCATACATGAGCGCTCTGAGCGCGTCCAACCCCTCGCCCGTGAGAGAGGAGACAGACAGATCGCACCCCGCCTTGGCACCGAGGTCGCACTTGGCCCCCACGGTGATGACGGGCGTACCCGCGGGAAAGACGGGCGCGTCGCCCTCCTCTTTGAGGTAGAGGATGAGGTCGGAGGCCTCCATGGCCTGCCCTGCGCGGCGGATACCCTCCCGCTCGATGTCGTCTTCCCCCTCGCGGAGCCCCGCCGTGTCCGTGAGCACGAAGCGCACGCCGCGGATCGTGAGGCTCTCCTCGACGGTATCGCGCGTGGTCCCGGCAGTCTCCGAGACGATCGCACGGCCGTAGCCGAGAAGGGCGTTGAAGAGCGAACTCTTGCCCGCGTTCGGCCTGCCCACGATGGCAACGCGGACGCCGTCTTTGAGGCGTCTTCCCGCGCTGTATTGGGCGAGCAGACGGCTTAGCGAAGCCTCGATCTCGGACATGGTACCCTCGATTTCCGTCCGTGACTGTAAATTCAGATCCTCCTCGGGGTAATCGAGATCAGCCTCCACACTCGCGAGCGCCGTCTTCAAAAGCGCCTGCATGCGTCTGCCCTCGCGGGCAAGTTTTTCGCCGTAGAGGGAGTAGCCGGCACGCACCTCGGCCTCCGAACGGGCATTGATCATGTCTGCCATGCCCTCGGCCGCGGAAAGGGAGAGCTTGCCGTTCAAAAAGGCGCGCTTGGTGAATTCCCCCCGCTCGGCGAGGCGTGCCCCCAAGGCGACGGTGCGGCGGAGGACGGCGCGGGCGATCTCGTTGCCGCCGTGGCAGTGGAACTCGACGACGTCTTCCCCCGTGAACGAGCGCGGGGCGGCGAAATAGACGACGAGGCCGCGGTCTTTCAGAGTGCCCGCGTCGATCTCGGCGGGATACATACGGTTGGGTTCGAAGAAAGCGACGGGGCACATCGCGTGCGCAATATCGAGGACCCCCTCCCCGCTCATGCGGACGATGGCGATCCCCCCCGCCCCCTGCGCGGTGGCAATGGCGGAGATGACGGCTGTATTATAAGCGTAGGTTCTTGTCAATGCAGTATTCTCGCATTCATTATAAGATGGGTTTATAGTTCATTATAACAGAGACAGGGCGGTTTGTAAAATGATTTTCGGTGAAAATTGACAAAAATTCAACATTTTTGGAGCATTGGCGGTATTTTAGGGCATAGGGGTTCACGTCCGATGCCCTTACGCACCGAAGGGGGTTCCCTCATCCGCCCTCATCTGCCCTCATCCGCCCTACGGGCGCCTTCCCCATGGGGGAAGGCGAGGGGTCGCTCACACGAGGCCCCGGCGCCACCCCACCCCCCTACCCCCCTCCCATGGAGGGGGCACGCGCGGATTGGGGTTGGTCGGGCAAAATGACGCGCTGATTGGGGTTGATCGGGCAAAATGACGCGTGGGTTGGGGTTGGGCGGACACACGCCCCATCCCTTTCCCCATTGTATAAAAAAGAAACAGCGGGGCTGTTTCTTTGGTGTGTTCAAAAATCCGAGAAAGGGTCGTCGCCCGAGGGCGGTTGCGTGCCGCCTGCGTTGCCGCCTGCGTTGCCGCCGGTGTTGTCTGCGCCGTTGCCTGCGTTGCCGCCCGACCCACCGAAATCCGAGAAGGGATCCTCGGGAGGGTTTGGCTGTTGCGGGGCGCCGTAGCCGCCTCCATAAGGGCCGTTCCCGTACCCGCCGCCTGCATAAGGGCCGTTCCCGTAGGGTCCCTGCGGGCCGTATTGCTGCTGGGAACGCCGCGCCATCTCCTCCATCCGCTTGCGCATGTACTCGTTGTAATCGACGGCCGCGTTGTTCCGCACGGCAAAGATCGTCAGCCCGCGGAAGGGAAGCAGGGCGCTCAGGAAGGCCATTAAGATGGGCCCGCGCGCGTAGTACTTCCTGAAAAACGCGATGAACAGCACGAAGAGCAGAACGATGAGGATGAAGTCGAGCACCGTTTCGATGGCGCTGAACCCATAGCGGAAGTCGTAGAGCCATCTCAGCCCCTGCGGAATGTGCGAGGGCACGACTTCGATGGTGCGGTAGCTCTCACCCGTGATCTGGTTGTAGCCCACCCCCCCGTCGCTATACTGCAAAAAGACGAAGGACGAGATGAGCGTGAGGGCGCTTACCACGCAGTAAAGCCCCTCTGCAATGGCCGCGTACAGCCCCGTGCGCTTCATCTTCTGCCCGAAGAAATACGCCTCGCCCGCGAGCTTGCCCGCATACCATGTGTTCAGGAAGGGGATGAAGCCCATCCACGCATGCGGAATGCCGGCGCGCTTTGCCATCTTCATGAGCCCGATGCCCCCGAGAACGGTCAGGACAATGTATACCCCCCCGCCCACGCAGGCACAGATGATGTACTCGCGAAGAATGATCGTGAGCGCCTCGGCGACCGTCTCCACGTCGAGCCGGAACAGGCCGAACGCCTCGAGAATGTATTGCGCCGTGATGACAAATTGGAAAAATTCCATAGTTCCTCCTTACTCGCCCTCCCCGAAGAGGGAGATGCCATAGTCGACCGCTTCCAACGTGAGCCCCGCGGGGGGCATCGTCCCGGCAATCAGCGAGCGCCCGCCGCCCTCAAAGGCGCGCGCAATGTTTTCCGTTCCCTTGCCGCATCCCACGGCATAAATTTCGCCCGCGAGAATGCGTACCATGTTGTATAAAAACCCGCTTCCCGTGACCTCGATCTCGTACATGGTATGGTCCTTTTGCGTCTGCATGCGGATGACAATGCCGTGGACCGTGCGCACGGTGGTCTTCGCGGAGGACCCCGTCGAGGAGAAGGCCGCGAAGTCGTGTTCGCCCGAGAGAAGCCCCGCCGCCGCCTGCATGCGCCCGAGCTCGGGCGTCTCGCGGACGCGGACGGCATAACGGGAGAGGAGAGGCAGTTCGCAGGCCGCCGTGTAGAAACGGTAGATGTACGTCTTCTTTTTCGCGCCCCGCGTGACATCGAACCCCTCCGGGGCCGCCGCCGAAGCCAAAACCTTGCAGTCGGGCGGGAGGCGTACGTTCATACACTCGCGCAGTTTCCCGGGCGGGATCGCCGTCTCGCCGTCGAGGTGGCAGACCTGCCCCCGCGCATGCACGCCCGCATCCGTTCTCCCGCTCGCCGTGACGCGGGTGGGAGCGCCGAAGACTTCTTCCGCCGCATGTTCGAGGACGCCCTGCACCGTGCGCTCACCGCGCTTTTGGCGCTGGTAGCCCGCAAAGTGCGTGCCGTCATAGGAGACGAGGAGAACGTATCTCACAATACCCCTCCCACATACACCCTCAGCAGGATGACGCCCGCGAGCATGGCCGCCCCGATGAGAAAGGCGACGAGGTCTCCCCACCCGAAGCGGAGTTTTTTATACTTGGTGCGCGTCTTGCCGCCCATGTAACAGCGGGCCTCCATGGCCTCGCCGAGCTCGTCTGCACGCCGCAGGGCCGAGATGAGCAGGGGCACGAGCACGGGGATGAACGCCTTGATGCGCGTGACGATGTTTTTGGACTCGAAGTCTGCCCCGCGCGCCTTTTGGGCGTTTTGGATGCGGCCCGTCTCCTCGGTGAGCACGGGGATCATGCGGAGCGCGATGCTCATGATGAGTGCGAGCTCGTGCACGGGGAAACGGATGAGCTTGAGGGGATAGAGCAGGCTCTCGACGCCGTCGGTGAGCGCGACGGGGGTGGTCGTATACGTCAGAAGAGAGGAGCAGATGACGAGGAGCACGAGCCTGAGCACGAGGAAGACGGAGAAAATGATGCCCTCCTTGGAGACCGTGATGACGCCATAGCTCCAATAGACCGTCTCGCCGGCATAGAAGAAGACGTTGATGACGGCCGTGAACAGCACGAGGAAGATGACCCCGCGCACAGAGCGGAGGACTTTCCACGGCGGGATGTGCGAGAGGAGCACGGCGAGCAGCAATACCCCCGCGCACACGAGCAGTCCCCAAAAGCTGTTCGCGACAAAGATGACGACGATGAACGCGATGAGAAAGAGCAGTTTGAGGCGGGGATCGAGGCGGTGGATGGCCGAATCCACGGGATAGTATTGGCCAAAGGAGACGTCTTTCATGCCTGCCCCCGCTTTGCGAGCACGGCCTTGACGAAGCCGTCCGCAGTGAGATCGCAGTCGATCTCGATCCCACGCGCGCTGAGTTCGCGGCAAAGTTTTGCGACGAGCGGGATGTCGAGCCCCATGCCGAGGAGCTCGTCCGCATGCTTGAAGAGCTCACGGGGCGGGAGGACGTATTTCACCCTTCCATCCTCGAAGACCGCGGACATGGTACAGTTCTCCGCGATCTCATCCATGTCGTGGGAGACGATGATGACCGTCTTGCACCACGTCTCGTGCAGGCTGTGGAGGAGCCGTGCCACCTCTTTTTTGCCGAGGGGATCCAACCCCGCCGCGGGCTCGTCGAGGATGAGCACTTCGGGCTTCGTGACGATGACGCCTGCGATGGCGGCACGGCGCTTTTGTCCGCCCGAGAGGTCGAAGGGAGACTTCTCGGCGACTTCCTCATAGGAGAGGCCCACGGCCGTGAGTGCCTCGCGCACAGCCCGTTCGATCTCCTCCGCCGAAGGTTGCGACTTCTTGTCTGCAAAACTTTTGAGTCCGAAGGCAACGTCGTCCTTCACCGTCTCGGCAAAGAGCTGTTGCTCGGGGTATTGGAAGACGATGCCCACCTTTTTGCGGAGGGCGGTAAAGTCCGTCTTGCGGTCGGTGAGGTCGAACTCCCCCACCCTGAGCACGGGCGCGGGCGGCAGTACTTCCCCCCTCTTTGCCCTGCGCTTTTTGGGATGCTTTTGCGAGGACGGCAGACGGATGAGACCGTTCAGATGCTGGACGAAGGTGGACTTCCCGCTCCCCGTGTGGCCGAGGATGCCGAAGAACTCCCCCTCCTCGATGGTGAGGGTGACGTCGTCGAGGGCGCGCGCCGCAAAAGGGGTGCCCTCATTGTAGGTATATGTGAGGTGTTCGGCTACGATCCGCATGTGAGCTCCTTTGCGATATCGTCGGCCAAAATTTGGATATCAAGGGTATCTCTTACGGACATGCCCCCCTCCTGTAACGTCTTGCACAGCTTTCCGATGCGGGGGAGATCTAAATTGTAGGTGAGCAGTTCCTCGTGCCGCCCGAAGATCTCGGCGGGGGTCCCCTGCATGACGATCTCCCCGCGGTTCATGACGATCGCGCGGTCGCAGAGCAGCGCTTCCTCGGGGTAATGGGTGATCATGAGGACGGTCATCTTCTCCTCGCGGTTGAGGCGGAGGACGACGTCGACGATCTCCCTCCTGCCGCGGGGGTCGAGCATGGCGGTGGATTCGTCTAAGATCATGATGTCGGGGCGGAGGGCGAGCACGCCTGCGATGGCGATGCGCTGTTTCTGTCCGCCCGAGAGACGTGCGACAGTGGCATTGCGGAAGGAACCCATGCCCACGGCCGAGAGCGCAAAATCAATGCGGCGGCCGATCTCCTCGCGCGCAAGCCCGATGTTCTCCGCGCCGAAGGCGACGTCATCCTCCACAACGGAGGCGACGTTCTGGTTGTCGGGATTCTGGAAGACGACCCCCACGCGCCTGCGGATCTCATAGAGATTTTTTTGGCCGAGGGGCTCCCCGAAGACGCGCACGGTGCCGCTGTCTGCCGTCAGGATGCCGTTGGAAAGGCGGGCGAGCGTACTCTTGCCGCTGCCGTTGTGCCCGAGCACGGCGACGAGCTCCCCCTCCGCGACGGAAAAATTCAGTTTGTCGATGTGAAATCCGCCCTCTTCGTAGGCAAAACTCACATTTTCGAATTCAAGCGCGTTCATATTCTCCATCCCATACCTGTCTATTATACCAAACCGTGAAGAAAAAGACAATGAAAAAGTGGTGAAAGTTGGGAAATTATTGTGTGTTTCTCTTTTTCGGGGAAATCGGGGGGGGCATAAAGACTGCGGCGGCGGGAAACGCTCTCCCCCCCCTGTAAGGGAACGTACCCCGAGGCCCTTGTGCGCCGAAAGGGTTTCGTCCTCATCCGCCCTACGGGCACCTTCCCCAAAAGGGAAGGCAAGGGGACGCTCAAACGGGCCTGTGGTGTGGTAAGCGCGTCATCCTGAGGCGGAATGACGATACGAAGTCCGACGCGGCTGTCTCCGAAGGATCCCGAAGAACAAAGTCCGACTGTTTGGGGAACAGACTATGCGTTCTAATCACGTCATGTTGAGCTCTGTCGACCGCGCGAGGCTTCTATTTGTGATTCCAAGCGCGACACGAGCCAAAGGCGAAGTAAACATCACCGCATTTTAAGACTAAGGTGACCCTTCGACACGGCTACTTCGCGCGGGGCGCTCGTGTCGATTTTAGTAGCACAAATAGAAGCCTCAATCGGGCAGGGTGACGTTATTGGGAATGCCTTATTCGCTCACATGGGCTTGGTCGTAGCAAGATTCTTCGCGGATGAGCAGTTCGTTGAAACTCGTACCGCTACGGCTCAGAATGACGCTCGGGTTGGGGTTGGGCGCGGTGGTGGTAAGCGCGTCATCCTGAGGCGGAATGATGATACGAAGTCCGACGCGGCTGTCCCCGAAGGATCCCGAAGTACGAAGTCCGACTGTTTGGGGAACAGACCATGTGTTCTAATCACGTCACCCTGAACGTAGTTGAAGGGTCACCGCAGCCTTAAAATAAGGTGATGTTTCGACTACGCTCAACATGACGTAATTGGAAATGCCTTGTTCGCTTACCCGAAACCCCTCACCGCCGAGCTGCGGCGGGGCACGGAAAGGAGAAAAAAATCCGTAAAAATTTTCGTTTGCCGTTGACTTTGCGGAACGGATGTACTATAATAGGAATAGCGGCCCGGGGGCTCGTCCTCCACCGCAAATTTCACGGGTAATTTATTTATGGAGGTTTTTTGATGACAAAGATGACTATCGACGGCAATACCGCCGCCTCGCATGTCGCTTATGCCTTCTCGGAGGTCGCGGCGATCTACCCCATCACCCCCTCGTCTCCCATGGCAGAATCTGCCGACGAATGGGCCACGCAGGGCCGCGTGAATATGTGGGGCCAGAAACTCCGCATCACCGAGATGCAGTCCGAAGGCGGCGCCGCGGGTGCCGTGCACGGTTCCCTCTCTGCGGGCGCCCTCACCACGACGTATACCGCTTCGCAGGGGCTTCTCCTCATGATCCCCAACATGTATAAGATCTCGGGCGAGCTCCTTCCCATGGTCATGCACGTCTCCGCACGCGCACTTGCCGCACACTCTTTGAACATCTTCGGCGACCACTCCGACGTCATGGCCTGCCGCCAGACCGGCTTCGCCATGCTCGCAAGCTGCTCCGTGCAGGAAGTCATGGATCTCGCCACCGTCGCCCACCTTGCCACACTCCGTTCGCGCGTGCCCTTCCTCAGCTTCTTCGACGGGTTCCGTACCTCCCACGAAGTCTCCAAGATCGACACCATCGACTATGACGAGCTCAAAGCCCTCTTCGATAAGAAAGGCCTCGCAGCCGACGTTGCAGCCTTCAAGGCGAGAGCGCTCAACCCCGAGCACCCCGTCCAGCGCGGCACCGCACAGAACGGCGATACCTACTTCCAGAACAGGGAGACTGCCAACAGCTACTACCTCGCCACCCCCGCCATCGTGCAGGAAATGATGGACGAGGTCTCCGCGCTCACCGGTAGGAGCTATCACCTCTTCGACTACGTCGGCGCTCCCGACGCGGAGGAAGTCGTCGTCATCATGGGCTCGGGCGCCGAGACCGTGGAGGAATCCATCAACAAGCTCAACGCGCAGGGCAAGAAATACGGCCTCATCAAGGTCCGCCTCTACCGCCCCTTCGTCGCAGACGCCTTCGTCGCAGCCATCCCCGCAACGTGCAAGAAGATGGCCGTGCTCGACAGGACCAAGGAGCCCGGCTCCCTCGGCGAGCCCCTCTATCTCGACGTCTGCACCGCACTGCTCGAAAAGGGCATCGGCGGCATCAAGGTCGTCGGCGGCCGCTACGGCCTCGGCTCCAAGGAGTTCAATCCCTCCATGGTGCTCTCCGTCTACAAGAACCTCGAACTCGATGAGCCCAAGAACCACTTCACCGTGGGTATCTTCGAGGATGTGACCAACTCCTCGCTCGACTTCTCCGAGAAGTTCGACGCCGCCCCCGCAGGCTCCACCTCCTGCAAGTTCTACGGCCTCGGCTCGGACGGTACCGTCGGCGCCAATAAGAACTCCATCAAGATCATCGGCGACCACACCGACATGTACGCACAGGCCTACTTCTTCTACGATTCGAAGAAGTCCGGCGGCATCACCGTCTCCCACCTGCGCTTCGGCAAGACGCCCATCCAGAGCGAATACCTCATCGACGCGGCCGACTTCATCGCCTGCCACAATCCCTCCTACGTCATCCGCTACGACATGGCGACGGACCTCAAAGAGGGCGGCTCCTTCCTCCTCAACGCGCCGTGGACGACCGTCGAGGAACTCGATAAGAACCTGCCCGCCAAGATGAAGAATCTGCTTGCCCAAAAGCACGCAAATCTCTATGTCATCGACGCCATCTCCATCGCGCGCGGCCTCGGCCTCGGCGGCAGGACCAACACCATTTTGCAATCCGCCTTCTTCTACATCAACGAGCAGATCATGCCCTACACCGACGCCGTTGACTTCATGAAGAAGATGGCCTACAAGTCCTTCGCGAGAAAGGGCGACGCCATCGTGCAGATGAACTACAACGCCATCGACTCCGCCAAGGAGCACCTCGTCAAGATCGAGATCCCTGCAAGCTGGGCGACCACGACGGAGGGCGCCGAGATGGTCAAGCTCGCCGACAACGACTACTTCCGTTCCGTCGTCGCTCCCATCCTCGCGCTCGAGGGCGACAAGCTGCCTTCCTCCGCCTTCAATGCAGACGGCTCCGTGCCTACGGGTACCACCAAGTATGAGAAGCGCGGCGTGGCCGTCACCGTTCCCAAGTGGGTCAAGGAAAACTGCGTGCAGTGCAACCAATGCGCGTTCGTCTGCCCGCATGCCTGCATCCGTCCCGCTCTCGTGGCCGCAGGCGCCGAAAAGCCCGAGGCCTTTGTTACCAAGCCCGCGACGGGCGTCCCCGGCTATGAGTTCAGAATGCAGGTCTCCCCGCTCGACTGCATGGGTTGCGGCGTGTGCGCGGAAGTCTGCCCCGGCATGAAGGGCAACAAGGCCCTCGTCATGACGCCCTTCGCCGAGCTCGAGGAAGTCGAGGCCAAGAATTGGGAATACGCCGTCGAACTGCCCGAAGTCGACCTCTCCGCCGTCAAGATGGCAGATGTCAAGAAGTCGCAGTTCACCCCTTCCCTCTTCGAGTTCTCGGGTGCATGCGCAGGCTGCGGCGAGACGCCCTATGTGAAGGTCGTCACCCAGCTCTTCGGCGACAGGATGATCGTCGCCAACGCGACGGGCTGCTCCTCCATCTACGGCGGCTCCTCCCCCACCTGCCCCTATACCGTCAACAAGCAGGGACACGGTCCCGCCTGGGCCAATTCCCTCTTTGAGGACAACGCGGAGTTCGGCTACGGCATGAATCTCGCCTACAAGGCACGCCGTGCGGCCCTCGCCGACAAGGTGCAAAAGCTCGCCGACATGTGGGCGGAATACCCCGAATGCCAAAAGATCCTCACCGACTGGATCGCCTCCATGGACGATGCGGAAGGGAGCAAGGCGGCTGCGGCGGCCCTCGTCAAGGACCTCGAAGACTGCAAGGCCGAGTGCGAAGGCGAAGAGCTCGCGCTCCTCAATGAGATCCTCGCGGAGAAGGATTGCCTCGTGAAGAAGTCCTTCTGGATCATCGGCGGCGACGGCTGGGCATACGACATCGGCTACGGCGGCCTCGACCATGTGCTCGCGTCGGGCGAAGACGTCAACGTGCTCGTCCTCGATACCGAAGTTTACTCCAACACGGGCGGACAGGCAAGTAAGTCCACCCCCATCGGCGCCGTTGCCAAATTCGCCTCGAGCGGCAAGCGCGTCAAGAAGAA
Source organism: uncultured Clostridia bacterium (assembly GCA_947624215.1). Taxonomy (GTDB): domain Bacteria; phylum Bacillota; class Clostridia; order Christensenellales; family Borkfalkiaceae; genus Gallimonas. Next base: position 13,454 of record CANQJJ010000005.1, read on the forward strand.
GGACCTCGGCATGATCGCGGCAAGCTATGGGTATGTGTACGTCGCCCAGTGCGCGTTGGGTGCAGACAAGGCCCAGCTCGTGAAAGCGCTCAAAGAGGCGGAGGCCTACCACGGCCCGTCGCTCATCATCTGCTACGCGCCCTGCATCAACCACGGCATCAATATGACCAAGTCGCAGGCCGAAGAGAAGAGCGCCGTCGAGTGCGGCTACTGGCAGCTCTACCGCTACAATCCCGAGCTCACGGCCAAGGGCGAGAATCCCTTCACGCTCGACTCCAAGGATCCCACGGGCGACTACCAGGCATTCATCCTCGGCGAGACCCGCTACGCCTCCCTCAAGAAGACGCAGCCCGCCGTTGCCGAAGAGCTCTTCAAGAAGACGGAGGAGAGCTCGAAGGAGCGCCTTGCAGGCTACAAGAAGATGGCAGGGAGAGAGTAAATCCCCATACCATGTCTGAGGCCAAGCCTCACGGATACGAAAAACAGTCCCCCACGGGACTGTTTTTTTATGCAGAGAAATTTGTTGTTGCGGGTGTGCGCTTGCACGGGCTCGGGCGCAGTGGCGGTAAGCGCGACATCCTGAGCCGTAATGATGATACGGAGTCCGACGCTCCTTGCTGTCCCTGTAAGGGAAAGTGGCGCACTGCCCTTGTGCGCCGAAAGGGTTTCTGTCCTACGGTTCTATGTGCGTAAAACCCCTCAGGCCCGCCAAGAACCGCGGGCCAGCTCCCCTTACAGGGGCGCCAAGGGGACTCTGCATGGGCCCCGTCGCACCCCCCCCTACCCCCTCCCATGGAGGGGGCACGCGGACATGGTACCCACGGATGCGGTCAAGGCCGCAGAAATCATGCCGACTTGTACTTCAAGCGGAATGTGTAGGCGTCGGGAATATCCTTGGAGGCGTTGTTTCCTGCCTCGTGGTATTCAACCGCGACTCTCACGGGCATGTCGTCCGCCGTGCCGCCCTCGTCAAAGGTAAGCGTGAACGAATAGACATCGACCAAGGACTGCTGTACGGCGTCCACGCGCTCGACATATAGTATCATACCATAAAACCCGCAGGTGTGTTTGAGGTAATGCTCATAATTATGGCTGATCATCCCGCCTTCCCGCGCCGCTTTCCGAAGCATCAGCGGGGAGATGCAACTGTCTCCCGTGGACGTGACCCTGCTCCTCGTCTCGGCCGACGCAGTATATGCGATGTGCGGTGTGACAAAATAGTAGACATTACTGCCCTGATTGCGGATATATCCGAAGGAGGAATTTTTGGTCAGTTCGTCCTTGCTCTCGTACATCTCTTCAAAGCCGTCATCGGTAAGATCTGTCGCTTCGACTGTGAATTCGAATGAGGTGATCGCGGGCATGGGTACCCCCTCCGCGGTGACAAGCTCCTCGGCAACATATCTGCCCGCCTTCACGGGATACAGTTCGGTGATCTCCTCTTTTTTCTCGAAAAGGGAAATGTAATCGAACATGTCGCACCCGCAAAGGGCGACGCAGACCGCAAGGGAAACGACCGCCCCTATAAAAAATTTTTTATACATATCTTTCCCTCCTTTTTAATGATTTACGCTTTACATGACGTGATTGGAATGCCTTGGCCGCTTACACACAGTCCGCGGTGGTAAGCGCGTCATCCTGAGCCGTAATGATGATACGGAGTCCGATGCGCCTGTCCCCGAAGGATCCCGAAGTACGAAGTCCGACGCTCCTTGCTGTCCCTGTAAGGGAAAGTGGCGCACTGCCCTTGTGCGCCGAAAGGGTTTCTGTCCTACGGTTCTATGTGCATAAAACCCCTCAGGCCCGCCAAGGACCGCGGGCCAGCTCCCCTTACAGGGGCGCCAAGGGACGCTCACACGAGCTTGGTCGTAATAAGATTCTTCGCGGATGAGCAGTTCGGTGAAAATCATACTCGGTCGGCTCAGAATGACGCTTTAATTGGGCTTGAGCGGGCAGAATGACGCTCGGGATGAGGTTGGGCGCTCATCCGAAACCCCTACTTCGCGCTACGCGCTCGTGTCGACCTTAGTAGCGCAATCAGAAACCTCGGTCGGGCAGACCCGCCAAGGGCCGCGGGCCAGCTCCCCTTACAGGGGCGCCAAGGGACGCTCGCACAGGCTTGGTCGTAGCAAGATTCTTCGCGGATGGGCAGTTCGATAAAAACCAAGCCGTTGCGGCTCAGAATGACGCTTTGATTGGGCTTGAGCGGACGGAATGACGCTTTGATTGGGCCCTATCGCCACCTCACCCGTCACGGATCGTGGCGGTCTTTTAAAATCAGGACGACGGTCGCGATGAGGACGCTGATGAGCCCAGCGCCGAGCAGGATGAAAATGGTCGCGATCACCACCGTCCAATAGAGCGGATAAAACGTAAACAGAAATCCCATGTTCTCCGTTCCCGATATGCCCGCCGCGAGCACGCACGAGAAACATGCAATGAATGCACATATGGTGATGAGAACGGTCAGAACGACGATCTTTATGGTCGCCCGTGCCTTGAAATGCTTGCCTTTTGCAGCGGAGCGCGGGGGTTCCGTCTCAGACATGGTGCCCTCCGACGCCGCCAATTCCTCCCCGTTCTGCCCGTAGACGAGCTCATTGAGGGAGATATCGAAGGCCGCTGCGAGATTGATGAGCGCATCCAGCGCGGGGATGGTCTCCCCCGTCTCCCAACGGGTCACGGTCTGCCGCGAGACGCCGATCTTCTCGGCGAGCTCCTCCTGCGTGAGCCGCGCCTCCTTCCTCAGATATGCCAACCGCGCGCCGAAATCCGTTGCTTCCATGGCTCCCCCTTTTTATGAAAAAACCCCGCCGTGACAGCGGAGCCTCTCCCCGTCTTCGGGGAACATTATAGCACAAGTCTGTTGCCGTTACAAGCACAAATCTGTAACTTTCTTGAAACAATTCTGGGACAATGGCCTTTTCTTGCCCGCAATCGAGGCATAGAGGCCTGTGAGATGTGACAAGGCTGTGGATTCGCTTACACGGGCTTGGCGCCGAGGGGCGCTCGCACGATACTTGGGCGTAGCAAGATTCTTCGCGGATGAGCTGTTCGCTCTAATCCATGCCGTTTCGGCTCAGAATGACGCTTTGATTGAGGTCGGACAGAATGACGCTCGGGTTGGGCTTGGGCGCCAAGGGGCGCTCGCACGATACTTGGGCGTAGCAAGATTCTTCGCGGATGGGCTATTCGCTCAAACTCATACTTATTCGGCTCAGAATGACGCTCGGGTTGGGCTTGGGCGCCAAGGGGCGCTCGCACGATACTTGGGCGTAGCAAGATTCTTCGCGGATGAGCTGTTCGATGAAAATCAAACTTTATCGGCTCAGAATGACGCTTCGATTGGGCTTGGGCGCCCAAGGAGCGCTTACACGATACTTGGGCGTAGCAAGATTCTTCGCGGATGGGCTATTCGCTCAAATTCTTACTTATTCGGCTCAGAATGACGCTTCGATTGGGCTTGGGCGCCAAGGGGCGGGCGCTCACACCGTCGCCGCGAGATTTTACTCCAATTCAAAGGCGCCGGTGTAGAGCTGATAATACTTCCCTTTCAGGTCGATGAGCTGGTCATGGGTGCCGCGCTCGATGATGCGCCCCTGCTCCAGGACCATGATCACGTTGGAATTCTTGACCGTGGAGAGTCTGTGCGCGATGACAAACACCGTCCTCCCCTCCATCAGTTTATCCATGCCGCGCTGGACAATGGCCTCCGTGCGCGTATCGATGGAGCTCGTCGCCTCGTCCAGGATCATGACGGGCGGGTCGGCGACCGCCGCGCGCGCAATGGACAGAAGTTGCCGCTGCCCCTGCGAGAGGTTGGCCCCGTTCTGGTGCAGCATGGTATTGTAGCCCTCGGGGAGACGGGTGATGAAGTCGTCCGCGCCCGCCAACTTGGCCGCCGCAATGCACTCCTCATCCGTGGCGTCGAGACGGCCGTAGCGGATGTTGTCCATGACCGAGCCCGTGAAGAGGTTGGTGTCCTGCAAGACCATGCCGATGGCCCGCCTCAGTTCCCCTTTCTTGATCTTGGTCACGTTGATGCCGTCATAGCGGATACGCCCGTCCTGGATATCATAGAACCGCGTGAGCAGGTTGGTGATGGTCGTCTTGCCCGCGCCCGTCGCGCCCACAAAGGCCACTTTCTGCCCCGGCTTGGCATAGAGACTGATGTTGTGCAACACGATCTTCTCGGGGTCATAGCCGAAGTCCACGTCGTACATGCGGATGTCGCCGCACAGTTTCTCGTAGGTGACCGTGCCGTCCTCCTTGTGCGGGTGCTTCCATGCCCACACGCCCGTGCGTTCTTCCGCCTCGGTGAGCGTGCCGTCTTCGGCCTCCTTCACGTTGACAAGGGTGACATACCCCTCGTCCGCCTCGGGTTTCTCGTCGATGAGCGCAAACACGCGCGCGGCGCCCGCAAGGCCCATGACGACGGGGTTGACCTGGTTGGAGACCTGGTTGATGTTGTTGGAGAACTGCCGCGTCATTTGCAGGAACGCCGCAACATTGGCGACGGTGAAGAATCCCGCCTCCGCGCGGTCGAAGAGGTTGATGAGGCCGAAATTGTGCACCCCGGCAAGGATGAACACGCCGCCGAGGAGCGCGATGAGCACATAGAGCACATGGCCGATATTGCCCAAAATGGGCATGAGCATGTTGGCGTAGGCGTTGGCCTTGGTGGACTGCTCGCAGAGGTGATCGTTCACCTTGTCGAAGTCGGCCTTGGCGGCCTCTTCATGGCAGAACACCTTGACGACCTTCTGCCCGTTCATCATCTCCTCGATGAAGCCCTCCGTCTGTGCGACTGCGCGCTGCTGGCCGAGGAAGAATCTTCCCGCGCCGCCGCCCACCACCTTTGTGACAAAGAGGATGATCACGATGAAGCCGAGGACGATGAGAAGCAGCCACACGCTGTATACCATCATGATGATGAACAGTGTGATGACCATCACGCTTGACGTGAGAAGTTGGGGCAAGGACTGCGAAATGACTTGCCTGAGCGTATCGATATCGTTGGTATAATAACTCATGATATCGCCGTGGTTGTGGGTATCGAAGTATTTGATGGGCAGATCCTGCATGCCGTCGAACATCTGCCCGCGCATCTTCTTCAAAAATCCCTGCGTGATGATCGCCATGAGCTGTTTATCCACCGCGCCCGAGGCGAGGGAGATGACATACAGCCCGATGAGCGTGAGCATGCTCGTCGTGATATAGGAGGAGACGCTCACCATGGCGGGATACCCCTCCGAGCCGAGATCGACGAGCTGGTCCCAGAGGACGCCCTGCTCCGTCGCCGCCTCGATGGCCTTGAAGATCCGCTCCATGAAGATGGAGGGAAGCGCGGAGACGACGGCGTTGAAGATGATACAGATGAGCGCGATCGTCATCATCTTGGGGTAGTAGTGGAAGAGCGCCTTGATCGTGCGCTTGAAGGTCCCCTTGGGCGCTTTCAGATTGGGGACGTTCCCCTTTGCGCCGCGCGCGGGGCGCGCCATTGCCATTCTTGCCATCAGTTCTCGCCCCCCTCTTCATCCAATTCTCCCATCTCTTTGAGCGAAGAGATGGCCTTGCCGCCCTTGTTCTGCGTGTTGTAGACCTCGGTGTAGATCTCGTTGGTCCCGATGAGTTCTTCGTGCGTGCCGACGGCTACGATCTTGCCCGCGTCCATGATGACGATGCGGTCGGCGTCCTCCACGGAGGAGGTGCGCTGGGCGATGATGATCTTGGTCGTCGTGGGGATGTATTCACGGAAGGCCTTGCGGATGAGGGCGTCCGTGTGGGTATCGACGGCGGAAGTGGAGTCGTCGAGGATGAGGATCTTGGGCTTCTTCAAGAGGGCGCGGGCGATGCAAAGGCGCTGTTTCTGCCCGCCCGAGACATTGGTGCCGCCCTGCTCGATGTAGGTATCGTATTTCTTGGGGAAGTTTTGGATGAACTCATCCGCCTGCGCGAGTTTGCAGGCCGCCTCGAGCTCCTCGTCGGTGGCGTCGGGGTCGCCCCAGCGCAGGTTCTCCTTGATGGTCCCCGAGAAGAGCACGTTCTTCTGGAGCACTACGGCCACCTGGTTGCGCAGGACTTCGAGGTCGTATTCCTTTACGTCCCTGCCTCCTACCTTCACGCTCCCCTCCGTCGCATCATAGAGGCGGGAGATGAGGTTGACGAGCGAAGTCTTACCCACGCCCGTGCCGCCGATGACGCCGATGGTCTCGCCCGATCTGATGTGCAGGTCGATGCCGTCCAAAACGTTCTTTTCGGCGCCCGAGGAATATTTGAAGGAGACGCCGTCGAAGTCGATGGAGCCGTCTGCGACTTCCGTCAAGGCATTCTCGGGGCTGTGCAGGGTGGAGTCCTCGCTGAGGACCTCATAGATACGGCGCATGCTCTCGATGGACATGGCGATCATGGCGAAGGTCATGGAGAACATCATGAGCGACGTCAAGATCTGCATGCCGTAGACGATGAGCTGGGAGATGGTCGTGTATTGCAGCGTCACGCCCAGGCCGACGGGCGTCTCGGTAAGCACGAGATAGGAGCCGAGGAAGAGGACCGTCGAGAGGACAGAGTAGAAGAAGAACTGCATCACGGGGTTGTTCCACGCGAGGATGCGCTCGGCCTTGGTGAAGTCGCGCTGCAATTCCGTCGCCGCGCGGTCGAACTTCTGCTTCTCGAAGTCCTCGCGCACATAGGATTTGACGACGCGGATGCCCGAGATATTCTCCTGGATGCTCTCGTTGAGGTCGTCGTATTTATGGAAGAGGCGCCTGAACAGCGGCATGGTCTTCCACATGATGAAGAAGAGAATGGCCGCGAGCGGCGGGATGACGCCCACGAAGATCCATGCGAGATTGCCGCCCATGAGGAAGGCCATCACGACGGAGAAGATCATCATCATCGGGCTGCGAACGGCAACGCGGATGATCATCATGAAGGCCATCTGCACGTTGCCCACGTCCGTCGTCATGCGGGTGACGAGGGAGGGCGTGGAGAACTTGTCGATGTTCTCGAAGGAGAAGTCCTGTACTTTATAGTAGAGATCTCTTCTGAGGTTTCTCGCAAAACCCGCCGAAGCCTTTGCGCAGAAGAGGCCCGAGAGCATGCCGCTCACGAGCGAGGCAATGGCCATCGCAATGAGGATGCAGGCATACTGCCCGATGCCGAACTTGCCCTCCGTACCCCACAGTTGCAGGGAATGCAGCCCGAGGCGCGCCTCCTCCATATAGCCGAGGAGCCCGGCGATAAAGAAGGGAAGCAGACATTCGAGCACCACCTCAAGGGTCACGAAGATGGGCGAGAGAATGGTCGCGAGCTTGTATTCCCGAATACATTTCATGAGTGTTTTAAGCAAAAAATCACCTCCGCAAACAATCAAACACCACGATAACATGATAAAGAAACGTAAGTGCTCTTACGCTTCTCAAAACGATTGTTACTATATTAACATTTCGGGATACAATTGTCAAACAAATGCGCGCGAAAATATATTTTTCACCAATTTTTCACGTCCCGCGCGCTTTTTGTTCAATGGAGACAAAAATGAAGTCAGCGGTGGTAAGCGACGCCCCTCTTGCTGTCCCTGTAAGGGAAAGTGGCGCACTGCCCCTGTGCGCCGAAAGGGTTTTGGGCCTCATCCGCCCTACGGGCACCTTCCCCAAAAGGGAAGGCAAGGGGTCGCTTAAACGAAGTCCGCAGCGGTGTAAGCGCGTCATCCTGAGGCGGAATGATGGAACGAAGTCCGACACGGCTGTCTTCGAAGGATCCCGAAGAACGAAGTCCGACTGCTTGGGAAACAGACCAAGCGTTCTAAAATACGTCATGTTGAGCCTGTCGAAACATCACCTTGTTTATAATGCGGTGACCCTTCGACACAGCTCAGGGTGACGTTATTGGGAATGCCTTATTCGCGCACACGGGCTTGGTCGTAGCAAGATTCTTCGCGGATGAGCAGTTCGCTCTCATTCGTACTCTTCTGGCTCAGAATGACGCTCGGGATGAGCTTGGGCGTCGCTAAGCCGAGCCTTCCATCGTGCGGCGGAGCTCGAGCATCACCTTGCTCTCGATGCGCGAGATCTGTACCTGCGAGACCCCGATCGCCTTCGCAACTTCGCTCTGCGTCATGTCCCTGAAATACCGCAGCACCACGATCTTCCGCTCCCGCTCGGGCAGCCGCGCAATGGCCTCCTTCAACAATAGCTTTTCCAGCATGTCGTCCGCGTCTTCCTTCGCCGGCAGCTTCTCCGCGAGCGTCGCCGTCTTGTCGTCCTTATAGTCCGCCTGCTCGTAAATGGAGACGGGCATGCGCGCCGAACCCAACGTGAGCACGACGTCCCCCTCCTCCATCGCAAACGCCTCCGCGAGCATGTGCACGGGCGGCTGTTCCCCGTGTGCGATGGCATACTCCTCGATATACCTGTTCATCTCCCGCGCCGTCTTCTTCATGGCCCGCGAGACCTTCACGCTCCCGTCATCCCTGAGAAAGCGCTTGATCTCCCCCGCGATCATGGGCACGGCATACGTCGAAAAGCGCACGCCGAAGCTCTCATCAAAGCCCGCGATCGCCTTCAGGAGCCCCATCGAGGCGAGCTGGAAGAGGTCGTCATACTCCACCCCCTTGCCCAAATAGCGGCGCAAAATGCTTTTGAGCAGAGACGTGTTGGCCGTGACGAGCTCCTCCTTGGCCGCCATGTCCCCCGCTTTCGCACGGCGGATGAGCGCGAGGGTGGCCGCTTCATCCGACATTCGCCTGCCCCTGTCCGAACCGCTTGGTCATGGTGACCTTGGTCCCCGCACCCTCCTCGGATTCCACGCGGAAGTCCGTCATAAACGTCTGCATGATGGTGAACCCCATGCCCGAACGCTCCTCCGAGGGCGCCGTGGTAAAAAAGGGCTCGAGCGCCATGCCGATATCCGCGATGCCCCGCCCCTCGTCGCTGACCTCCACGGTGAGCGCGTCCCCCTCCGTGCGGCAGGTGAGGGTGATCCAGCCCCCGCCCTTTCCGCGATAGCCGTGCACGATGCAGTTGGTGACGGCCTCCGAGACTGCCGTCTTGACGTCGGAGAGTTCGGAGAGCGAAGGCTCGAGCGGGAGCGCAAACGCCGCGACGGCATTGCGGGCAAAGACCTCGTTCTCCGAACGGGCGGGAAACTTCAAAATCATTTCGTTCATAGTCACTCCTGTATCTTGGGCATGATGGAATAGAGCCCGCTGAGGGCGAGGATCTTGTCGGCCCCCGCCTCGGGATGGGCGAGATACATCCCCATGCCGTAACGCTTGAGACGCTTGTAGCGGCCGATGAGGAACCCGATGCCCGTCGAGTCCATAAATTTCAGCCCCGCGAGGTTGAAGACGGCCCGCGAGAGCCCTGCGTTTTCGTCGATGAGCCTGTCCGCACGCGCACGGACGTCGGACACCGAGTGCTCGTCGAGCTCCCCCGAGAGGTAGAGATAGAGATCTTCGCCGCGGCGGCTCCATTGCAAATTCATAAGCTCCTCCTGTGCTCCCGCCATTGTAGCACGGCCATACGCGCGAGGCAGAGCGGATACGGGCATACCATGTCGAAGAATGTCGCAAACATTCAGTATCCCAAGAACTCCACACCCTTGAGCAGGACGTCGTTGACGAGCTCGTCGTAAAGGGAATAGAAAATAATCTTGCCGTGCCGCACCGAGCGCACCATGCCCGCGTCCTTCAAAAATCTCAGCTGGTGGGAGACGGTGGTCTGGTTAATACAGAGCACGCGGGAGATGTCCGTCACGCACATCTCGGAGATGGCGAGTGCCGAGAGGATGCGCAGGCGCGTGTGGTCGGAAAAGATGGAAAAAAACCGCACGAGCGATTCGAGAAGCTCTCCTTCGGGGACGTATCCCTCGATGAGCCCCTGCGTGCGGCGGTCTAAAAGCAACGTGTCCATGATTCACCTCTTCGGTGAAAGTATAGCATATGTACGGTGACGCATACGGGCAGGATGCGTCGGGCCGTGTCGAATGCGGTCGAAAATTTCTTGCACGAAAAAAGCCCGCCGTGCAGCGGGCCGTAACCGACAATTTTTTACTTTTTCACGAAGTGCTCTTTGCCCATGTTGCAGATGGGACAAACCCAATCGTCGGGCAGTTCTTCAAAGGGGACGTCCCCGTCATATTCATACCCGCACACATCGCATACCCACCCGCTCTTTCGGACATGGGCACCTCCTTTTTGCTCAAACATCTCCTTCCCGACGCCGCACACGGGGCACACCCAATCGTCGGGGAGCTCCTCGAAGGGCACGTCGCCGTCATACTCATAATTGCAGATGGAGCAGACATATTTTGCGCTCCCGGGCTCTTCGGTCGCGGCGCTTGCGAAGGTGGGCGCGCTGGCGCTCGTCTTGCCCTTCAAGACCTCGTGATAGTAGGCGTAAGTCATGGGCTTGCCCTTTCGGAGGTTGTCGCAATCGGTGACCTCGCCGAGGAAGACGGTGTGCGTGGAGGTCTCCCATTTCTCGATGACTTTGCAGGCCATGTAGGCGACGGCGTCGTCGATGACGGGCAGTTTCCCCCTGACGCTGTATGCGACATTTTGGAATTTGTCCGTGTCGCGCGAAGACATGAAGCCGAAGCGGCCGATGAGCTTGGGGTCGGAATCCTCGGCGAGCACCGAGACGGCGAAAAAGCCCGTGTCTTCAATGCAACGGTGGGTGTAGTTGTTTTTGCTGATGCTCACGGCCACCGTCGCGGGTGCGGAAGTGATCTGCATGGTGCTGTTGGCCACGCAACCGACGGGACGGCCCTCATCCCAGCTCGTGCAGATATAGACGCCGTAGGAAAGTTTGAAGAGTGCTGTTTCGTTCATGGGATACTCCTTTTTGATATGGAATATTGGATATGTATTTGCTTGCGGAGGCGGAGGGTGAGAAAGCAGAGCGAATAAAGCGTTCTAATCACGTCACCCTGAACGTAGTCGAAGGGTCACATTAGTCTTAATAATAAGGTGATGTTTCGACTACGCTCAACATGACGTAATTGTAGCACTTGGTCTGCATTACGTGATTAGAACACTTGGTCGCATACAAAACCCTTTCGGCGCACAAGGACGGTGCGCCACTTTCCCTTACAGGGACAGCAAGAGCGTAAGGCCCCCCTCGCGGAGTTTCTCGGTGTACGAAAAAGGCGGACGATCGCAGTCCGCCTCTGCCTTCGCAAAGAATTACTTCTTTTCCGTGTCTTGGGCGACAACTTCTTTGCCGTCGTAGAAGCCGCAATGGCCGCAAACCTTGTGAGCCTCTTTCAGCTCATGGCAATGCGGACACTCCACCAGCGTGGGTGCCTTTGCCTTGTAGTTCGCGAAGCGCGACGCCGTTCTGCTCTTCGATTGTTTTCCTTTCGGGACTGCCATATTTCTACCTCTTTCTCGTTTTTTTCAGTTTTCGCCGTTCTTTTCGTCGTTCGTACACTGCCCGCACAGAAGCCGCGGCGGGAGCGCAAACAGGAGCGAATCCCGCATGAGTTCGCCGAGCTCCACAACGTTGCGGTAGCCGTACGTCTCACCGTCTCCCTCGGGCGTCTCGAACAGCCCGTATACTTCGCCCGTGAAGGTCTCCTTTGCCTGCGCCAAACAGCGCGAACAAGCGCCCTCAAGGGTAAAAGTGATGCTACCCTTGACTTCCACACAGTCGTCTTCGAAGATCTCATAGCGGAGCGCCGCAACAACGGGCCCCGAAAACCCGACATACGGGATCGCGAGCAGGCCCTCTTCAGGCACAAAATCCAAGCGAAGCTCCCCGCTGTAGATCTTCTGCGCTTTCAGCCTACGGACATCTATCACGGTCATTGACTTAAAAAGTATAGAGAATTTTTCCGCGTTTGTCAACCGATTTTCGCGCGTTTTTCCAAGTTTTGCAAAAATCGCACGCGCGCGGGCAAAATCTCCCCCGACGCGGGGTCCAAATAGCGCTTTGCGGGGTCTTTTCCCGGGTCTCTATTCCTGCCGGCCGCCGCGGTTTGCAAGAGCTCTCAGATGAGTGCGGCCGTCTCCCGTGCGATGACCAGCTCCTCGTTGGTCGGGATGACCAAGATCTTCACGCGGGAATCTGCCGCGGAGACGTCGTGGATCTCGCCGTCGTTCTTGTAGTTGTTCTTTTCCGCATCCAATTTGATGCCGAATGCCTCCAACCCGCTCACGACATCCGCGCGCACGTCGGGGGTGTTTTCGCCGATGCCCGCCGTGAAGACGACCGCATCGAGGCCACCCATGACCGCCATGTAGGCTCCGAGATACTTCTTACAGCCGTAAGCGAACATGTCGAGCGCGAGGCGTGCCCTGTCGTTGCCCGCCTCCTTTGCCGCCGCAAGATCGCGGAAGTCGGAGGAGACGCCCGAGACGCCGAGAACGCCGCACTTCTTGTTGAGATAGGTGAGGCCTTCGGAGAGGCTCATCCCCCTCTTGCGGAAGATGAACTCGGCGGCCGCGTAGTCGATATCGCCGCTGCGGGTACCCATGGGAACGCCTGCGAGGGGGGTAAAGCCCATGGAAGTATCGATGCAAACGCCGCCCTTCACGGCCGAGATGGAGGAGCCGTTGCCGAGGTGGCAGGTGACGATCTTGAGGTCCTTGATGTCCCTCCCGAGATACTTCGCCGCCTCGCCCGAAACATACTTGTGGGAGGTGCCGTGTGCGCCGTATCTGCGGACATGGTATGCCTTGTAATCGTCATAGTCGACGGCGTACATGTAGGCGTAGTCGGGCATGGTGGCATGGAAGGAGGTATCGAAGACGAGGGCCATCTTCTTGCCGGGCATGACGGCGCGACAGGCATTTACGCCCAAAATGGCCGCGGGATTGTGGAGGGGCGCGAGCTCGGCGATCTCCTCCATCGTGACCATCACTTCATCGGTGACGAGGGTGGTCTTCTTGAAGGCCTCGCCCGAAGCGACGACGCGGTGGCCGACGGCGTCGATCTCATCCATGGAGGAAATGACGCCCGCCTCCTTATCGACGAGCTCACGAAGGACGAGGGAGATGGCCTCGGTGTGGTTGGGCAGCTCCTGCTCGATGACGAAGGTTTGGCCGTTTGCCTTGTGGGTGAGCTTGCCGCCGGGGATGCCGATGCGCTCGCACCCGCCCTTGGCGAGCACGGACTCGTTCTCCATGTCGATGAGCTGATATTTGAGCGAGGAACTCCCCGCATTGATGACGAGAATTTTCATATTTTACCTCTATGTATTTTTTGTTTTCACTTTCGGGGACAGCAAGAGCGTCGTACTTCGTACAGATCCCCTTGGCGGCACAAACTCATTCCGCCTGCAATGCCGTGATCGCCACCGCGCAGACGATGTCCGCCGCCTTGCAGCCGCGGGAGAGGTCGTTGAGGGGCTTCGCAAATCCTTGGCAGATGGGCCCGATGGCCTGGAATCCCCCGAGCCGCTCGGCGATCTTATAGCCGATGTTCCCTGCCTGCAAGTCGGGGAAGATGAGCACGTTCGCGTGCCCCGCAACCGTGGACTTGGGCGCCTTCAATGCCGCCACTTCGGGCACGAGCGCCGCGTCGAACTGCAACTCGCCGTCCAGCGTGAGGTCGGGCGCCTTCTCCTTGGCGATGCGCGTGGCCTCCTGCACATTGGTCACGAGGTCGTGCTTGGCAGAGCCCATCGTCGAGAAGGAAAGCATGGCGACGCGCGGCTCCAACCCCGCGATCTCCTTGGCGCTCTTCGCCGTCGCGATGGCGCAGTCGGCAAGCCCCTCGGCCGTATAGGTGGGATTCAGGCCGCAGTCCGCAAAGACGAACAGCCCGTCCGTACAATATTTATTGCCGCCCACGGGCGCGACCATGATCATGAAGCTGGAGACGGCCGAAACGCCGGGCGCCGTCTTGATGATCTGAAGACCCGGGCGGAGCGTGTTTGCGGTGGAGTGGCAAGCGCCCGAGACCAACCCGTCTACGTCGCCCGCTTTGAGCATGAGGGCGCCGAAGAAGGTGGGATCTTTGGCCTGTTCCAGAGCCTGTTCCTCGGTCATGCCCTTGGCCTTTCTCAGCTCATAGAGCAGGTGGGCATACTCCCCGAGCTTGGGAGAAGAGGCGGGCTCGACGATCTCGATGCCGGTGAGGTCGACTTCGGGGTTCTTCGCCTTGATCTCTTCGGCATTGCCGAGGAGCACGATGCGCGCGACCTTCTCCTCCATGCAGATGGCGGCCGCCTCGACGACGCGGGAGTCTTCCCCCTCGCAGAGCACGATCTTCTTGTCCTTTTCCGCGGCCTTCTTCTTGATCGTCTCGACGATCGTACCGCTCTCGGCCAATTTTCTGCCGAGATTTTTCACAGATTTCATGAATCCCATTCCCGAATTCCTCCAAAATACTTTATTTTTCTCCGCAGTTCGTGTATAATAGGACGTGGCCTAAAAGTACCCTGCGGAAAATTTTCCCTATCATTATACACCATTTGCGCGGACTTGTAAAGCTACACGGAGGAAAAAGATGAAAATTTGTGCTGTCATCTCGGAATACAATCCCTTCCACAACGGGCACGCCTACCAGCTCGCCCGCATCAAGGAGCTCAGCGGGTGCGACCGCATCCTCTGCATCATGAGCGGGAACTTCACCCAGCGGGGAGACATCGCCGTCTTCGATAAGTATACGCGCGCCCGTCATGCGGTCATGGGTGGGGCCGACGCGGTCATCGAGCTCCCCGTCCCCTTTGCCGTATCCCCTGCCGAGCTGTTTGCAAAGGGCGCCGTGCACATTCTCTCCTCCATCCCCGCCGTAAAGGTGCTCGCCTTCGGATGCGAGAACGGGACGGCGGATCCCTTCCTCACGGCCGCCAAGGCCTCCCTCCGCGAAGACAGGGAATTCAAGGCCGCCCTCAAAGAGGCCATGAAGGACGGGACCTCCTATGTGCGGGCGCACACCGAGGTGCTCTTCCGCCTCAATAAGGAGGTAGACAGATCCCTCTTCACGAGCCCGAACAACATCCTCGGCGTGGAGTATTGCCGCGCTATCTTAACGCAGAAGGCGGACATGGTACCCCTCCCCATCGTCAGAGTGGGCGGAGGAGACAAGGACACGGACATCTTGAAAAACTATTCCTCGGCGACGGCCCTGCGCGGGATCCTCGGGGAAAGCACCCTGCGCGCGCGGCGGGCCCTGAAAAGAAATATGCCCGCATTCGTCTGTGCCGACGCGGAGAATTTCCGCCCCATCCCCTATGAGACGGCCGTGATGTGCGCGCTGATCTCGGCAAAGCGGGAGGAGCTCGCCCTCGCGCCCGATTGCAGCGAAGGGTTGGAAAATTGCCTGCTCTCCATGGTGCGGAGCAACCCCGTCTACGGCACCCTGCTCGACAAAGTGGTCTCCAAACGCTACACCCGTGCCCGCATCAAGCGCATTTTGTTGCAGAATTTCCTCGGGATCGGCCTGAGGGACGTGCGCGGTTACATAGACGCTCCGCTCTACTGCCGCACGCTGGCCGTAAAGAGCGGTGACAAGGAACTTCTGAAAACGCTCGCGGAGGGACGCTTCCCCCTCATCGTGCGAAAGAGCGACTTCCCGCTCCTGAAAAAAGAGGCGCTCGCCTGCTTTACGGCAGACATGCACGCCAATGCCCTTTACAGCACCCTCTCGGGCCGCCCGCTCGGCGACTACGAGACGCTGTTCATAGAATAAACATTCTCAAAACAACAAAGGAGAACGCCATGCTGACCACCCTCGCCGCGGAAACGGCCATTGTGCCGACGCGCAACCTCAACCTTCTCTACATCGTCCTCGACTGCATCTTCCTCGCGGTGCTGTGCGGCCTGTTCATCTGGAAGAAGCGGTATTCCACCCTCCTCTTCGCGCTGTTCGGAGGGATCCTCTACACCGTTGTGGACTACGGCGGGTTTTACCTTTTGAGCCACACCCGCACGGTGTTTATCGACGGGGTACTCGCGGACATGGGTGGCACCTTTTGGGTCTTACTGTGGATGTCGATGAGCTACGGGTTCACGAATTTTGCCTTCATCTGGGTGCTCGTGAGCCGCGACAAGGCCGCCGTATATTGGATCTTTCTCATCGTGATGTGGTGGATGACCGCGCCCTCGATCGCGGAAATGGGCGGGGAGGCGACCATCACGACCTCGCGCACCACGGGCGCCTACCACGGCTGGATGGGCATCGCGCTCGTCCTCTCCTACCTCGTGCTGACGGTGCTGCTGCTCAGGCATGAAGAAAAGCCCTTCGTGAGCATTCTGCGGCTGTGTCTCATCGGATTTTTCGTGCAGTTCGGCTGGGAATTCTCCCTGCTCATGGGCGGCATCCGTCCCATGAACGAGGCGAGCATCCGCACCCTGCTCGTCAACTCCTGCCTCGAGACCAATTTGGGCATGCCAGCCATCTACCTCATCTGGTGGCTGTGGCACAAGCGCTTCAACGAGGACCTCACCCGCGCCCCCAAGCCCGCCAACGCCGGGGCCTGATGCGAGCGGAACGGCCGGACGTAATCAAAACTCTCAAAGAATTTCTCAAAAATGGGTCGGGATCGGGGAAAATTTTTGCGGGAGGGGTTGCTTTTTGCGCGGACAGGGTGTATACTGTTTGCATGAATACTTTCCTGACGCGTATCCCCGTCGCACATCGGGGCCTGCATGACGAAACCATGCCCGAAAACTCCATCCCCGCCTTCCGCGCCGCCGCCGAGGCAGGCTACGCCATCGAAACGGACGTCCACTTCACCAAAGACGGACAACTCATCGTCTTCCACGACGATGACCTCCTCCGCATGACGGGGGACGCGCGGACGGTGGAGAGCTGTACCATGTCTGAGCTCAAAGCTCTCAAACTCAAAAATTCGAATGAGAGTATCCCCACTTTCGCGGAGTTTTTGGAGGCCGCGGACGGGGCGCCGCTGCTCATCGAGATCAAGAACATGAAGGTGAAGGGAAAGGCGATCGCCGAGGCGCTTTCCAAGGCGCTTGCAGACTACAAGGGCGAATACGCCATCCAATCCTTCAATCCCTTCTATGCGCGCGCCTATAAAAAATTGCACCCCGAGGTGATGTGCGGCGTGCTGGCCTCCGCGAAGATGTCCTCCAAGGAAGACGTCCTCCGCTGGCGCATCAAGGCCTATTTCCTCTCCCGCCTCAAATTTAACATCCTCACCCGCCCCGACTTCGTGAGCTACAACCATGTCGGGCTCCCCGTGCCCGCCGTGACGCGCTTCAAGGGCGCGAAACTCGCCTGGACCATCCGCTCGGCCGAGGAAGAACGCGAGGCGCGGAAGTATGTCGACAACATCATCTTTGAAAACTATCTCGCCCAAAAACAATAAGGCGGAGATTTCTCGACAAGCTCGAAATGACGTAATAGAATCGTTCGAAATGACAAAGTAGAATAGTTCGGCCGATTTGAAAGATCCTTCGCGGATGGGCTGTTCGTTGAAAGGTAAGCGACGCCCTCTTGCTGTCCCTGTAAGGGAAAGTACCCCGAGGCCCTTGGAGGGGGGAAAGGGTTTCTCCTCCTCATCCGCCCCTTACGGGGCACCTTCCCCAAAAGGGAAGGCGAGGGGTCGCTCGCACGGGCTTGGTCGTAGTAAGGCAAAAATTATCCCGACCGCGCGGTCGGGATGTTTTTTATCTCGGGATGATCTCGATGGTATTTTCCTCGTCGGAGGTACCGTCCTGCCCGGGCGTCCCTTCGGGCGTGGGCGTTTCCTCGGGCGCGGGGGCCGCGGGGATGTCCGAAGGCTTGCTCACGCGCACCTTGCCGTAGTCGAAATAGACCTGCGTCAGCTTGATCTTGACCTCGGGCACACTCTCACCGCCCGGTTCGGTCTCCCCGCCGTCGGGGTCCGTTTCGGGGTCCGTGCTACCGTCGGGGTCCGTGCCGCCGCCGTCGGGACCGGTACCCGGTTTCGTTCCGCCGCCCGATTCGGTCTCACTGTCGCCGGGGGCGCCGGGGGCGGTCTCGCTGCCATTCGGGCCGCCCTCTTCGTCCATGGGCAGCATGTCGCGCGCTTCGGGGGCGGGCGCCTTGGAGCTGAGCTCAGCGATGCAGGCACTCGGCTTGCCGCCGTTCACCTTGACGACAAACTTTGCTACATCGAAATCTTCGGCGTCCCCGCCTGCCTGCGAGAACACATTCTCCAAAAATCCATTGATGCTCTCCTGCATGGCGGTAAGGCCCGACGTCGTCGCAAGATACCCCTTTTCCGTATTATCATACGAGAAATTTGCATATTTATCCTTGACGAAATTCAGCCCGTCCGCAAGGGAGAATACCTCGGAAAGCTCGGTCTTGGAGTAGGTCTCGCCGTCCCACTCCGTCCAGCCGTCGTTCTCCTTCGCGCGCTGCCACACGGCCACCTCGTCGTCGGTAAATTCGAGATACCCCTCGGCGACATAGCTCGTCTTGCCATCTTCCATAAGGGTCAGATCCATCTTGACCTTGTCCCCGTCGAAACGGTAAGCGAGCGTGATGGTCTCGGACATGGTCTGCCCGTTTTCCGTCTCCTCAACGGTGATGACCGACTTCACGCCGTAGTTGTCCGCCTTGGAAAATGCGCCCGTCCAAGCCGTACGGTCCACCTTTTCCGAGGTGAGCGACACGGGGTCCGTGCTCTCCGTGACGGTGACGGAGGGCGTCTCTCCCTTGGGAGGTTCCTCTTTGGGATCGCCGCATCCCGCGAGCGTGAGGCACACCGTGCCCGCAAGAAGCAGAGTTATCACTTTTTTCATACCTGTTTTCTCCTTGCCGGCAGTATGCGCATGTTTTTGCCGCTTTATGCAAAGCGCGTCCCCGCAAAGGGACGCGCTTTTTCGGCCTTTTGAAAGTTTACAGATCCCAAATGAGGCGGGCGTAGTCTTGCACCGAGCGGTCGGCGGAGAATTTGCCCGCGGCGCTCATGTTGATGAGGCACTTCTTCCAGAACTCCTCGCTGCCGTAGTCGCGCAGCAGCTCCTCCTTTACGCGCACATAGTCGATAAAATCCAGCACGACGAGGTATCTGTCGGGGACATGCCCCGCGGTGAGGCTCTCATGGAGCTTGGCGAGGCACCCCGTCTCGTCGGGGAAGGTCCCGTCGATGAGGGTCTCCAAAGCGCGCTTGAGGGCGGGGGTCTGCTCGATGATCTCGGCGGGCCAATAGAACCGCTTGATCGTGGCGACCTCGTCCACCGTCGCGCCGAAGATATAGTTGTTCTCCGCGCCCGCTTCCTCACAGATCTCCACGTTGGCGCCGTCCATGGTGCCCAGCGTCACGGTGCCGTTGAGCATGAACTTCATGTTGCTCGTGCCCGAGGCCTCCATGCCCGCCATGCTGATCTGCTCGGAAACGTCCGCCGCGCACACGATCTTCTCGGCATAACTGACGTTGTAGTTCTGCACGAAGACGACGCGCATGTAGGGGGCGACCTCCCCGTCGGAATTGACGAGCTTTGCGACCTCGTTGATGAACTTGATGATGGCCTTGGCCATGTAGTAGCCGGGGGCGGCCTTTGCCCCGAAGATGAAGGCGGTGGGCGGGAAATCCCGGATGGTGCCGTCCTTGATGCCGTAGTAGAAATACAGAATGGAGAGCGCGTTGAGCATCTGCCGCTTGTATTCGTGGAGGCGCTTCACCTGCACGTCGAAGATGAAATTTTCGGGGATGTCCACGCCCTCGTGCTCCTTGATGTAGGCCGCGAGTTTGCGCTTGTTTTCTCCCTTGATGGCCTGAAAGGCGGGTACCATGTCCGCGATGAAGGGCTTGATCTTGGCAATTTGCTTCAAATCGGTGTGCCAGCCGTCGCCGATCTTTTCGTCGATGAGGGCGGCGAGTTTGGGGTTGTTGAGAAGCAGCCACCTGCGCGGCGTGATGCCGTTCGTGATGTTGACGAACTTTTCGGGATACAGCTCATACCAATCCTTGAAGGTCTCCGTCTTCAGGATGTTGGTGTGGATCTCGGCGACGCCGTTTACCTTGGCCGCCACATAGATGGCGAGGTTGGCCATGTGCACGACGTTGTCGCGGATGATGAAGTATTTCGCGGGGTCCAGTCCCTCCTTTTCGAGGCGCTGCTGGCAGCAGGCGATCTGCTCATAGACCTCGGGCAGGAGGTCGGCGATGGCGAGACTGTCCCACTTTTCGAGGGCCTCGGCCATGATGGTGTGGTTGGTGAAGTTGAATACCTTGCGGCACACCCCGAAGGCTTCCTCGAAGGAGAGCCCCTCGAGGCGCAGAAGACGCAAAAGCTCGGGGATGGCGATGACAGGGTGCGTGTCGTTGAGCTGGAAGCAATAGGCCTTGTCGAACGCGAGAAGGTCGCCACCGCCCGCCTTGTATTTTCCGAGGAGGTCCTGAAGCGAGGCCGAAATCATGAAATATTGCTGTCTCAGGCGCAGGATCTTGCCCACCATGGTGTTATCGTTGGGATACAGCACGTCGCAGATCTTGGTGGCGTCGAAATTCTCCTCGGCCTTCCTCCCGCCGCGCATCTCGTTGAAGGCGCCGAAGTCGAAGGCCTGCACGGGCTCGCTCGACCACAGCCGCAAATTGTTGGCGACGCCGTTTTTGTAGCCGAAGACGGGCATGTCGTAGGGCACGGCGCGCACGGTGAGGTCGGCAAATTTTACCTCCACCGCATCGCGTTCCACGCGCACGCTCCACGGGTCTCCCCATTTGAGCCAATCGTCCCCCTCCTCGTGCTGGTAGCCGTCTTCGAAGGTCTGGCGGAAGAGGCCGTAGCGGTAGCGGATGCCGTAGCCGTCGAGGGGGATGCCCATCGTTGCGGCACTCTCGAGGTAGCACGCGGCAAGCCTGCCGAGCCCCCCGTTGCCGAGCGCGGCGTCTTCGACTTCTTCGAACTCCCCGAGCGCACGGCCGACCGAGGCGAGCGCCTCCCCCGTCTCTTCGAGGATGCCGAGGTTCATGAGGTTGTTGAAGATGGCCCGCCCCATCAGAAACTCGGCGGAAAAATAACAGCACCGCTTGCCCTCCCGCGTCTTCCTTGCGGGGTACGTCTCCGTCATCACCGCCTTGGAGACGGCGTTGTAGAGCTCGCGCGTATCGGCGTGCGCGATGTCGGTAGCGTAGTCGGAGGCAAGAAAGCGTTCAACGTCCTGCAAAAAGTTCTTTCTTTGGAATTTCATCCCTTTCCCTTCCCCAAATAATTCTCAAAACGCGTCTATTTTAGCATAGTGCAATTCCGATGTCAATTTGTTCCCCCGATTTTTTTCCAATTTCGGCAAGAAAAATTTTCGCGACTTTTTCGACGAATTGCCGTTTTCCTGTTGAAAAAATCTTTTTGTTATGTTATAATGGTCCTCGGTAATATGTGATTTCGCCTTATTCGAAGGTTTGGGGGCGGGATTCAAGACAAGTCAAGGAGGTTACTATGGAACAAGAAGCGAAGTGCTGTGCCTGCGAAACGTTGGGGACGCCCGAACAGGCGGCACAGCTCAAAGCGGTGATCGAGGAATCGAAGTCAACGCCCGGCTGTCTCATGCACATCTTGCAGGAAGCGCAGGGGATCTACGGCTACCTTCCCATGCAGGTGCAAAAGACGATCGCCGAAGGTCTCGGGATGTCCCTCTCCGAAGTGTACGGCGTCGTGACGTTCTATTCGCAATTCTCTCTCAATCCCAAGGGAAAGAACCGCATCAGCGTTTGCCTCGGCACGGCGTGCTATGTCAAGGGCTCGGATAAAGTCCTCGAAGAGGTGGAAAAGGAACTCGGCATCAAGTGCGGCGAATGCACCGAAGACGGGCTCTTCTCCATCGACAGCTGCCGTTGCGTCGGCGCCTGCGGCCTTGCGCCCGTCATGATGATCGGCGAAGAGGTCTACGGCAAGCTCACCCCCGACAAAGTGAAGGGGATCCTCGATTCTTACAGGGAGGCCACCAAATGACCATCAAAGAATTAGACGCCATCCGTGCGAGCAAAAAAGAACTCATCGACGTGAGACGCCTCGTCAAAGAACAGGCTGAAAAACTCGCGGCCAATACAGGATACAGAAAGCAGGTCCTCGTCTGCGGCGGTACGGGATGCACGTCCTCCCACTCCATGCAGGTCATCGAGCACCTCGAAAAGACCTTGAAGGAAGAGGGCCTCGACGACGTGCTCGTCGTCAAGACGGGCTGCTTCGGCCTCTGCGCGCTCGGTCCCATCATGATCGTCTATCCCGAGGGCGCCTTCTATGCCCAGATGACCCCCGAGCACGCCGAGACTGTGGTAAAACAGCACCTCGTCCCCGGCGGGGAGATCGTCAAAGAGCTCCTCTACAAGGGCACCGTCATGGAAGACGGCTCCATCATCCCCTTCGCAGAGACGCCCTTCTATAAGAAACAGATGCGTATCGCTCTGCGCAACTGCGGCGTGATCGCGGCCGAAGATATCGACGAGGCCATTGCCGCGGGCGACTATCAGGCCATCGAAAAGGTGCTCACCTCCATGACGCCCGACGAAGTCATCAACGAAGTGCTCGCCTCCGGTCTGCGCGGCCGCGGCGGCGCGGGCTTCCCCACGGGCAGAAAGTGGATGTTTGCGAAGGCTTCGCAGGGCGACATCAAGTATGTCTGCTGCAACGCCGACGAGGGCGACCCCGGCGCCTTCATGGACCGCTCCGTGCTCGAGGGCGATCCCCACTGCGTGCTCGAGGCCATGACCATCGCAGGCTATGCCATCGGCGCGCATCAGGGCTATATCTACGTGCGTGCGGAGTATCCCGTCGCCGTCCAGCGTCTCAAGATCGCCATTGCACAGGCGCGTGAATACGGCCTGCTCGGCAAGAACATCCTGGGCCTCGGCTTCGACTTCGACATCGACATCCGTCTCGGCGCGGGCGCGTTCGTCTGCGGCGAGGAGACCGCGCTCATGACCTCCATCGAGGGCCACCGCGGCGAGCCCCGTCCCCGTCCCCCGTTCCCTGCCGTGAAGGGTCTCTTCGGCAAGCCCACCATCCTCAACAACGTCGAGACGTGGGCAAACATCAACCCCATCATCGTCAAGGGCGCCAAGTGGTATGCCTCCATCGGCACCGAGAAGTCCAAGGGCACCAAGGTGTTCGCGCTCGGCGGCAAGATCACCAACGTCGGCCTCGTGGAAGTTCCCATGGGCACGACGCTCAGGGAGATCATCGAGGAGATCGGCGGCGGTATCCCCAACGGGAAGAAGTTCAAGGCGGCCCAGACGGGCGGCCCCTCCGGCGGCTGCATCCCCGCAGACCTCATCGACACCCCTATCGACTTCGACAACCTCGTTGCGATCGGCTCCATGATGGGCTCGGGCGGCCTCATCGTCCTCGATGAAGACACCTGCATGGTGGATATCTCCAAGTTCTATCTCGAATTCACGGCAGACGAGAGCTGCGGCAAGTGCAATCCTTGCAGGATCGGGACCCGCCGCCTTCTCGACATGCTCACCAAGATCACCGAGGGCAAGGGCGAAGAGGGCGACATCGAGAAGATCGAGGCGCTCTGCGAACACATGAAGGCTTCGTCGCTGTGCGCGCTCGGGCAATCGGCCCCCAACCCCGTGCTCTCCACCCTCCACCACTTCCGCAAGGAATACGAGGACCACATCAAAGAGCACCACTGCGAAGCGGGCGTCTGCAAGGCCCTTCTGAACTATCAGATCGACAAGGAGAAGTGCATCGGCTGCGGCATGTGCGCAAAGAATTGCCCCGTCTCGGCCATCACGCGCACCGACTATGTCGCCCCCGGCCACAAGCTCGCATCCTTCGAGATCGATCCCGCAAAGTGCATCAAGTGCGGCGTCTGCATGGGCAACTGCAAGTTCCATGCCGTCGAGAGAAAGTGAGGTGAATACCATGGCGAATGTCAATCTTAAAATCAATAATATCCCCGTGACCGTTCCCGAGGGAACGACCATTCTCGAGGCGGCGCGCATTGCGCACGTCACCATCCCCACCCTCTGCTACCTCAAAGACGTCAACTGCGTCGGTTCCTGCCGTATGTGCCTCGTGGAAGCCACGGGCGCCCGCGGTCTGGTTGCCGCCTGCGTCTATCCCGTCGCCGAGGGCATGGAGGTAAAGACGAACACCGAGAAGTGCAGAAAGAGCCGCAAGATGACGCTCGAACTGCTCCTCTCCAAACACAAGAAAGAGTGCCTCGCCTGCGAGAGAGCGGGCAACTGCGAACTCCAGAGGCTCTCCACCGAATACGGGTGCGACCCCCAATACTTCGAGAGCGACGACGAACGTCATCCCATCGACTTCTCCGCGCCCTATGTCGTCCGCGACAGGGATAAGTGCATCAACTGCACCCGCTGCGTAGCCGCCTGCAACAAGCAGCATGTCGGCGCCATCGGCCCCATCGGCAGAGGTTACGCCGCTCACATCGGCAGTGCCTTCGAGATGGACCTCATGGCCTCCGTCTGCGTGGGCTGCGGCCAGTGCATCGTGGCCTGCCCCGTCGGCGCCCTCCGCGAGCGCACCACCGTGGACGACGTGTGGGATGCCATCGCCGATCCCGCGAAGAAGGTCGTCTTCTTCACCGCGCCCTCCGTGCGCGCCACGCTCGGTGAGGCATTCGATCTGCCCGTCGGCACCAACGTCGAGGGCAAGATGGTCGCCGCGATCAGAAGGCTGGGCGACGTGGAAGTGTTCAATATGGACATCACCGCCGACCTCACCATCCTCGAGGAGGCCAACGAGCTCATCGCACGCATCCAAAAGGGCGGGACGCTGCCCATGTTCACTTCTTGCTGCCCCGGCTGGGTCAAGTATGTGGAGCAGAAGCACCCCGAGATGATCGAAAATCTTTCGACCTGCAAATCGCCGCAGGAGATGTTCGGCGGCCTGTTGAAGACGTATTACTGCGAGAAGAACGGCATCGATCCCAAGGATCTCTATGTCGTCTCCGTCATCCCCTGCACGGCCAAGAAGTATGAGTGCACCCGCCCCGAGATGAACGGCGAAGTGGACAACGCCATCACGACCCGCGAGCTTGCCCGCATGATCAAGACGGCCGGCATCGACTTCAACAGCCTCCCCGAGGAGAAGTTCGACGATCCGTTCGCGACCTGCTCGGGCGGCGGTACCATCTTCGGCGCAACGGGCGGCGTCATGGAAGCGGCCCTCCGCGTGGCGGCCAAGACGCTCGACGGCGAGTTCGAAGTGGTCGACTTCCCCGAAGTCCGCGGCACGGCTCCCATCAAGGAAGCGACGTATAATGTCGCAGGCCATGAGATCCGCGTGGCCGTCGCAAGCGGGCTCGCCAATGCCGAGGAGATCATCCAAGGCGTGCAGAACGGGAGCAGACACTATGATTTCGTCGAGATCATGGCATGCCCCGGCGGCTGTGTGAACGGCGGCGGCCAGCCTACCCTGCCCGACAGCATCCGCAACTCCATGAACCTCAAGGATCTCCGTGCGGCAGCGCTCTACACGAGCGACGAGAAGAACAGCATCCGCCGTTCCTCCGAGTCCCCCGTCATCGAGACCATCTATAAGGAATACTTCGGCGCTCCCAACAGCGAGAAGGCACACGAAGTCCTCCACACGCACTACCACGCGGACAAGAGGATCTGAGCCCCCAAAATCAAGGATATCCCGTCTCTTCGGAGGCGGGATTTTTTTACCCTTTGACAAAAAACGGGCATACCATGTCTGAAAGATAGGCCTCACGGAGCGTTTTTGCTGTCCCTATAAGGGAAGGCAAGAAAGGAGGTCGGCTCGTTTGAGCCGACCTCCCCTCGGAAGATTTTGCATCACGCATACTGCGTTGATGTTTGATTGGTCGCATCCCCTCTCCCCTACCCCTTCTCATGGAGGGGGCAGGCGGACTTTGTTTGAGGGGATACGTGCGGGCTATGCCCTCGGTATGACAAGTCTCACGGGCAAAGGAGCAAGTTAGATGCTGACGCTGATGGGTTCATCGAAATAGGAGACCCAGATCGCATCCATCGCCTTGACTGCCGCGGCGAAGAGATCGGCATTCTCGGGAGCCGCCTGATATGCCGCATCCGCTGTGTTGAAGGCTGTGAGCAGATCCTTGAATTGCGGCATTTCCTTCACCATGGGGGCATACAAGTCGACAAATTCCTTCAAGCCGTCATAGAGATCTTTCGCGGTGGGCGCATAGGTTTCAAAGAAGTACTGCAATACACCCAACGTTGTACCGGCTTCCAAAATCATATCATCGTCTGATTCCATATCAGCGAAGATTGTTTCAAAGGAACCTGTCAATACTTGATAAGCCATTGTTTTCTCAAACTTAGTGTCATAGAAGTAATGATAAAATGCCCCTCTCACGCTGGAATTTTCATCTAACCCTGCTGATGTGAGGTGCCCAAAGGCCACCATTGCCTTTGCGGAGAATCCACTCTCTGTGTACTTCTTCATCAGTGCATCGCGGGCAGCTTCAAGCTCTACAAGTGTCGTCTCGAATTTGGGGGCCTCCATCAGCTCACTAATTTGCATGGCAAGCTCCATGAATTGGGAGTAAGTCGTTTGCTCGCTTCCTATCGCGCTTTGAACTTGCTCGATCCAGGCGTCAGCTGTACTCTGCAATTCCCCCTCGAACTTAAATTTTTGCAAGACATACGTCATCAGTTCAAGCTGTTCACGAATATCGGCCAAATCAATCACAGTGAAGTAATACCCCTTGCTCTCACTGCCATGAGGCGTATTTACATCGATCTGCAAATCAAATGATGTTCTCACCGTGGCATTGATCACAAAAGTGAGCGTACACTTCTCTCCCTCTTGTTTGAGCGTATAGTTGACAGTGCCCCAATCAAAGGTATTTTCACCCTCGTCAAGCTCTTTGTCTGCCATCCGCGGTTGCATAACGCTCTCGACGCCGTTGAGCTCGAACGTGACCGTCTTGCTCTCACCCTTGGTGAGAAGTGTATCGACGTCCTCTTCTGCGGGAAGAACGGGCGGGAATTCGAGCCAAATCGTTATGTTTGCTTCATCCACGGTCTTATCGGCATCCGTATGGGTATACCGTGCAACAACATAAATCGATTGGGAGGAATCCAAATCGCTCTTGGCTTGGAAAACCAACTTGACGTGCCGTGAGGCCGTGTCGGGCGTCACCGTCAAGGTCACCGTTCCCCATGCATAGCCGGTCTCGCCCTCGGAGAGAGGTTCTGGCTCATCCTGTTGAAGATACAATTCAAGCGTACCGTCAAGAGGGATATCGAATTTATACTCGATGCTCTTGCCAAAATAGAGAGTTTTGGAGTAGAGTTCATCCAAAACATTTTCAGGCAATACCTTTAACGTGACCGGCTCGGACTGCTCCTCTTTCTCATTCCTGGTTGCCTTAAAATAGAAGGAGATCTCCTTGATCTCGGCGTCGGCATTGACATGGATGTACAAATATGCCCGCTGACCGTTTTCCTGTTCCTTTATCCTGAAAGAAGCGTTGCCCCATTCAAACTTGTGTTCAGCCGTTTCCGCCGTCAATTCCTCATTCTCTACGACAAGAGCGACGCTCGAAACGTGCGCAAAGAAGAAACTATCGCTATAAACTTCGTCCATTCGGATCTCTGTTTCGCCGATTTCAGGGAAAAGCGGCTGCTCGAGCACTTTCCAATAGAATTCTACCGGCAAGGTCTTGCCTTCCCCGGTCTCCGAATACTGCTGATAGGTGAAGGAGAGCTTGATATCCCCCGCAGGCTCCCATGCGTAGGAGCCGTCGTAAGAAATGATAAAATTAACTATGTTGCTCTCGGGGCGCTCACCGCTGACCCGGAAAGTGACAGTATTCTCGCTGGTGTCGCTCTTGTAGGACAAAATCCAATTCTCAAACTCTTCCTGCAATGTGAACGTCTCCGTGCCGACCTGAACATCGGAGATCGTGGGAAGATATACACGCCCTTTTTCGCTAACAAAAAGGCTGCTGTCCAAGATCTCGAAATTCAAATCCGCATTTCCGCCCTCATAGAAAGGTTCACGCGGAGAATGTTTCGAAAGCACATAGGGCTCCTCCACCTTTGCAAGGTCCTTGAGGGTGAAGGTGGCGACGACTGTCCCATTCTCGCTTATTTTCTGCATATAATCAGACATAAATGTGACCTGCACTTCGAGCGGATCTTGGTCGGAATACAAATTCAAATTGCGGATATCAAACACAATCCCCCCGGAAGAGGTAGAACCAACATCATCATAATAAGCTTGATCCTCGCTGTATCCTTGATTTATAGAATCATCATTGATCGTTATCCCAACCAATCTGATATCATCGGGCGCTTCGAGCGAAATTTCCACATGCAAAGATTCTTCAAGCTCTCTCTCAAAGGACATGGCGAGCTCTCCGCCATTCTCGATGGGCTCCAACCAATTCAACGAAATGCTCTGCACGCTCAAGCCGCCGGTGTAGGAAGCGATGTTGAGTTTGTAGGTATAATTGCCGTCATAGGGCGTTTCGATCTTAAATTCGATGGACTGATGCGCCTCACATTCAAAGGTTACGGAATAAGTGCTGTTATCATAGGACTCCATGTAGACATCAACCGGTGCGCCATCGGCAAGGACGGTCAATTCACCGTCCTGCGGCATGGACATCGAGAAGGACCCTTTGAAATAATTCTGGATCGTCTCATACGTGCTCTCCATGGCATCCGGGTCAAGATAAATATCCCTACCGTTCAAACTGAGCCACTGCAATCCCAGCTCGCCCTGCCAATTTTGTTCCCACTCGGCGACAAGTTCCATGTCCCTCATGATGGGCGTGACGGCAGTCACCTGCCCGCGGTTAGCCCCCTCGCCGTAGTACCAACCGACGAAGTGATACCCGTCGCGCGTGGGGGTGGGAAGATCGGCTACGTCGCCCTTGTTCACGGACATGGTACCCTCCTCTTCGGTCAACGGGTCTCCGCCGTTGACATCAAAGGTGAGCTCCACGGTCTCCGCCGCCGCACTGCCGTCGGCGCCCTTGATGTTGCCGATTTTTGACCATTCCTCGGCGCCCTTCTCGTAGATATCATATGTAGTCGTATCGAGATAGAAATCGCCGGGGTTGCCGTCCTCGTTGTCGGGCTGGCCTTCGCCGTGCATCCACGTCGCGCCGTCCTTGCCGTTTTGGCCGTCTTGGCCGTCTTCGCCATCTTCACCGGGATCGCCCTTGTCGCCCTTGTCACCCTTGTCACCTTTGTCGCCCTTGTCGCCTTTGTCTCCTTGGGGACCCTGTTCACCGGGATCGCCTTTGTCACCCTTGTCGCCCTTGATGGACTCGAGCCACTGTTCGTAGGTCATGGGCTCCCCGCCCGCCTCTTCGGTCGCGTCAACGTATTGCTCATAGAGAAGACGTTGTTTCTCGTCGGCCGAGGGCTCTGTTCCGTTCAGGCTGCAAGCTGCAAGCGGGACGCACATGGCCGCCGCCAACGAGAGCGCGGCCAAAAGTTTCAAACCCTTTTTCATAATTACCTCCCTTCGCGTTCGATCACGCGATTCACGAAACGATTATACACCCCCCCCCCAAGCAAATGTCAAGAGGACAAAGTGAAATAATTGGAAATATTTCCCGATTTTCGGGAGGGATATGCCTTAGCTTGAGCGCGATTCGACGCTCTTGCTGTCCCTGTAAGGGAAAGTGGCGCACTGCCCTTGTGCGCCGAAAGGGTTTCTCCTCCTCATCCGCCCTCCTCCGCCCCTCATCCGCCCTACGGGCACCTTCCCCAGAAGGGAAGGCAAGGGGTCGCTCAAACGGAGTCCGACGAAAAGCTCCTCCTTGGGGAGGAGCTGTCACGCGTGAGCGTGACTGAGGTGGGGATCATAACCGTTCCTTCCGCTTTTTATAAGGAAAAGATATCGCTTTTTATAAGGAAGGGCAATCATAGTCCCCACCCCCCTACCCCCCTCCCCAAGGAGGGGGTAACGCTTTGATTGAGCTTGAGCGCGCTTAAAACCCCTCACCGCCGAAAGGGCGTCGGCGGAGCTCCCCTTACAGGGGCGCCAAGGGGTCGCCACACGGGCTTGGGCGTAGTAAGATTCTTCGCGGATGGGCAGTTCGCTCTAATCTATGCTTTATCGGCTACTTCGCGCTACGCGCTCGTGTCGACCTTAGTAGCACAATCGGAAGCCTCGGTCGGGCAGAATGACGCTTAGGATGAGCTCGGTCGGGCAGAATGACGCGCGGGTTGAGCTTGCTTGACTTTTTTGCGCGGTGTGCATATAATATATATGTATATGCGTCAAAGATCCCGCGCGGTCGGCATTTTCTTCATCCTCGGCGCGGCGCTCTCCTTTGCCTTCATGAACTATTTCGTGAATGCCGCGGGCGCCCTCCCCGTCATGCAGAAAGTCTTTTTCCGCAACCTCATCGCTACCTTTCTCGTCTTCTTCGCCCTTCTCTTCGATAAGCAGAAGTTCCGCATCAAGTCCAAGGCCTGTCTGCCGTGGCTGTTTTTGCGCGCGGCCGTGGGCTTTTTGGGCGTCGTGCTCAATTTTTATGCCATCGACCACATCGGCAGCATCTCCGACGCCTCCATCCTCAACAAGCTCTCTCCCTTCTTCGCCATCCTCTTCTCCCTGCTCCTGCTCCGCGAACGGCCCACCGTCTGGGAGATCTTGTTCGTGCTCATCGCCTTCGGCGGCGCGATGTGCGTCGTCCGCCCCACCTTCTCCTCAGACATGCTCCCCGCGCTTGCGGGCTTTGCGGGCGGGGCATGTGCGGGTTTTGCCTACACCTGCGTGCGCGTGCTCGGCATCAAGGGCGAACGCGGCAGCATGACGGTGTTCTTCTTCTCCGCCTTCTCCACCCTCGTCGCCCTCCCCTTCTTCATCGCTTTCTACACCCCCATGTCCGCATGGCAGTGGCTCTCGCTCATCCTCTCGGGCGTGGCCGCCGCGGCGGGACAGTTCTTTATCACGGCCGCCTACCGCTTTGCCCCCGCCAAGGAGATCGCCGTGTTTGACTACATGCAGGTACTTTTTGCAGCAATTTTGGGCTACTTCCTGCTCGATCAGATCCCCGCGCCGCTCAGCATCGTCGGGTACGTTGTGATCATCGGCGCCGCTGTCGCGAACTTCCTCTACCGCCTCCTCCGCGGGCGCCGTAAAAAAGACAAAGAGGTCGGATAAATTTGTGCGATTGGGTTGATTTTTCCGCCCGGTTGTGGTATGATAATAACGGTATGGACGAATCTGATCTCCCTCGGGAGCAAAAAATTTCATCCGACCCCCCCGTGGACGGCGCCGCCGCCCCGCTTTCGCATGAGGAAAATTCGACGACGGACATGCCCCCCGCTTCCCATCCGCAACAGAAAAAAGAGGCTGCGAAGATCCTGATCCCGGACATGCCCCCCACGGATCGCTTCAATACTCCGATGAGCCCCATCGGTGTGACAGACAAAAAAGCCGCGCGGAAGTTCTGGATCAAGATGGCATTCTTGTTCCTTCTCATCGGCATCTCCATCGTCTTGCTCTTCACGATCACCGATTCGCTCACCGAGGACAGCATCACGAGCCTCCCCGCCCTCATTGCGGGCATCAACCTCGAATGGCTTTTCATCCTCATCGGCGTCGTCATCCTCTGCATCGTCTTCGACAGCGCCCGCTATGCCTATATATTGAAAATTTCAACGGGAAAATTCCACTTTCGTGCCTCGATGAAGGTCATGTTCCTCGGGAAATACTACGACGGCATCACCCCGCTCGGCACGGGCGGACAACCCTTCCAGATCCACTATCTGCACAAGAAAAACAGCATCCCCGCGGGCGTCGCCACGGCCGTGCCCCTCGTGCTGTTCACGGTCCACACCGTCGTGTTCTGCACGCTCGCGGCCGTCCTCTTCTGCCTCGCGCCCGGCTACACCGCCGACGGCAACCAGACCATCACCACGACGTTCACCGCCATCGCATGGGTCTCGATGATCTGCAACCTCCTCGTCCCCGTCGTCATCATCACGGTCTCGCTCTTCCCCCGCTTCGGCAAGCGCGGCGTCATGTGGGTGGTGAAGGTGCTCTCCAAGCTCCGCCTCGTGAAGCACCCCCTCCCCGTGGGCAAAAAATATGTGCGCGAGGCGACCGCTTACCGCGCCTCCCTCACAAACATCCTCAAACGCTGGTGGCACTTCATCCCGCTCGCTATTTTGAGTTTCGGAAGCGCTGTTTTGAGCATGGGTGTCCCGTTTTTTGTCATGATGGCCCTTGCGGACTTCACGCCCTCCTTTGAGATCTTCGTGCAGATCCTGTGTATGTCCATGCTCACGTCTTACTCCGCCTCCCTCGTCCCCACGCCCGGCAACAGCGGCGCCTTGGAGACGGCGGCCTCCCTCATCTTCGCAACGGTGCTCGGTGCGAGCGCGGGCGGCACCATCGGCTGGAGCATTCTGCTGTGGCGCCTTCTCACCTATTATCTCTATATCGTCATCGGCGTCGGCATCACGATCTTTGAGATGATCCGCGCAACGGTGCGGCGGAAACGGGCCGAGAGAGCGGCATAAAATCAAATCGCGAAAAGGCGCCGTGCAACATGCACGGCGCCTTTCATTTTAGAGTTTACATAGTTTTACGGGGTACCATGTCCGCATCAGAGGGGCACGATCGTGGCGGTGGGCTTCTTTTTGTGGACGACGAGGTAGCAGTAGCTCGGGTCGATATAGGCGCCGATGGCACCGGGATTGACGAGGAGCACGCCGTCCACTTCGTCGATGCGCGCCGTGTGGGTGTGCCCGTAGAGAGCGACCGCACACCCCAGCTCTTTGGCGCGGTAGGCGAGGCGGTCAAGGCAAGTCTTCACGCCGTAGCGGTGGCCGTGGCAACAGAACACCGAGATCCCCTCGGCCTCGATGACGCATTCGTCGAGCGCGGCGGTGAAATCGCAATTGCCCTTCATGACGTACGTCTTTTCGGGGTAGGCCTTGCTCACTTCGCGCATATCTCCCGCGCCGTCGCCGAGGTGAACGATGTAGTCGTTCTCCGCAAACAGGTGGGAGATCTTGTCGATCGCGCTCTTTTTGCCGTGCGAATCGGAGAGGATGACGAAGGTCTTCATAGCATTCTGACGAGCGCCGCGAGCGCCCTCCCCCTGTGCGAGACGGCGTTTTTCGCCTCCTCCGAAGCCTCCGCAAAGGTGCAGCCGAGCTCGTCCGAGCAGAAGAGCGGGTCGTAACCAAACCCATTCTCTCCCCTCTCCTCGGTGAGGATGGTGCCGTAGGTGCGCCCCTCGGCGGTGATCTCCCGCCCGTCGGGATAGACAAGGGCGATGGCGCAGGTGAAATGCGCGCGGCGGTCCGTCTTCCCCTCCAAATTTTTGAGGAGAAGGGCGCGGTTGCCGAGCGTCCATCCGTCGGGGCCGAACAGCTTGCTATAACGGGCGCTGTATACCCCCGGGGCTCCGTTCAAAGCGTCCACGCAGAGGCCGCTGTCATCGGCGATCGCGGGCATGCCTATGGCCTTTGCGGTCGCACGCGCTTTAATGAGGGCATTTTCGAGGAAGGTCGCGCCCGTCTCCTCCACCTCCTCCAAAAAGCCTGCCTCGGCCGCAGAAAGGAGGGTGACTCCCTTTAAGATCTCGCGCATTTCGCGCAGTTTGTGGGCATTGCCCGTGGCGGCAACGACGGTCATACTTCCTCCAACGGGACGAACGAATACTTTTCGAGATCGAACAGCCCCGTATCCAATAATTTTAATTTCGGAATGACGGCGAGCGACAAAAAGACGAGGGTCATGAAGGGCTCGTAGCACTCCCTTACCCCCATCGCGCGTGCCTTTTCGGCGATCTCACCCGTGCGGCGGATGACGGTCTCCGCGTCTTCCGAGCTCATGAGGCCCGCGATGTCGAGGGGAAAGACGTCCTCGCCGTCCCCGTTCACGAGGGCCATACCGCCCCCTGCCTGCTCCAAAAGACAACCGACGCGGGCCATGGCTTCATCGTCGTCGCCGAGGATGACGAGGTTGTGGCTGTCGTGGGCTACGGAGATGCCGATCGCACCGCCGTGCAGGCCGTAATCCTTCAAAAGGCCGAGCCCGATGTTGCCGCTCGCGTGGTGCCGTTCGATGACAGCGAGCTTGCAGAGGCCACCCATGTCCGAAAGTACCCCCTTCGGAGCATCGACAAAGCTCTCCGCAGTGTAGAGGCCGAAGGGCATGACTTCCATGACGCGGAACTTCCCGCCGTGGCCGACGATCTCGAAATCTTTCGCCTTGACGGGCCGCATTTTGACGGTGCTCTTGACGGCGTCGGGGAGAAAGCGCCGGGCGGTATCGAAGAGCGCCTTGCCCTTTTCCGCTACCAAAACGCCGCGTTTGAAGACGGCCGAGACGTGGAATCCCTCCAAGTTGTCGATGAGGGCGATGTCGGCAAAATAGCGGGGTGCAATGGCGCCCGTGTCAGCCAGTTTGTAGCAATCCGCAACGTTGATCGTGGCCATGGCGACGGCATAACGCGCGTCCAGCCCTGCAGAGACAAGGCGGCGAAGGGCATCGTCGAGGTGCCCGCGCGAGGAGAGGTCCTTGGCGTTCTTGTCGTCCGAGCAGAGGACAAAGCGGCGGAAGTTGAACGCGTCGATCGCCGCGCGTGCGTCCTGGATGTTGTTGGCCGAGGAGCCGCAGCGGATCTGCACATACATGCCGCGGGCGGCCTTCTTTCTGCACTCCTCCGCAGTGAGCGATTCGTGGTCGGTGAGCACGCCCGCACAGCGGTAAGCGTCAAAGGCTTCACCTGAAAGATCGGGGGCATGTCCGTCAACGGGCTTTCGGAAAGCGTGTGCGGCCGCAATTTTTCGGAGGGCATCCTCGTCGCCGCTGAGCACGGCGGGAAAGTTCATCATCTCGCCGAGGCCGAAGAAGAGGTCGCGCGCGAGTTCCTGCTCGGTCTCCCTGCCGCCGATGACCGCGCCGCTCGTTTCAAAGGGCGTGGCGGGAACGCAGGAGGGAAGCTGGAGGTAGACATCGAGAGGAGCAACGCCATTGCAGGAGAGCCGCGAAAAGGCCTCTTTGATGTATTCGGCCCCCGCGATCCCGCAGACATTGACGATCTCATGGGGGTCGGCGACAACACCCGTCGTACCGCATGGCACGGCGAGTGAAGCCCACGCCTCGGGGGAGAGCATGGAACTCTCGATGTGGATGTGGGAATCGATGAGACCGGGGATGGCAATGCGGCCGCCTGCGTCATAGACGGAGAGGGCGGGGTAATCTTTGCCGATGCCGACGACGCGACCCTCCGCGATGGCGATGTCGCCCTCTTCGAGCTCGCCCGTGAACACATTGAAGATGCGGGCGTTTGTGATGACAAGATCGGACGGTTCGCGCTTCATGGCGCAATCGATGAGGTGTTTCATGGTTTTGATTATAACACAAAAGCCGCCTGTATGCAAGCGGCTAAGCGAGATTTTTGTTTTTAAGGGACCATGCGTTATGATCGCGTCACCCTGCGCGAGACATGACGGATTTGGAATGGCTTATTCGCTGCGGCGGTGGTGGTAAGCGCACATCCCCCTTGCTGTCCCTGTAAGGGAAATTACCCCGAAGCCCTTGAAGGGGGAAAAGGGTTTCTCCTCCTCATCCGCCCTCATCCGCCCCTTACGGGGCACCTTCCCCAAGGGGGAAGGCAAGAGCGGCGCTCAAATGGGCCTGTGGTGTGGTAAGCGCGTCATCCTGAGGCGTAAGGACGATACGAAGTCCGATGCGGCCGTCCCCAAAGGATCCCGAAGTACGAAGTCCGACCCTCATACCGACCCCGAGGCGTAGCCGAGCGGGGAGCGTATCTTGAGCGAAACGGCACAGTCGTTCCTCATCAGCCAATGCTGATGTTTTCATTGGGCTTTATCGTTCAAGATTCACTCGGGCTTACGCCCTCGGAATGAGGGTACGCTCACACGGGCTCGGTCGTAGCAAGATTCTTCGCGGATGAGCAGTTCGCTCTAATTCATGCCGTTTCGGCTCAGAATGACGCTTCGATTGAGCTCGGTCGGGCAGAATGACGCTTCGATTGGGCTCGGTCGGGCAGAATGACGCTCTGATTGGGCTTGAGCGCGGACATGGTACCCTCTTACTGTCCCTGTAAGAGAAAATGGCGCACTTTCCTTATCAAAGCTTATCAGATCTTTCCGCGCATGCGGAGGGAGTTGAGGACGGCAAGCAGCATGACGCCGACGTCGCCGAAGACCGCCGCCCAGAGCGGGATGAACCCGAACAGCGAGAGCACCATGAGCGCCACTTTCACCGCGATCGAGAACACAATGTTCTCAAATACGATCTTGCGCGTCTTCCTGGCCCCTTTCAAGGCCTTGGGAAGAGCGGAGAGGTTGTCACTCGCGAGCACGAAATCGCTCGCCTCGATGGCCGCGTCGCTCCCCAAGCCCCCCATCGCCACGGCCACGTCCGCCTCGGCCATGACGGGCGTATCGTTGATCCCGTCGCCCACATACATGAGCGCACCCTGCTCCCGAAGGGCCTGCGCACGCATCGGTTTCTCCTCAGGCATGAGCCCGGCACATACCATGTCCACGGGTAACCCCTTCAAAGCCGCTTTTGCCCGCGCCTCGGTGTCGCCCGTGAGCACGGCGATCTGCCTGATGCCCGCGCGCTTCAATGCCCCGAGCGCCTCGCTTGCCTCGGCCCGCACGTTGTCCGCGATCTCCACATGCCCTATGAGGACGCCGTCCTCCGCGACATATACGATGAGGTCGCTGCTCTCCACCGCCTCCGCCGCGATGTTCCGCTCACGCATGAGGCGAAGGCTCCCCGCTAAGATGTGTTTTCCGTCCACGTCGCCCTCCAAGCCAAGACCTGCAAGTTCCACGACGTTTTCCGCCGCAGGGGCCTCATATTCCGCAAAGGCCTGTGCGAGCGGATGGGAGGACATTTTTTCCAAAGCGACGGCCATATCGCGGACATGGGTGCCACCTTTTACGTCTGCTATGCTGAATTTTCCCTCGGTGAGAGTGCCCGTTTTGTCGAAGGCGGCGACGCTCACCCGCGCGAGGGCGTCAACCCCCACCGCTCCCTTGGCAAGCACGCCGGCACGGGCCAAAGTGCCCACGCCCGAGAAGTAAGTAAGGGGCACCGAGATGATGAGCGCGCAGGGGCAGGAAATGACGAGGAAATTGAGCGCGCGCCCCACCCACAGGGCAAACCGGTAGCCGTCGAAGAGGGGCGGGATGACGGCGATGAGGAGGGCGAGCAAGACGACGACGGGCGTATAGATGCGCGCGAAACGCGTGATGAATTTCTCGGGTTTAGCCTTCTTGGCGGAGGAATTTTCCACCATTTCGAGGATGCGTGCCACGGCGCTCTCGGACACGGGGCGCACGATCTCTGCCTTGACGGCCGCGCCTTCGTTGACGCACCCCGCGAGCACTTCCTCCCCCGCGGCGCACTCCCGCAGATAGGCCTCGCCCGTGAGCGACTTGGTGTCCAGCGTGGTGTCTCCAAATAGGCGGCAGTCGGCGGGAACGCGGTCCCCCTTGCGCAGGAGGATGACGTCGCCCGTTTCGAGCGTCTCGGGGTCTACCTCCTCCGTCACCTCCCCGACCACTTTGAGAGCGGTCTCGCTCTTCAAGGCGGCAAGCCGTGCAATGGCGCCCCGCGAGGACCCGACGGCGATCGTCTGCAGGAGCTCGCCGATCTCATAGAGCAACATGACGGCCGCGCCCTCCATGGGCTCCTTGATGGCAAATGCCCCCACT
Organism: uncultured Clostridia bacterium; assembly: GCA_947624215.1. Taxonomy (GTDB): domain Bacteria; phylum Bacillota; class Clostridia; order Christensenellales; family Borkfalkiaceae; genus Gallimonas. The sequence goes on from CANQJJ010000005.1 coordinate 50,990, forward strand.
GCCGCGATCAACATGAGCAGATTTTCATCGAGCAGAACGGAGGGATGGAACCCGTCTTTGAAGGCGCGTACACAGTTGCGCGCCGCATTTATGGCCACAGTCCAACCCGTGAAAAGCGCGGCGGCAAGGAATAACCCAAAATAGATCCAAAAGTTGACACCGACGAGCTGGACGACGAGCGCGGGCACAAAAAAGAGGGCCGAGAGGGCGATGGAGACGATCTCTTTCAGATGACGTTCGCGCTTTACGGGGGCATTCCCGTCTACGATCTCCACCTCCTCGAAATGTGAGATGACGTCGATGGCCCTTGTTAAGGCCTCCTCCCCCTCATATTCGAGACTGACGCGTTGATTGATGAAATCTGCCGCGGCGGCCCGGACGCCGTCGAGTTTTTCAAGCTCCTCCGAGAGCTCTGCGGCACAGGCGGCGCAGTCGAGATTTTTGATGCGGATGACTTTTTTCATACCTTCTCCTTAAATTTTGCAGTGTGGGAACTTTTTACAGTGCGGGCGCCTTTGTAATACGGGCGCTTCTGTAATTCGGACGGGTCAAATTTTGCAGTGCAGGTGGGTGCAGGCGAGTTCCAGCACGGCGACGACATGGCCGTCGGCGAGGGAATAGGAGATGTTCTGGCCGTCACGCCGCGCCTTGACGATGCCCGCGGCCTTGAGGATGCGGAGCTGGTGTGAGACGGCGCTCTGGGTCCCCCCCACCGCCTCGACGATGTGCCCCACGCACAGCTCGCCCTGCCTGAGCGCAAACAAAATTTTCAGCCGCGCAGGCTCCGAGATCGCCTTGAACAGCGCCCCCACGCGCCCCACCTCCTCCTCGCCCGGCATGTTCTCCCGCGCAAGTTTTGCGGCAAGCTCGTGTTCCGCTTCGTGTCCGCATGCAGACATTGTTGCACCTCCAATATCAATATATGAATAAGTATTCATATGATAACACAAACAAAAAACGCTGTCAAGCGTTTGGAGGAAAATTTTTAATTTTCGGATGCACTTTTTTTTGGGGGGGGAATACGTCTGTTGACAGACCAAGCATTCGATTACGTCACCCTGACCACGCGAGGCTTCTATTTGTGATTCCAAGCGCGACACGAGCCGTAGGCAAAGTAACGTAGTTGAAGGGTCATCGCAGTCTTAATACTAAGGTGATGCTTCGACACAGCTCAGCATGACGTAATTGGAAATGCCTTGGGTGCTTATACGCAGTCCGACGAAAAGCTCCTCCTTGGGGAGGAGCTGTCACATCGTGACTGAGGTGGGGAATACAACTGTTCCTTCCGCTTTTTATAGGGAAGAGCGATCGAGTTTTATAAGGAAGGGCGATCATAGTCCCCACCCCCCTATCCCCCTCCCCAAGGAGGGGGTATCGCTCACACGAGCCCTCATCGCAGACATGGTACCCTCAAACGCAGTCCGCGGTGGTAAGCGACGCCTCCTTGCTGTCCCTGTAAGGGAAAGTGGCGCACTGTCCTTGTGCGCCGAAAGGGTTTCTCGGCTTCCCCTCTGGGGAAGCTGTCGAGCAAGGCGAGACTGATGAGGCCTCATCCGCCCCTTACGGGGCACCTTCCCCAGAAGGGAAGGCAAGAAAACCCCTCATACGAAGTCCGTGGTGGTGGTAAGCGCGTCATCCTGAGGCGGAATGACGATACGAAGTCCTATGCGGCTGTCTCCGAAGGATCCCGAAGTACGAAGTCCGACTATCGTTCACACGGGCTTTGGCGTAGCAAGATTCTTCGCGGATGAGCAGTTCGGTGAAACTCATACTTTATCGGCTCAGAATGACGCACGGGTTGGGCTCGGACGGCTACGGCTACTTCGCGCTATGCGCTCGTGTCGATTTTAGTAGCACAAATAGAAGCCTCAATCGGTCAGCCCCGCAAAGGGCCGCGGGCCAACCCCCCTTACAGGGGCGCCAAGAGACGCCGACGGAATTCAAAGTTTCTTGGGGGAGACAAAGGTCTCCGAAAGGCCGAGAGCGGGGCAGGAAACGGTGAGCTGTTTGGCAAGCAGTCGCTGGCGGGCGGCGCCGTATGCCCTGTTTCGCGCGTGGTCGCCGTACTTTTCATCGCCCACGACGGGCATCCCCAAAAAGGCGAGGTGGGCGCGGATCTGGTGCGTCCTCCCCGTGTGCAGGGTGACCTTCAAGAGGGTCGTCTCGCCACGCCGTTCGAGGATCTCATACTCCGTCTCGATGGGCACACCCCTCCCCTTTGTGTTCACGCGTACACGCGACGCGCGCGCGTCCTTTTCGAGAAAAGCATGCTCCACACTGTGCTCCTTGGGCGGCATTCCGAAGACGAGCGCATAGTAAACCTTTTGCACGCTGTGCGTCTTAAAACAAGAAAGCAGAACCTCGTTCGCGGACATGGTATGCCCAAAAATCATCAGCCCCTCGGTATTGCGGTCGAGACGGTGGATGAAATAGGTCTCCCCTCTTTCCGAGAGCGCGGCAAAGACGGCCTCCGAACTCACCCCGCTCTCCTTGTCGACGACGCAAATATTTGCATCCTCATAGAGCACGGTGAAGGCCACCTTCCCCTCCTCGGCGGGGGTCATGTAGTAGGCGACCTCATCAGACGGTCTCAACGTGCAGTCCGTCCCCACCTTCACGCCGTTCACCTTCACGTCTCTCCGCCTCAGGAGCGTGCGCAGGCACATCGACGCCTGTGCGCAGGTGACGTCGGTGAATTCTTTGAGGGTGGTATTCGTCGTTACGGTGTACTTTTTCATGGACAAGCAGGAGGGCGGCCGCGAGCACGGGCAGGGCGAAGAGCGTGAACGCTCCGAAGGTCAGGCAAAAATAGACGAGATAGCAGAGGAGCAGGGCCGAGGCAGTCTGTGCGGCGGCATAGAGAACGGCGCGCTTTTTGCCCACTTCCCGCGCGGTTGCGGCGATGGCCGAGACGCAGGGCGAGCAGGTCAGCATAAAGATGGCAAACGAGAATGCGCTCGCGGCGGGGTAGGGAAAGGCGCCGTAAAACATGGCGATGGCGCCCGCGACGTTCTCCTTTGCGATGAGGCCCGAGAGTGCGGCGTAGGTGATGCGCCAATCGTTCATGCCGATGGGCGCGAACAGGAAGGAGAGCTTCCCGCAGATGACGGCGAGCATGCTGTTTTCATGGGCCGCGAGGGAGAAGGAGAAGTCGAAGGAGGAGAGCAGCCATGTCGCGATGAGGAAGGCGAGGATGACCGTCGACACTTTCATTATAAACTGTTTTATCTGAAAGAGCAAGGATTTTGCGACAAAAAACGGCTGGGGAATTTGCAGGGGCGCGAATTCGAGAACGAGCGGCGGCGTCTTCCCGCGGAGGAAGAGTGCGACAATGATGGCGATAAAGACCCCTACCATGTACAAGACAAGGGCCGCGAGAAAGGCATTTTCAAAGAAAGAGGCGGCGAGCGAGAGGTAGACGGGGAGCTTGGCGCTGCACGAGATATACGGCAGGCACAGGATGACGCGCCGCTGCATTTCGCGGTCGTCGAGGCCGCGCGTCGTGGTGACGGCCGCCGCCGTACAGCCGAAGCCCATGACGAGGGAGAAGACCGCCCGCCCCGAGAGCCCGAGCTTTTTCAGGGCGCCGTCGGTGAGAAAGGCCAGCCGCGACATCAGCCCGCTCTCTTCGAGCAGGATGAGAAAGAGGTGCAAGAGCGCGATCTGCGGCAGGAAGCACAGTACCCCGCCGAGGCTTTGCAGGATGCCCTCCGCGACGAGGCTTCTGATGACGGGCGAGGGGATCTTCTCCGCAAAGCCGCCGAGAAATTCCGAGAAAAACTTCTCCACGCCCTCCTTCATGAGCTCGCCCGGCATATGAGCGCCGAAGGTCAGATAGAAGGCCGAAAGCAGGCATACCGCAAAGAAAAAGAGGCCAAAAAAACTGTTCGTGATGAGGCGGTCAAAGCGGCCAAGCCCGACCTTGGCGGGCACAAACGTGGCACCCATGTCCGCGAATGACACTTCGGAAACGCTTCCTTTGAGCATTTTTTCAAGGGCCGAGCCTACGTCTTCTTCGGCATAGACGACGGGGATCTTCAGTCGGGTTTCAAGGGCGGCGCGGTCGAGTTTTCCCCCTTGGCGTTCGAAGCGGCGGCGCTTTGTGAGCACGAGCATGCACCTGCGTCCCCCGCGGGTAAAAGTCTCGATGAGGGTGCGCGCACGCGGGAGCATGGCACACTCCGCGACGAAGACGACGGCCGCATGTGGGTGCCCCTGAATGTAGGCACGGGCGGACTTCTCCTCCATCGTGCGGCCCTCTGTGCCGTAGAGCCCGGGAAGATCGACGAACGTCACCTCGCGCTCCCCCATCTTCACGCGCTTTTCGAGGGCGTCGACCGTGACGCCGTGCCAGTTGCCCACCCGCGCATGGCCGTGTGCGAGACGGTTGAAGAGCGTGCTCTTGCCCGCGTTGGGATTGCCGACGAAGAGGACTACGTCCTGCATACGCGCACCTCCCGTGCCGCTTCGCGTGCCAAGATCACCTGGCTTTGGGCCTGTATGAGAAAGGTCTGCCTGCGCGGCGAGACGCAGAGCACCGTGACCTTCTCCCCCGCGCGGATGCCGAGTGCGGCGAATTGCTCCTTCAGGGCGGGCCGCATGCCCTGTTCTGCTCCGAGAACGGTAGCGCTCTCCCCGCGCTTCAGATCGCTCAATACCATACTATATGAAAATGCGGAGGCAGCATGTTTTATGCCGTCCCCGCATACATTTTTGTGCGTTTACGCCTTGCTTTCGTCGCGCACGACGCGGTCGCCGCGAAGTTTGAGCGCGCCGTTCGTGATGATGGGCGAGATGATGAGCCAGATCGCCGCGAGCGCGATGAGCGAGTAGACGATGATGGCGCCGACCGCACGGGGGCCCTGGAAAATCGCCGACACTAAATTGAAATTGAAGATGCCGAAGAGGCCCCAATTGAGCGCACCCGTCAAGACGAGCACATAAGAGATAAGATTTGCAATGACCATTGTAATTCCTCCTATGTACATCTTGTGCAAGCGCCCGCGGATTATACCAAGTTCATCCTAAGCGTACCCCCTCCATGGGAGGGGGGTAGGGGGTGGGGTGGCACCCAAGCATCGTGTGAGCATCCAAGGCATTCCCAATAACGTCACCCTGAGCTGTGTCGAAGGGTCACCGCAGTTTTATAATAATGTGATGTTTCGACGGAGCTCAACATGACGTGATTAGAGCGCTTTTGCTTCTATTACGTCACCCTAAGCCGTGTCGAAGGGTCACCGCAGTTTTATAATAAGGTGATGCTTCGACACGGCTACTTCGCGCGGGGCGCTCGTGTCGATTTTAGTAGCACAAATAGAAGCCTCAATCGGGCAGCATGACGTATTTAGAATGCTTGGTCTGTTTATCAAAGCTTCTCTATTCGCTTGCCAGTTCGGAGCGGATGCGCTTCAAAAGTGCACGGCGACGGCGCATGCGTTTCCCGAGGGCGTAGAGCCAAAACGGCGACGTGAGCACCGTGTAAAGCGGGATCAGGATCACGATCGCGGGGCCCGTCAGCCACAAGACGGGGAAGTAGAACGGCTGCCCGCCGCGCACGTTGAAATAATCCGTGCGCAAAAACTTCGGCACAAACGGGTCCAAAATGGCCGAGGCCCACGCAAAATCCGGCCGCACGCCAAAAGTAAAACTACTGTTGCGGAAGCCCGGGTCGAAGAGGCTCGCAATGCCGTCCCCCACGATCCCCGCGCCCGCAAGGCAAAATTCGTAGAGACATATGATGCCCTCCCAAACCAAAAACATCAGCGGGATGGCCCAAAAACGGCGCAGGCGGGGGCGGTAGATCCCGAGCAGGGCGGCCACAAAAGGCACGCTCAAAAGCAGCGTGTGACAAATGTAGAAGCGAATGGTGTCGAAGACGAACGGGGGCATGTTTAAGGCCTCCGTGGGGTAAACAAGCGCCGCAAGTCCGCCGCAAACGCCCATAAAGTACACAAAATCGTGCAAAATATTTTGTTTGCGGATGAGGTAAATGAAGGGGAAAAAGACGGTGGAGACGGCGCAGAGGTTTTGCAGACCCGAGCGGATGATGCCGTTGGGGTCCTCGGTGTAAGGCGGGAAGGCCTGTTTGATGAAGTGGAGGGCGAAGTTACAAAAGAGGAGGACGGTGAGGACGGCGTGAGCGGCAGTTTTGGGCACCTTGCGCAGGATGAGAAAGAGCAGGAGCACCCACGCGGCCGCGCACCCGATGTACATGAAATAGAATGAATTTCCAACTTTTACAAGATCCATTTGCTTCCTCTTTTGGGGTTACTATGATAGCGCCTCCTCGGGGTATGGGTGAGCGACGCCAGAGCGCCTCCTCGGGGCATGGGTGAGCGACGCCAAAGCGCCTCCTTGGGGAGGAGCTGGCACGCGCGAGCGTGACTGAGGTGGGGATACGGTGGGGCAATCAGAGTCCCCACCCCCCTACCCCCCTCCCCAAGGAGGGGGTGGGATTCGGTGGGGCAATCAGAGTCCCCACCCCCCTACCCCCCCCAAGGAGGGGGTGGGATTAGGATGGGCAATCAGAGCCCCCACCCCCCTCCCCAAGGAGGGGGTGGGATTCGGATGGGCAATCGGAGCCCCCACTCCCCTACCCCCCCAAGGAGGGGGTGGGATGCGGTAAGCAATCGGAGTCCCCACCCCCCTACCCCCCTCCCCATGGAGGGGGTGGGGATACGGTGGGGCAATCAGAGTCCCCACCCCCCTACCCCCCTCCCCATGGAGGGGGTGGGAGGGAATCAATTGAAATCGCGCTTGGTGGGAAGGACGGTTTCCGAAATCATCGCCGTCAAAGCCGCCGCATTCAACTGCGCCTCGAGCGCACTCGCTAATGTCGTTCCGTCGGGCCAAGTGCCGTCCCAGCCGCGCTTCTTCGCATTTTCAAGCGACTCTTTCAAGGCTTGCATGTGGTCTGTCGTTCTGCCATCAATGAGTTCGGGATTCCGATAGCACTGTTGCATGTGCCATAGGATATGATCGAAGTTCTTTTCGGGCGTTACTCCATCTTTTCCGAGAGTCAAATACTGACACAACAAACGCAGATATCTGTTCTCCGAGAAAAGTTGACTCATATTACGGTCATTGTAATATTGGGAATCATTGATTATTTGCCCTCCATCCGAGTTTACCGCAACATCATAAACAAATATCTTATATCCCGCAGAAGAGTTATCCATTATTACCTCTTTATCAATCGGGGTCGCTAATCTAACTTTATTATCAAATTGGCCGCCTTCTTCCTTTGTTTTATACTTTTTCTCTGTGTCATCCCAAAACTTAAGCGTAATAGTGCTTTGTTGTGCCGGTATATATCTATTGTATAAAAATACATTGACAAATCTGCTACTATTCCACGCTGTGTCGGAGTCAATTGGATCTGGCGTTTTACCGAACCACTCTAAATATTTCTCGTTTGCTTTTATATCATTGTCAAAGCCGAAAGCTTTTAGAGATGAGACATCTTGATTTATGCTACTTGCAAGTCCTGTAAAGGATAGGTAGTTCAATACATCGACCATGCCCTTAAAGTTGAACACAACATTGTATGTGCCATCGTGACTATCAGCTGTAAACCCGCCGACACATTCATTTAATACAACGTTTTCAAGATAGGCAGTCGAGGTACTGTAATACAATTGCAAAGCATTTTGGGCAGCACATCTCAACACTGTATTTTTAAGATAGACAAAACCAGGCGTTGACGGGTCGGCTCCCCAAGGGGACATCTTGGAATAGTACTCAATATCGCAGTAATAACCGTATTGCATCGTCAAGACCACGACATGCTCTAATTTTACTATCTTCTCGGTCGGGTTCGAAGCCTTCACGGTAACATTTATTGCCTTTTGCAAATCAACACCGCCACTCGTTCCCTGGGACTTTCCGCTTACCAACTCAGCATTTCTTGCTTCAAAGTTCACTTGATTCCCATTGCCGTAAATTGTGGTCTTGCTGCTAAACGTTGTATTCAAAACCTGCGTTTCAGGCGCGGAGGGATTTTCTCCCGGACCATATAAGTTTTCATGCAATACAATATTGGCATTCGCATAGAAACCCGCGGCATTGAAGATGTTGACGAGGTTGTTATCATCAAGCACGTTGAAGTTAAAGTGACAACTATCTGCTGTCTCTTGCCCAATACTTGCCGCAACGCGGAGGAAGGAATAGGCATTGTCGGAGGCCTTGAAACTTCTGCCGCTACCGTCATCAAGATTTCCGAGGTCTGCTACTTTCTTCCACTTATCGCCCTGTTCGCCGAAATCGCCAAAGTAGTCGTTCAGAACGTCAATTTCGGAAAGACCTTGGAAATCACCAAAGTAGAGATAGGCATAACCTGTTTCGGCATAGACGTCTACCCAAGGAACAAGCTCAGTACTCGTATATTTCCCATTTGCTGCAATCGGATCCCCGGTCGGCGCCCATTCGTCGGTCGCCGCATACAAGGTCGAGTGGCCGCTGCCTGCTTCATTTTTCACAACGACATACTTCTTATCGTTGAAGATAACCTGCGTACCCGTTTGGCTGAGCGTGAACGGCGTTGTCGCATCTACTGCTTTCTCCTTGTAGCGTGTAAGCGTCCATGTGATTATATCGACCGAATCACTGCCATTGACCATTTTTCCGTCCACGGTAGTCGTCTTGAAAGGCAACTTGAAGTAATCGACAATCTTACTCGTGCCGTCCTCGGCGTAATCGCTGTGCTTGGCAAAGACGCGGACCTGCTGATAACCCTTATAATTATCCGTCGGATTGCCGCTATCGAAGCCGGGGAACTCGATGTTTCGATTGACATGCGAGAACGTAACTGTGATACCTCTCTTGTAGTATGCGACATAACATTTCATCGTGAAGTCGCCGCCTACACCGCTTGATGTGAAACTGATTTGTTTTAGATCAAATGCCTTTGACGATGTCCATGTCCCTTGTCCGCCGACGGGGGTCCATGTAGCCTCGGTGTTCGAATTAAATGCCGTCTCATCACCCAGCCCCCCAAGGTAGCTTTCCACACCACCCGCCAGATCAATCTCGAATGTTATGGTACCCATCATATCCACAGGAAGCACATAGGTTACTTCTTTATCGGTTCCTATCATGTAGGATTCAATTGTGGCAAAAGTATTTCGCTTACTTTGTGAATCCAACACAAATACGTTAAAATTGAAATCCACGTCACTGATATTCACATAGTCAAGCCGAATTTGCGTGCTTACACCACCGTCTTTTGAACGGAAGAAGATCGAGTTGCTGGGCGAGTCCTTGATGTTAATCCAAGTATATCCGGTCAAATCGTTATCGGTCTTACTGATATCATTCCAAGTTTTGTTATCATAACTCCATTGGATTGCTTTATTTGAAATATTTATCGAATCATTACGTCCAATGGTGACTGCGAAATAAAGCGAATCAAGTATTGTATTATACGTCTCACCGTCATTTAGTTTCTTCAAATTATTTTCTGTTCCGCCACCTTTCACTTCAATTGTTTCAGCTAAAGTTCTCACAGTAACGACCAATGTATACTCTTGTCCAAAGAAGGAAAGAGGTATCTGCTGCTCTGTAGGACATGTACTCTTTGCCTCAAAGATTACAGTTGCCTTTGGATACGAAGCCAATTGGCATATTCCTATTACGTCATTGGCGCTAAGACTTACTTTATATCCTTCTGCTCCCGTAAGGGAAAATTTATAAGTTATAGTAAAATCGGCTGGATCAGCAGTTGGATTACCATATGATGTAGGAAACAAAGCAATTCTCTCACCTACATTGGAAAATTCAAGCCGCATCTCCCTTTTTTCAATATCATATCCTTCAAATGGTATAGCCTTATCAGATGATTCCGTCAGCGAATAGTAAACACTCCAAGAAGGTATACTAGCTTTAGAATAGAGCATACCATGCGTGGACTGGATTGAATAAACAACAAAAGTAGAAGCTGTATCGCTGCTTTGTCCAAAGAGATCCAAAGTATTTCTATCGTACTCAATACCAAAGATAATGGTATGCGCGTTTTCACCCGCTAACTGTTCTGCGGTTAAAGTGCCTGAGAGTTCAAAGATGCCAGCTTCACCCTCAAGAATTGCAATGTTGCCCAATTCATCAAGCTTTACATACAATTTCTTGCCTTCCATGACGCTATCGGCATGGTTAGTAATGGTCACAGTGAAAGTGACAGTATCATAGAACGTGCGGAAAACACTTTCACCATCTACCGAGTGTGCCAATACTTTATTATTGGCCTTGAACACGATCTCAAAGTCGTCTGCGGAGACGGGGGCGTCGACATAGACATTGACGGTGTAGGACTTGTTTTCGCCGGCCGAAATCGTGACCGTCGCAAACCCGCCCTTGACTGCCGTGATGCACCATGCGGTCAAATTGGCGTTGCCATTCTGCACCTGCGCAAGTTCTACAATCGTGCCATCGGAGTCTTCGACAGCCTGTATAGAAGCGTTGTCCTCGGACATGGTACCCGTCTCGGCGGTCAAATAGACGTAAGCCGTGCCATTGGGCGAGAGGACGATGTGGTCGTCATGGCCCACGCTGCCGAGGTCGACATACTTCTCTGCGGCGCCAACGTGCGTGACCGTGACCCTCCAAGAGTTCGTCTTGCTGAGGATGGCGGCACCAGAGCCGTCGACACCATAGTTGCGGTTCAACGTGATCACAACCGTGACAGTGCAAGTGGTGTTAATCTCATCAAACGTGAGCGCGCCGCTCTTTTCGTCAATGTGCGCGCCGCTGCCCTCGACGGAGTAGGTGATGGTCGTGTCCGTGTTCTTGCCTACGGACGTGATGGTGATGAGCGCGGCGGTGCCTTCTGTGCCGAATTGGAGCGTTCTCGTGGTGCCGCCGATGACGATGCTCGTCGTCTCGACGCCTTGGTAGGTGACGGTCACATCGCTCGCATTGCGCTCGAGGGTACGCTCAAGGCTCGGGAGCTTGCTCTCGCTCTCGTCAGGAAGCGTGTAGCCATTTGTGGCATCCGTGTCGTAAATCACGCTGATGGTGAGTTTGAGGGTGCTGAGGTCCGTGAAGTCGATGTCGCCCTCAAGCGTCGTCGCGTTGACGTTGCCGGTGATGGTCTGATCGCTGCCGTAGGTAATGACAAACTTCTTGCCCTGCATGAGGGAATCTTTGCCCTCCGCTAAGGACACGGTAACGTGGACCTTGGTGGCCCCCGTCGCCGTGGTGCCGAAGTGGGTGCTGTTCTTCTCGTCTGCGGTGAGAACCTTCTCGCCGGCCTTAAATTCAATTATAATGTCGGAGTCCTTGACCGTCTCGTCGACATAGACATTGACGGTGTAGGTGGTGGTACCGTCCACGGAAATCGTGACCGTCGCAAAGCCGCCTTTGAGAGCTTTGATCGTGTAAGCGCCCGCGGAGGTTGTTGTGAGTTCTACGACCGTTTGGCCGTCTGCCGAAGCCGTAACCTTGGACATGGTAGCCACGTCGAAGGTCTTATAGATGTTGGCCGTCTGGTTGGGCGTGAGGACGATGTGGTCGTTGTACTCAGCAGCGGCGAGATCGATGTCCTTTGTAGCCTTGGGCAGATAGGTGACCGTGATCTCTTGCGTGAGCGTCACGGTCGTGCCGCGCATGGTCTTGATCGTGACCGTGACCGTGCAGGCCGTCTCCGATGTGAATTTGAGCGTGGAGTCATCGACGAACTCCGCACCGGTGCCCGCGACGGAGTAAGCTACGATGGTGTCCGTATGAGCCGCGGGGGCGATGTTGACCTGAGCTTCGGTGTTTCCTGCGAACTCGGAGAAGTAGAGCGTTTCTGAGGTCGTCACGAGCGCCGTGGTATTCTCTGCGCCGCCGTAGTCGACGGTGATAGAGCTTGCATTGCGCTGGAGGGTACGGGCCGTGGATGTGACCTCTTTGGCAGAGGTGAGCGTGCCGTCGACTGCCTCCGCATCGCTTGCATAGACAACCTTAAAGGTGACGGTGAGAGTGCCGCTACCTTCCTCCCAATCGGGGAAGTTGATCGTGCCCGTGTAGGTGGCCGCGCCTGCCGTGCCCGTGAGGGTCGTGCTGCCGTAAGTGACGACGATCTGCTTGCCGTTCATGCAGCCGTTTTCGTTCGCAACGGTGACTGTGAAGTGGACGGTCGTCAGCGTGGTGCCGAAATCACTGCCTTTCGCAAATACTTGCTGATCGTTCTGGTCGCCGAGCTTGACGGTGATGTCGCTCTCAACGACGGGCGCGTCGACATAGACATTGACGGTGTGCTTGGTGGAGCCCGCGGTGATCTCAATCGTCGCAAAGCCACCGCGCTGTGTTTTGACACGCCATGCGCCGTCGGTGCCCTGCTCCAACTTGACAGCTGTGGTGGAAATCGTGTCGCCCTTGAGGTTCGCCGCCGTGTAGGTGACGGTGCCTTCTTCGGGCTCCGTGAAGTAGATGACGCCCTCTTCGTTCATATTGAGGACGAACTTGCCCGTATCTTTCGTGACCTTGATGCTGTTGCCCTGCGGGGCGTAGACGACCGTGACCGTTCTGTTATCCAACGTCGTATCATCGCCACGTTTGAGCATGACCTTGACGGTGACAGCGCCCGCGCCCGTGAACGTGAGCTTGCCGTCGGCAGTGATAGACGCGATGGAAGATGTTTCGGCGAGCGCATAGGCGAGCGTGTCGGTGTGAGTTTCGGGGATGACGTTGACCTGGGCATCCGTGCCGAAAGTGAAGGTGTTGCTATCCGTGACGATCGTCTTGGCGTTCACGCCGTCGTGGGAAACGTGCACCTCGCTTGCATTGCGAAGAAGGGTACGGGTATCGGAGGCAAGGCCATCAGCAGGGCTAAACTTCTGCACATCACTCGTATATTGGACTGCAAAAGTCACTTCGAGCTCGCCGCCCTCGAATTTGATCTTCTGTCCCGTCAATTCGTTCGCATTGGCCGTGCCCGTGAACTGATCTTTGCCGCCATAGCGCACGACAAGCTGTTTGCCCTCCATGCAACCGTTCTCACTGTTCTTTACGGTAAACGTGAAGGGAACTTCTGTCAAAGTGGTGCCCTTGGAATCTGCTTCATTGACATTTATCGTGAAGTCGTCTTTGCTGACAGGACGGTCGACATATACATTGATGGTGTAAGTCTTATCGGGATTGTCTCCTCTTGCACCAACGGTGATTTCGACCGTCGCAATGCCGCCCTTCTTGGGAACGATCTGATGCGAGCCGTTCAGATCCTTGACTTCCACGATATCCTCGTTCTTAGAAGTATACTTGACTTCAAAGCCGGACGGCTCGGTGAAGTTGATAGTACCCGTATCATATTTTGTGTCGGATTCCATGAAGAGAAGGAGGTCGACAGTCGTATTTTGGTCGTCCACCTCGACGATTTTGTTCTCTTCGGTACGAGGAGCGTAAGCAATTTCGAACGTCTTCGTCACGGGGATGGTACCGTCCTTTGCTGTCAGTTCGACTTGAACGGTGATTCCTCCCGTCTTGGTAAAGGTGAGAACATCGTCGGTGAGATCAGCGGCATCACCTTTTATGATCGAATACTTGACAGTGCAGACCTGCAAAGCAGCCGCGGGTTGCACGTTGACATTGATAGCTTCGGGGGACTGCTCCGCCGATGTCGTGAGCGTGAGTTTATCGCGCCATGTGGAGATTTTTTCCGTCGTTGTTCCGCGGTAGGAGAATGTGATGGAGTCGGGGTTGCGGTAGAGAGTGACCGTGCGGTAGATCCTGCTGAGGGATGCATCCTGTAAGCCAAAACCTTCGGCCTTATCGGTGTATTCCACACGGAAGGTGACGGCGAGATTGGAAAGCTCTGCGCCGAATGCGATGTTGCCGTTGTGCGTGGCCGCATCGTCGGTGCCGTTCTCCGTCGTCGTACTGTACTTCACAACGAGACGCTTACCAGCCATGATGTCTTCCGCGCCCGTGAATTCAAAGGTGTAAGGAACGCTCGTGCCCGTAGCGCAGAAGATGGGATTCTGAGGGTCAATTTCGGTATTTTCGCCGAGCGTAATTTGGAAATCATTTTCCGAGATCGCGCGGTCGACGTAGATGTTGACGGTGTAGCTCGTGGTCTCATCGACAGTGATCGTGACCGTTGCAAAGCCGCCCTTTTGGGCCTTGATGTGCTGTGCGCCGTTTTCATTCTTCACTTCAACAACGCCCGCGCCATCCGTGACATCGTAGGTGACGGTCTTTCCTGCGGGCTCGGTGAAGTAGATGATGCCTTCTTGCCCGTTATCCTTATTGAGGACAAGATCAGTCGTATCTTTCGTGACAGACTTGCTGTTTGCACCCTGCGGCGCATAGACAACGGTGAGGGTCTTCAAGACATGGGTGGCCCCGAGCAGGTCTTGGAAGGAAAGCGTGACGGTGACTTCGCCCGCTTCCTCGAAGGTGAGCACATAGCTCTGATCGCCCTCGCCGAACTTAGCGACGCCCTCTTCGCCTACCGCATAGAGAACGGTGGCATTGTAGTGGACTGCGGGCAAAACGGTGACTTTCGCGGCCGTATTCGAACTCGTCGCGCCGAACGTGAGGGTATCATTGGAAATTACGATCTTTTGTACATTTTCGACTCCGCCATAGGTGACGGTAGCGCTCTCCGCATTGCGGTAGATCCTGACGCTCTTCGTCGTGGAGGTGAGCTTGGATGCACTTGCACCGCGCGCGGTGGCCGCATCGGTATACTCCACGCCGAAGGTGACATAGAGCTCGGAAAGGTTAGTGCCGAATGCGATGGATTTGTCATCGAACTTGGCCGCATCGCCGGTACCGTTCTCCGTCGTCGTGCCGTACTTCACAACGAGCTTCTTGCCGGCCATGATGTCGAGATCGCCCTTAAATTCAAAGGTGAAAGGAATGCTCATGCCCGTAGCGCAGAAGATATCCCCTGTTACAGCCGCATCATTGAGCTGAACGCTGAATTGGCTCGCCGAAATTGCGCGGTCGACGTAGACATGGATCTTATATTCCTTGGTCTCGGCGCCTTGTTTGGCGGAGACCGTGACGGTTGCAAAGCCGCCCTTGACGGGGGTGATGTAGTGCAGGCCGCCCTCTTCTTTTACCGTGACGATCTCGTCTTTATCCGACGTGTAGGTGACCGTGGCACCCTGCTGTTCTGTGAAATAGATGGCCCCTCTCTCGGACATGGTACCCACCGAGAGGATGAGATTCTGTTCTGCCGTGTTGCCGTTCTTCACTGTGACGGCCTTGACGCCCTGCGCGGTAGCGGGTGCATAGGCGACCTTGAACGTCTTCAATGTATGCTCGATCGTGAGCATGTCGCGGAAGTAGACTGTGACGGTGACTTCGCCCGCCTTCTCGAAGGTGAGCACATTTCCGTTTTGGCCGCCGAACGAAGCGGTCTCTTTGTCGCCCTCGCCGATCTTGTAGACGAGGCTTCCGAAGCAGTTTACGGGCCAGCACTGTTTGATGTCCGTGCTGAACGTGATCGTGTTATTGGAGGTCACGATCTTTTGGACATCGTCGACGCCGTCATAGGCGACGTTGATGCCGTCCGCATTGCGGTAGACGGTGACGTCCTCGCTGACTTTGCCGAGGGCCTGTTTGAGGGCGTCGAGCGCCTTTTGGAGCGTTTCGCCGGCCAAGTCTCCGCCGAGCAACCGCAGAGCGTCCTCGGTATACTCCACGCCGAGGGTGATATTGAACGAATTCTTATCCTTGGGGAATGTGATGGTGCCCGTCTTGCTGGTCTTGTTGTCCTCCCCCGTTGCCGTCGTCCCGCCGTATTTGAGGGTGACTTTCTTGCCCTGCATGGAGCCGTCTTTGTCGGCAACCTTGAAGTCAAAGTTTATCTCATCGCCCGTCATGCAGAACGTCTTCCCTGCCTTGGTCCCGCCGAGGTTGAGCAGGAAATCCTCCGTCGAGACGGCGCGGTCGACATAGATATCCATGGTGTAGGTGAAGGTGTCGTCTGCCGCGCGCGCCGCAAAGAGCGTGGGCCCGGGCACGGACTCGGGGGCAACGGTGATCGTGACCCTCGCAAAACCGCCGCGGAGAGGAATGATGTGCAGGGCGCCGTCGTCCTTCTTTTCGACTCTGACGACTTCCTCCGCCTGAGGGACTACTTCGCCCTCTTCGCTATCTTCAAAGGAGATAGGCTCGGCCTCATAGGTGACCGTAGTGCCTGCGGGCTCGGTGAAGAAGACGACGGCCTCCTGTTTCTTCTCGGTCTCGCCCGGGGCGGTGCCGCCCGGCGTGCTGCTCTCGGGTTCGGAGCTCATGGCAAGGCTGACGGACGGGATCTGTGCCTCCGTCTTACCTTCCGCCTGCATCTCAGAGACCTCGGGGAGCTGGACGGGCTTTTGCGGTTGCGCTTCGGGGTTTGTCGTGGGCTTGGTGGGGTCCACTTTGGGGATAGGCGCATAGACGACGGTCACTTGCGTGCTCGCCTTGGTCTTCCCGTCGGCGCCCACCATTTCCACGGTGACTTTGACCGTCCCCTCTTTGTTGAACGTCAGCCTGCCCGTCGAGAAGGTCGCCACTGTCCCGTCACTTACGGTATACTTGAACGAGTTGGTGTGGTTTGCGGGCAAGACGGTGACCTGGGCGTACGTATCCTTCCCGTCTGCGGGGATCCCGTTCGTCGTGAACGTCAGCGTCTTGGTATCTCTGAGGGTGATCGTGGCCGCCTTAACGTCGTGGTATGTGACATCCACGCTCTCGGCATTGCGGTACACGGTGACCGTGAGGTTGTCGTATTCGTGCGCGGCAAGAGCTTGCGTCTGGGAATCGTACACCTCGGCCTCCACGCGGATCGTGACCGTGCGCCTGCCTGCGGCCATCGGCCCGATAAAGCGGAATTGCTTGGTAGCATCGTCAAAGGTGAGCACGTTCTCCGCCTTGACCTGCTTGCTCTCGTCGGGATCGTAAGTATAGTAATACTCGACGTGGTTGACCTGCCTGTAAGATCCCTCGAGCGACGTCGCAAACGGGATCTCCAAGGGCTTGGTGGCCTCATTTTTGGTCGAATCGAAGTACTCGTCGTAGTCAAACTCATACTTCAACGTCTTATCGAAGATGGGCAGGACGAAATACCCGTCGGTGCAGGTGTACTCCTTATAGGCAGGCACCTGCGTGCCGCCGAAGTCGGTGGCGGTGGCGGTGATGACGACGTGCCCCTCTTTCTTGAACACGATGTGCCCGGTGCTGTCGACCGTCGCGAGCGAGGGATCGCTCGACGTGTAGGCGATGTCCACCTCCGCGTCCTCGGGCACGGGCTTGATCGTGGGGAAGGTGGCCTCTTTATCCGAAGTAATGACGAGCGTGCGGTCCACTTCGAGACTGCGCAGCTGCCGGTAGCAGGTGAACTCCGTCGTCTTGGCCGTCGCCTCGTTGTTGTCGTCCGAGATGGCCGTGACGAACGCCTTGCCCGACCCCACGGCCGTGACCGTGCCGTTCGCGCTCACGCGCAACACGCTCTCGTCCGAGCTCACCCATGTGACCGACTTGTTCTCGGCCTCCTTGGGGAAGACGGTGACGGAGAGCTCTAACGTCTCGCGCTCATAGAGTTCGGTCTTGTAGCCCCCGTTCATCTCGATCTTGTGCACGGCCGTATCGGTAACGAGCACTTTCCGCTTGGCAGTCGCCGCCGCATTCTCCTCGCTCACGACCGTGACATAGGTCTCGCCAAAGTAGTTTGCCGTGATCACGCCGTTCTCGTCGACGGACGCGATGCTCTCGTCTTCGATGGAATACCGCACGCCGCGGTTCTCCGCTTTCAACGGCAAGATGTTTACTTCAAGCTGTTTCTCCGGCGGCATCTCTTCGTCGCTCATCACGAGCACGAGCGTCTCGTTCTGCACGAACTCTACCGATTCTACGTAGATGTGCGTCACCAAACTCATGATCGCTCCGCTCACCAGCATGATCGCCAAGATGAGCAGCGGCAACAGAATGATCGTCGACGTCATTAGCTTCTTCATAAGGTTTTTCCTCCTTAAACTTCGATCTTTTGATACTTTTTATCGGCTGTAAGCCAGAACACGAACACATTGATCGCGGCATAGACGAACGCGCCGCCGATCGCCACGAAATATGCCGTCATGGATCCGTTTTCCCAGATCTTCGGGAAGATGATGCTGCATGCCCCGAGAAGCGCCGCGATCACCAGCCCGATGAGCAACATATAGGTGATATTGATCTCCTCCGCCTCGCCGTTCGCCTTCGGCTTTAAGTTGGGATTGGCAAGGTTGAGGTTGATGCCGTTGAAGACCAGCCCTATCGCAAGCAGAAACTGCGTCAGGACAAGCACCCCGAGTTCCGTCCCGCTCACGAATTCCAAACCGTAGACGAGCACGGCACTGATGAGCAGCGCCACCGCGCTCACACCGATGTTCAGAACGGCCTTGATGAGCAGTTGTTTATGGAAGGGAACGGGCACCAGCTTGGTGATGTAGAAATTCTTCCCCTCCACGCTGAGCACCGTGCCCGTGAACGAGCAGATCATCGCCATGAATACCGCGATGACGAGCATGGATGCCCCGAAATTGATCCCCGAGCCCACCTGTGCTTCCCCTACCATCGTCACAAGACGGTTGCAGAAGAACACCATCACGGGCGTCGAGATCGCCACGCCAAGATAGAAATACGAATATGTCTTCGTCCGCATGATCTCCTTGAACCCATAGCGGAGGATCGCTTTCCCGCTCATGTAGCTGTCCACGTCGGTCACCTTTGCGGGCATGCCGTTGCCGCCGTTCAGCGCCTTCATGCGGAAGTTCGCACACACCGTGCGCGCCAATGCCACCCCCGCTGCGATCAGCACAGCCCCCGCGCCGATCAGCACGAGCAGCCCGAGCCAAAAACGCTCGAAGAAGATGACATTCCCTAAGTAGTATACGGGGTTATAGTACCCGTCTAACCCCTTTAAGATCCCGTCCCAGATCTCCAATGTGCCCGTCTCCCAATTCCTGTGGATGAAGAAGTGCGAGAGCACGGTGAGGAGATAGTAGTACAGCGCGAACGCGCCCACCAAGAAGAGCACGAACACGATGAGACGGGCTATGCCGTGACGCTCCAAGACAGATGTGATGTACACCGTGGGCACCGCGATGAAGATCGACAGCGCGAACGGGATCATGGGCATCAACAGCACGCCGAGCAGTACGCCCAACATGTATTGCACCGTGATGCACTGCATCGCCACGCCGAACACCACCATCACGGGCAGTGTCAGGATGACGGTATATATAAATAGGTCGATGTAGTTGAGGATGAGATAGCCCACAAACAGCTTGAACGGGCTGAGCGGAAAGCGCGCCGTAATGAGCAGGTCCCCCGGACGGTACAGACGCTTGGTCTGCATCCCCGTCGCCGCGATCGTGAGCCCTATCATGATCACGGTAAGGTACAACTGCGCGAGCTGCTTGTTCGTGGGGCCCACGCTCGTCTTCAGGACGAACGACAGCGCCCACACGAGCGCCAACGCGATGAGGACGGCAAACAGCGCCGCCACCGCCGTCATAAACGCGCTCACCTTGTTGTTATTGCGGTTGAATCCCCACTTCAGTTTCAGTTGCAGACGGATAAACTCACGCATTGGGATCCCCCTCGTAGCCCTGCTTCACCGGCTGTTCTGCGCCATACGGATAGTAGGGATAATACGGATACACGGGCGCCTGCATGGCCCGGGGCTGAGGCTGAGGGGCCGACGCCTGACGCGCGGGCATTCCCTTTCCGCCATTCAACTGCATGTAGTAGCTGTCGATGTCGAAGGAGCCGTTCCGCCGCAGGTCCACGATGTTCGCTACTCTGCCCTGACGGATGAACACGACCCTGTCACAGGTCTTGCGCACCACTTCGAGGTTGTGCGTCGAGAACAACACCGTACGCCCCTTGTCCGCATAGCTGCGGATGAAATTGCAAAGCAGCATCATCGTCTGGTGGTCCAGACCCACCATGGGCTCGTCGAGGATCCACAGCTTCGGCTCATGCACGAGAGACCCCAATATGCAGATCTTCTGGCGCATGCCGTGCGAGTAGCCCGCGATCTGGGAATCCAGCGCGTGCGAGATCTCAAAGCGCTTCGCGAGGTTGTTCGTCACCATCATCTTCTGCGTCAAGGACGCGCCGTACAGGCTGCCCATGTAGTTGATGTACTCCCTGCCCGTCAGCTTTTCATACACCGAGTGGTCGTCCGGGACGTACCCGATGAGCTTTTTCGCCTGCTCGGGCTGTTTCGCGATGTCATACCCGCCGATCTTGATCGTGCCCTCCGTGAACGGTAAGACGCCGATCACGCTCTTGATGATCGTTGACTTGCCTGCGCCGTTGCTGCCCACAAGGCCCACGACTTCTCCCGCCTGCGCGGAAAAGTTTACGTGCAGTGCAGAATAGTTCTTGTTGTTTGCGTATTTCTTACAAAAATCAATGACTTCCAACATACGTTCTTCCTCAGCCCTATTGGCTCTTGACAATTTCCTTGCCGTGCCTTCTTAGCTTGCCTCCCGGTCATAATTTTTATGAACGCACACGCCCTCATGTATGTACATAGATTAGTGTAATCTATGTACAGAAATTCACAAAAAAAAGAAAAATTTATACCAAAAACAGGATCGCACGTCAACTACTTGCCCTTTTTTGTCGAAAGTAGTATAATCCCTTATGTACGCTATGCCCAAAGGTATACGCAGATTACATTAATCTATGTACGTGTACTACACTAATCTATGTACATATACTAAATGATTTTAGCGAATTACAGTTTTTTTGTCGATTTCGGCCATCCGGGCCGCCTTTGGGGGCACTGCGAATGTTAGAAATTTTCATTTCCCACCCGCAGCAAAGGGAAAATATTTATAAATTTTTTTATTTTATCCCCTCCTCCCTTCCAAAAAAACACATTTTTACTAAATATTTTAGATGATTCCGCCGCCAAAACCACCGCCCGTTTTCCTTTGCTCTTCGCCGCGAAGATTCAGGCGAGCAGTTTCCCCACCTTGTTCATCATCTCGGATTTGTGTTCGAGAAGAGAATGGGCGTAGCGGCGGAGCGTGATCATGGGGTCTTTGTGCCCGAGGATCTCCGCGAGCGTCTTCACGTCCATGCCCACCTCGAGCGCGCGCGTGGCGAACGTGTGCCGCAGCGCGTGGAAGCCGTGGTGCGGGATCCCGAGCTTTCCGAGCAGGTTTGTGAAAGTCCGCTGGTAGGTGCGCACCTCTGTCCCGTACGGCGTCTTGCCCGGGACAACGAACTTGTCCCGCGTCTTCCGCTTCATCTCCCTGAGGTGGGCGACGATCTGCTTGGGAAGCGGGATGACCCGCTCCGAACTCTGCGTCTTGGCGGTATCGAACACCTTCTCGTAGTGGCCGTTTTTCCAGCTGTCGCGGCAAGTCCCTGACACCGTGAGCGTTCCCCGCATGAAGTCAATGTCTCCCCACGTGAGCGCGAGCAGTTCCCCGATGCGGAGCCCCGAATAGAGGCAGAGCACGATCCCGAAGAGATGGGGTGAGTGCTGTTCGAGGATGTATTGCTCGATGCGCCGCTGCTCCTGCTTGCCGAAACAGGTCACCTTGCTCTCCCGCGTGCGGGGACGGAGGATCACGCCCGAAAAGCTCTGCTTGACGAGCCCCACCGCCGCCGCCTTTTTGAGCGAGGCCTGCAAAATGTTGATGACGCCGTTCACCGTGTTCGCCGCAAGTCCCCGATCGCTCATGGCAACGGAAAACTTTTGCAATTCCACAGCCCCGAGCGCGTCCAAATCGTATTCCCCGAGCATGGGCAAGAGGTATTTTTCCGCCTGCTGCCGGTACTTCTCGAAAGTCCCCTGCTTCGTGGAAGCTCTGACGTAGAGTTCCAGCCATTCTTCCAACCATTCCTTGTATTGCATATCAACCTCCGTTTTTTGGATAAAATTATACGCCGCCTTTGCGGGCGACGTATGCATTTCCGAAATGGTTGTTGTATAAAATTGTAGAATTACACCATTTATATGGATTTATATGGCGCTTTTACCGCCGATATGCCCCTCTTCGGGCGGGTATCTTCTTCGGATGTGTTTCGGCAGGCTAAGGGGTCCATGGGCTCATAAAAGAATGTTGACCTTCTCGGGCATACACATGTCCGCGGTATAGCCTCTCATTTTCACTTTTCTGCGTGTTTTGGCGGGCTCAGCTGCGGGGACGGCGGGGCTCGGTGAGCTGGAGCGGATCGAGCACTTCGTCCAATTGTTTCTCGTCCATGAGCCCCTCCCTGAGGACGATGGAGCGGATGGGCTCTCCCGTCTTCAGCGATTCCTTTGCGATCGCGGCGGCCTTGAGGTAGCCGATATAGGGATTGAGCGCCGTGACGATGCCCACGCTGCGGCTCACCCACTCCGCACAGCGCTCGCGGTTGGCCTCGATGCCGACGACGCAGTTGTCCGAGAGCGTCTTCACCGCACCCGTCAGCGCACGGAGCGACTCGAAGAGCTGGTAGAAGATGACGGGCTCGAAGGCGTTGAGCTCGAGCTGGCCCGCCTCGGCCGCCATGGTCACCGTGACGTCGTGCCCGATCACGAGGAAGCAGACCTGGTTGACGACCTCGGGAATGACGGGATTGATCTTGCCGGGCATGATGGAGGAGCCGTTTTGCTTGGCGGGGAGAATAATCTCGCCGAGGCCCGTGCGCGGCCCGCTCGACATCAGGCGGAGGTCGTTGCACATCTTGGAGAGATTGACCGCCAGCGCCTTGAGCGTGCCCGAGACCGCCACGAATCCGTCGACGTTCTGCGTGCCGTCAAAGAGGTCGTCGGCGCGGTGCAACGTCTCCCCCGAGAGGCGGGAAAGTTCCTCGGTGATGTGCGAGAAGTATGCCTCGCGCGTGTTGATGGCGGTGCCGATGGCCGTCGCCCCCATGTTGATGGTGCGCATCTCCCCGAGGGAATGCTCGATGCGGGCCTTGGAGCGGTCCACCGCGGTCGCAAACGCGTGAAATGCCTGCCCGAGGCGCATGGGCACGGCGTCCTGAAGCTGCGTTCTGCCCATTTTCAAAATGCCGTCGAACTCCTTGGCCTTGGAGAGGAGCGCCGCATGCAGCCGCCCGAGTTCTGCGATGAGCTCGCGCGCAAGGGCGAGCACGGTGAGTTTGCCCGCCGTGGGGATGACGTCGTTGGTGGATTGCTCCATGTTGACGTGATCGGTGGGGCTGATGAGGGTATAGTCCCCCTTCGTGCCGCCGAGGTGCTCGATCGCGATGTTGGCGATGACCTCGTTGACGTTCATGTTGGCAGAAGTGCCCGCGCCGCCCTGCACGGCGTCCACGATGAAGTCCTTCCTGTGCTTGCCGTGCAAGATCTCGTCGCATGCCGCGATGATGGCGTCCGCCTTCTGCGCGTCGAGCAGACCGTAGGCCTTGTTTACGGCCGCCGCCGCCTTCTTGATGAGGACGATGTTGCGCACAAAGGTGAGATTGACGCGCGTCCCCGTGATCTCGAAATTGCCCTTGGCACGCAGGGTCTCGATGCCGTAGTAGGCAGTGCTGTCCAAGGAGAGTTCCCCTACCGAGTCGCTCTCCGTTCTGAATTGTTTTTCCATAGATGCTCCGTGGGCATGCGCCCCGATTTTGTGGTATATTATACCCCGTCCCGCCGAAAAAAGCAAGCGGAAGAGGGTGAACTCAGGCAAAAAAATACAGCCGTCCGCAAAAAAGAATTTCTCTCCCGCCACGGCCGTGCGATCCGCATACCCGCGGGCCCCCTCCCCCATGCACCGCCACGGCCGGGAACATGCGGCGCGGCAAAGCCATATCCCGCAAAACATTTGACGGCCTGGGGATTTTTTGGTACAATGGAGAAAATTTTGCAAAGGGAGGACGACATGCTCGGACTCAGACGCGGGACAATTGCGCTCTGTGCGCACGAAAAAGGCTGGGAAGAGGAGGCCACGCGCACGATCGGGCGGCTCAAAGCCATCCTCGGGGATATCGTAAAGGACATCGCACACGTCGGGAGCACGGCCATCCCCGCCATCAAGGCAAAGCCCATCGTGGACATCGCCCTCGCCGTCGACAGCTTTCAAGACATCCTCGCCCGCGAAGAGGAGCTGAGGGCCAACGGATTTTACTACCGCCCCGCCTCAAGGGAGCGCATCCCCACACAGCTGCTCTTTGCATGCGGCAGCTACTACGAGGGCACGGGCGACTTGCAGACGCACTTCATCCACGTCGTTCTCACGGGCAGCGCCGATTGGGTGAACTACATCAATTTCCGCGATTATCTCAACCACACCCGCGCCGCGGCACGGGAATATGAGGCCTTGAAGATGGCGCTCGCGGAGGCCGCCCCCAATGACGGCGGCAGGGAAACCTATCTGCGCGGAAAGCAGGCATTCATCGCAAGCACGCTGAGAAAGGCGCTCGCGTGGTCCTATCTCGGCAAGACGGCGACGGCCGAATTCGACCGCCCGCGCGGGAGCATATCTCAAGACCGACCCGATTTTGTCTACCCCGTAAACTGCGGCTTCATCCCCGGTACGGAGAGCGACGGATATGGGCCTCTCGAAGTCTATCTTTTGGGCATGGGTATGCCAATTTCCGTCTACACGGGAAAAATCATCGGCATCGTGCGCCATAAGAAAGATGCAGATGACAGGCTCGTCATGGCGCCCGAGGGGGTCGTCTTCACCCAAAATGAGATCGCCGAGCAGGTTGATTTCGGGGAGGGACCCCGCGCGGATATGGAGGCGCTCGAACAGAAATCGTGCGGCGCCGTCATTTTCAGGCGGGACAAAGAGGGCGTCAGGCTGCTCTGCCTCTACCAGCGGCGCTCGGGAACGTACAGCATCCCCAAGGGGCACATGGAGGCCTTTGAGAGCGAGCAGGAGGCGGCAAGGCGGGAGATCTTTGAGGAGACGGGCCTCTCGCTCAGCCTGCTCCCCGGGTTCCGCGAGACAGTGGACTACGCCATCGACGGGGGCATGCACAAGACCGTCGTCTTCTTCCTCGCAGAATATGCGGGGGAGGTGCACGTCGGCCAAGACGAGATCGCGTCTTTCCGCTGGCTCGACCTGCACGACGCGAGGGAGGTGCTCCCCGCTTGGTATCACGGCCTCATCGAAAAGCTGGGTACCATGTTCGCGTAAGAGGCTCACCCGCGACAAAAATTGCGAGAAAAGGCGGGCGAGTTTTTATAAGGAAGGGCAATCATAGTCCCCACCCCCCTACCCCCTCCCCAAGGAGGGGGTAGCGCTTTCTCCTTGATGAATTATACTATCAAGTGCAACGGGTGGGGAGAAAAAAAAGTAGTTCAAACGGAAGTCTGTGTTATAATAGAGC
>CANQJJ010000006.1 GCA_947624215.1 uncultured Clostridia bacterium
GAAAGAACACCGCGAAGAGCTGAACGCCCGCACGCGTGCGGACAGGAAAGAAAATCCCGAAAAGTATGCGGAATACGACCGCAGGAAGCGGGAAAAGCATCACGATAAGATTTTAGAACGGAATAGAGCCTATCACGCGAGAGAGGACGTAAAAAAACGAAATCGGGAACGGTATGCTGCCAACTGTGAGGAAGAAGCGCGTAAGGCACGGGAATGGCGGGAGAAACACCGCGACAAGTACAACGCGCGGTGCAGAGAACGGCGAGCCGAAAACCGCGAAAAAGCGAATGCCCGTTTGCGGGCGGATAGAGCGGCTCACCCCGAAAGATACGCCGAGTATGAACGCAGGAAGCGGGAGAAACACAAAGACGCTATCCGTGAACAAAAACATGCCTATCATCTCGCACATCGAGAGGAAATCAACGAAAAAAGCCGCGCCTATCATCTCGCGCACCGTGAGGAGTTGAACGAAAAAAGCCGCGCCTATTATATTGCGCACCGTGAGGAGATGAACAAAAAAAACCGCGCATACCGTGAAGCGCACCGCGAGGAGATCAACGCGAAAAAACGGGCGGCCTATGCGGCAAACCGTGAGGCAGAAGCCGAGAGGGCACGGGCGAGAAGAGCCGCGAAGAAGGCGGCAGAAGCGGCGCAGAAGCCGCATGAAGACGTATAGCGGGCGCGTAAGTCCCGCCCCACGCCCCGCGGAGGGGCGACGCATTCCACCAAACGCCGCCGCGAGGCGGGAAAGCTTTACGGCGGTCGGCGGAGAAATCGGAAAATCCCGTAAAACGGGGAGAAAAGGACGCAAAGCGCGCTCGAGTTGAAAGGAGAATATCCCGTAAAACGGGGAAGGAAAATTCAGATGTCTGAATTAGAGGAAGTAAAACAGGAGCTTTCCGAGGTGAAAGCAGTGCTCCGTGAACTTGTAGAAGGGCTGCACCCGCCCCCGCGGGAAATTTCCCTCCTTGACTATTTGGACGAGTGGCTCATCATCTGCAAGAAGCCGTTCGTCTCCGAGAAGACCTACCGCGATCTGACGCGCAACGTACATAAACACATAGCAGATCGGCTGCCGAATAAGTGGTTGTACGAGGTCACGACGGACGAGCTACAAGGCTGCTTGAATGCGATCACGCAGACGAGGACACGGGAGAGCGTTCACACGGTACTTTTGAACGCGTTCGGACGGGCGTATAAGTTGGGGTACATCCACGCGAACCCGTGCGAGGGACTCATCTACAAAAAGCACAGGCGCACGGTGCGGGAGCCCCTCACGCATGAACAGCAAGAGGAGTTCCGCGCCGAGATCTCACAGTGCAGGAAACCCTATTGCCAGCTGTTCCTGTTCTATCTTCTCACGGGCGTACGAAAGGCGGAACCCCTGTTGCTCCGTTGGGAGGACGTGAGAGAGGCGGAGAACGTCATCATCTTGCGAGGGACAAAGACCGAGAGCTCATTAGAGCGCCCGTTGCCCCTTTACGGAGAGTTAAAAGAACTGCTACGCGCGATGAAAGCGGAGCGCGGGCGAAATTCCATGCTTTTCCCCGTGTCGCTCACAGGGATACAAAAGGAGGTGGTAAAACTACAAAGAAAACTTTCTTTCCGTTTCTCGCTCCATATGCTGCGGCATACGTTCGTTTCAAACTGCGTCGAGAAGGGCGTCAGCTTGAAGGTGGTGCAGCGTTGGGCGGGGCATTCGTCGGTTGAGACTACCGAGAAGATCTACACCCATATTTCAAGCGATTTCGAGCAACAGGAAGCGCGGAAAATATAGGGGGGTAGCTGGTAGCCCGAGGTGCAAAAAAGCGCAAAAAAAGGCGGTTTTTACGGGAAAAACCCGCAAAAACCGCTCAAAATGGCTGGGGTAGCTGGATTCGAACCAACGAATGACGGAGTCAGAGTCCGTTGCCTTACCGCTTGGCGACACCCCAATGCTCTTGTTATTATACTCCCTTCCGTGGATTTTATCAAGCGTTTTTATGCCCTTTTTCTAAAAAATTTCCGCTCTTTTTACGTCCCCTCCCCCATCGGCACGTTTTACCCCGTACTCCGTGCCCCGCCATCTCATCTCCCCGCCGAGTACCCCATGGGAAAAGACAAGGCGACGCGCATGTTTCCCACACCCATCTCCCCCACCCGTTGTGGCAAGGCCTCGCCATTCCTCAGCAGAGGATACAGCCCGTGGCCGCTTCGGTCATGCCCCTCATTCCACGGGGCGGAGGGGCTTTCCGAGCGCGCGGATGGTCTCCCCCGCGATGTAGTATTTCTGCAACAGCAAACACAAAATCACGATGGGCACCGAGATCACCACCCCGCGCGCGCAAAAGGTCTCAAAACTATCTTCCAGCGAGCTCCCGAATACCCAGATGAGGCCGTCCGCGACCGTGTACCCCGGCAATACGGCGTCCACCACCGCAAAATTGCTCCACGGCAACAGAAACCCCATCAGCATCGTGTAGATGATGACCGGCTTCCCGACCGGCAAAAATATCTTATAAAAAATTTGAAACTGCGTCGCCCCGTCCACCTGCGCCGCCTCCTCGATGGAGCGGTCCACCGCGTCGTAATACCCCTTGACGACGGCATACCCCGTGGCCGAGCCTGCCGCATAGTAGACGATCGCCCCGAACGGTGCATTGGCGCCCGTCAGGTTCCACTCGCGGAGCCACCCGTTGACGATGAAGAGCGTCAGCGTCCCGGGGAGCATGCTGAGCAGGATGAGGAGGTAGACCAAAAAATTTCTGCCCTTGAAACGGAACCGCGAGAGCACATAGCCGACGGACAACTGAAAGACCGTCTGCACGACCGCCGTCACCGAGCCCACGAGCAGTGTGTTGCCCAGCCAGCGGAGGAAGAGCGTCTCGCGGAACAGCCGCACATAGTTGTCGAGCCCCCAATGACGCGGGAGCGCACCGGCTCCGCCCCCGCAACGGAAAGACTCCAAAACGAGTCCTGCAAGCGGCAGGACCCAGATGAGACTGAACAAGATGAGCGCGAGATACGTCAGGGTACTTGGATAAAATATTTTTTATTTTTCCGCGTCGCTTTGCAGAGCTTGCGGGGGATGATGACTGCACGGCTCCGCCTTTAGATTTTTTTCTCCTGCCGAAGTGTGCTCTCCGCGGTTTCTCTTTTGCCATAGAAACTCCCCTCTTTGAGAGACATTTATTTTGCTTGTTTTTATGAAGAACAACGTTTTTGTAAAGCCCTATCGCGGACATGGTACCCACGGATGAGGTCTACGTATCACACTCGACGGCACGCACGCCGTCCAAGAGAGATTCCTTGCCTTCCCTTCTGGGGAAGGTGCCCCGTAAGGGGCGGATGAGGAGGAGAAACCCTTTCGGCGCACAAGGACAGTGCGCCACTTTCCCTTACAGGGACAGCAAGAGGGGCGTCGCTTACCACCACCGCGGACTTCGTATACAAATAAGGCCATTTTACCCTGACCGCGCGAGGCTTCTGTTTGTAATTCCAAGCGCGACACGAGCCGTAGGCGAAGTAACGTAGTCGAAGGGTCACCGCAGTCTTATTATAATGAGGTGATGTTTCGACGGGGCTCAACATGACGTATTTAGAGCGCATGGTCTGTTTATCAAGCAGTCGGACTGCGTACCCGTTCTCCTCATTCCGAGGGTCCCCCAAGGACCCGAGTGAATCTTGAGCGACCAAGTGCAATGAAAACATCAGCATTGGCTGATGAGAATCTATTGTGCCGATTCGCTCAAGATACGCTCGCCTACGGCTCGGTATGAGGGTCGGACTTCGTTTGAGGGGATACACTCAGCCCCTTATGGGGCTTCGGTATGACAACGTTAGCCCTCACCATCAGTATGAAGATGACGCGCTTACCCAAGGTCATATCGCGGACATGGTACCCTCGGATGAGGCCCCTCTAACGGGTGAGGTGGACGATCTCGCTGCCCGGGAATACCTCGGCAAAGAGTGCCGCAACGAGCCTTCTGTGGCAATGCTCGGGCGTGGGCTCCGAACAGAGCAGGCAGACGGGCGAGGCGCAGTCTTTGTATGCCGCCAAAATGTGTTCCCTTGCACTACGCGCCTTCATGATCTCCGCGAACTCCGCTTCATATCCCTCCCACGGGGTCTCGCCCTTGCGGTAGCGCTTCAAGAGGTCCTCCGTGGGAGCGAGCGACACGTCGTGGCAATAGCCGATGCCCGCGATCGCATGCAGGAAATATTTCAGGTCCTCCCCCTTGGAGAAGGCGGCGAGCTGGGATGAGTTGTTCAGCCGCACGTCGATGAGCGTCTTCACGCCGCTACTGATGAGCAGCCCGAAGAATTCCTCCGCGCTCTTCTGTGTATACCCGATCGTATAAATTTTCATCTCATTCCTCCTCGATGCGATAGCCGATCTCGGCATTTCTCCTTCTGTATGCCTCCGCGAGAAGTTCCTCCTCCGTGCGTGTTTCAAAGAGCGAGAGCTGGTCGCGGCGGGGGAAGTAGTGCTCCAAAAGTCTCCCCTCGATGTCCTCCTGCGTTTCCGTGCGTTCCCGCTCGAGATGCACGACGGCATAGCCATGCTCTTTGAGCCGCCGCCCGACGAGGATGCACCTGTGGCAGTTGTAGGGATCTTTCTCCGCGCACATCAGGGCGAAGGTATACCCGCGCGCCATGCCCGCATCGATCTTTTCCATCCCCTCAGAAAACGCCTCCGTCGCGGCAAATTTCTCAAAATCGAGGTACCCGTTCGGATACAGGGACGCGTCGTCCTGCCGTGCGCCGAATTCGCGGATGTAGTTGCGGTATAAGATGCCGTGCTCCTTCAATTGTTCCTTCAGGTTTTCCGCATTGTAGTCGGTATAATACGACGAACGGGGCACGCTCCTGACGTCGATCACGCATCCGATCCCGCGCTCTTTGAGCACGCGCAGGAATTCTTCGAGCGAAAAAGAAGTATACCCGACTGTATAAATGATATTTTTCATGTCTTTTTATTCATACCTCCACCGTGATCCCGAGCCTGCGCAGTCTTGCAACGACTGCCCGCACCGAGCGCTTATGCTTCCGCGCGATCTCATAAAGGGGGCGCCCCGAGGCGAACTCTGCCCGCAGGTTCTCGTCCTCCTCCCTTTCCCAAGCGCTCCAGCTCCTGCCGCGCTTTTCTTCAAGCACATTCAAAGGGAGAGGATGCTCGATCACTTCGACGCACTGCCCGATGTTGTCGATGAAAAATTGCTGCGCCGCTTTTCCGTAGAGCAGGACGGTATACGGGATCCCGTCCACGGTCCGCCGCTCGTCCGCGGCGATCGCATATTCCCTCCCGCGCGCCGTGGGCATCTTACGGTTGTTCTCCCCCTCGGAGACCAGCCCCGCTTCGAGGAAGAACAGTCCGACCGCGTGGGCGGTGAGCGCCTTGCCGTATGGCTCCCGCACGGCATTCACCCTGTCTTTGAGCACGCTCGCCGTGACCGCGTCGTCCGACGTCCCGATCTCAACGATCCGCCCGCGCAGGAGGTAGGTGCACTTCTTATCTATCTGCTCTATCTGCTCTATCTGCCTCCGCGCTGCGTTAGCCCCCTTCCCCCCAAGCAGGCTTGCACAATAACTAAACCACGCCGCGTAGGAGGGAGAGAGAAGTTTTTGGGGCTCCAAGGGCCTGTCCGTATCGGGATCACGCCCCGCCGCCAATGCCCCGAGAAAGTTCCTCGCGCGGGAAATGTCTTCGGCCGCGGGAAGGTCGCGCGAATAGAGAAAGGACGTTGGTTTTTGCGCCCCTGCGCGGAGCTCATCCGCATGCCGTGCCTCGGCCTCGGAGAGCGGAAAGATCTTGGCGACGAATTTATAATAATTGCCGTTGTAGTATGGGATGGCGGGCAGACTTACCGCAAGGAGGGCGTGGTCGACGGTCTGCCCCGCAAATTCATCTTTGCGATAGACGGGGTCGGTGACGGAGAGGCCGGCGTAGCTCTTGCCCGCATAGAGAAAGCCGCAGCGGTAGTGCATCTTTCCGTCGTCGCCGAGATAGTAGTCAAACTGCAACGCGTCGACTTTGTAGAGGCCGAAGGAATGGTCCATGCCGCCGATCTCCCCTTGCTCCAGATAGGAGAGGTCGCCGCCGAGGATGGACGGGGCCGCGCTGAGATAGACGGGGCTGAGGAGCTCATAGAAGGAGAGACGGCCGCGGCGCACGGGTTTTTGGCTGAGATCGAGCAGAAAATTCTCCGTCTGACAGCCGCACTTGGCCTCCCCGCGCACTTCCACCTCGAGGATGTCGAGGTCGTCGAAGGACTCGAAAAAGTATTTCGGGATCTCGTTCCCCGCCGCATCCGTGCTTGAAACAAAGCGTATCCAACGCTTGGTCTCGAGATCGGCGCCTGCAATGCAGTAGCCCCCGTATTTATAGGAGCGCGTGAGCAGAGCAAATTTCTTTTTCATCGAGTTCCCCTCCCGTGAAAGGTCTTGTCCTGAAAGAAAGTCTTACGTCGCGATCGTATGGATAGGACTTTCCCGCGTTTTTCTTCATGATGATACCGTATCATTATACCACATCCCGCCCCCTCTGTCAATGCCGCAAGGCTCTTTGAAGTTTAAGGCTCTTTGAAGTTTAAGGCTCTTTGAAGTTTAAGGCTCTTTGAAGTTTAAGACTCTTTGAAGTTTAAGACTCTTTGAAGTTTAAGGCTCTTTGAAGTTTAGGGCTCTTTGAAGTGTAAGGCGCGGTTTCCTGTTTATGGGTTCGCCCGATCTCCCGCCGCACATTTGCCCGAGCGCATTCTCATGACAAATTATCCCCATACCATGCCCGAAAGTAACGCTAAGATGCGGACATGGGTGCCTCGGAATTCGTATATTGGCCAAATCGGGACAATTTTGCGGGCTTGCTTGCACCACTTTACATACCACCATGTCCGAGGGATAGCAAAACGGACGGCGCTCCTGCCCCGTCCGTTTTTTATTGTCCTTCGAGGAGGCGCATGGCTTGGCTGAAAATCTCATACCATGCCGCCGTGTGGATGATCTTTTGCTTCACACAGTTGGCCTCCATGAGTTCCCGCTTCGTCTTTTGGCTCAGCTCCTCCCAATTCTCCTTGGGAATGATGTATGTCGCATTGCCGTAGACGGCGCATTCCAGAACACAGTAATTCTTGAACACATAGGCATAATACCCGTTGAATCCGTTGACGCCCTCCACGATCCGCTCCGCCGTGTATTGCTCCACGAAGGCGAGGCGGTCCGCATCGAATGTGTCGGGATTTTTGCCCTGCGAGCGGAGTTGCTCTTTGAGATGTTCACTCGGGCGTGCGCCGGGCGGAAGCATCTTCCAATGGCATCTCTGGCGGACATGCCCCACCCCTTCGAGGTCTCCGTTGAAAATGTAGCAGTAGCCGTAAATCTCCAAAAAGAGGTTGACTGCCTCATGGAGGTGCTTATTTCTGACCTCCGCCGTCAGAACGGCCATCACATACAAACTCCCCTGCGGATCGGCCGCCAAGACCAACTCGATCTCCGCGGGCGGGACTTCTACCTTCGGATAACAGGTGCGGTAGACGTCTATCGCGGCGGGATAGGCCTCCTCGTTCCCGTAGGGGCGGGTCCAAACGGTGGAGACGTAGCGGTATTCCTTCTCCTGCGTCTTGTCGGCATAGGAGGCGCCGTAGGCATTTCTCGTGCAGGCGGGGCCGAACGCGGCGGATGGGAGCACGGCGTCGCCGCATTCTTTGAGCCCGACGCGGAGGTGCTCGCCGGCCGTGACGGGGACGCCGATGTTGACCGTTCCGGCGTCATACCCCTTCGGCAATCTGAGGGCCCCGATCCGCGTCTTTCTGATACAAAAACTCCCCATCGCTGGACCTCGGGACACGGAATGGCGGATGATCAGTCCGCCTGCTCCGTCTCCTCTCCGTCACCGCTCTCGCTCTGAGAAGGGGCGGCAGACTCGATCACCGTCGCGACATTGGTCTCGGAGTCGATGGTGACGGTGAAGACGCGGCTCCCCGCCGTGAGGGTATAGGCGCCCGTCGCGGCGTCGTATTGGCAATCCTTCTCCTCAAAGAGATAGGTCCCGCTGCCGTTGTAGTAGAGCACAATGCCTTTATCGTCGTATTCCACATAGCCCTGCCCGTCTTGGGTATAGGCGACCTTCAATTCGCGCAACGTGACGGTCACGGAGACAAACGGCTCGAGCTCACCCACCGTATCATCGGCGTCCTCGGGCGTTCTCTGCGCAAAGACGATGCTATAAAGTTTGGTCGTGAGGATCTTGTCCGTCTCCTCCTCCCTCGTCCTCTCGAAGTAGTAGACCGTTCCGTTGTAGATGTAAACTTCATCGTAGGCGATCTCCTGCCCGTCCTTGCTCAGGGCAAACGTCCAATAGCCGCCGGCGGAGAGGTTGATTCGCTCCGTGGAGAGCACGCGCTCTGCCGTGACGGTGTAGCCGTCCGCTTCTAACGTTTCCGTGCGGGTGAAGGCATCGACCCTGTATCCAAACAAGCCGAGATAGGAGTAAAACGTGTTATCGGGAGAGAAGTGGAGGTTGTAGGTGAAGCCGTCGCTGCCCGTGCAACTGACCGAATATACCCCGCCCTCGGTCGTGTAGCCGACATTCTCGAAGGAGATCAGTTCGCCCTTGCTATCGACAAAGCCCGAATCGAGACCGAATACGCCCGTTGCCTGCGGCGTGCCCGCGGTGCCCGTATCGTCGAACTCGGTGACGAGCGTGATGACGCCGAAGGTGTTGGGGATGACATAACCCTGCATCAAGTAGTTGAGGAGGTAGTAGAGGTAGGTGTAGGAATAGAACGTGCGCTCGGTGCGCATCGCGGTGACTTCGTATTCGCTGGCCTCGTCCTCATAGTCCCCGCGGAAGGTGACGTCGATCTCGAACACGAAGTTCTGGATCCCGACGTACATCTGATAGGTCCCGTCTTCGAGCAAGACGCGGGAGACGGTGCAATCGACCTTCTGTTCCCCGAGCCAAATGGAGGCGTCGCTGTCTGTGAATTCCGCACTGCCCGTGGGCGAGAATTCGAGCTGCCCGAGCGAGAGCATTTGATTATCCGTCGTGGGAACGGGATACTTCGCCTTGCTCTCCTCCTTGCGCGTGAAGAGCAGTTTCATGCTCGAACTGCGATAATACTTCTTCCCCTCGATCTCCTTTTCGTCGGTGAAGCGGCCGAAGAAGTCCTTCTCCACGAATCCGTATTTGTTGGCGGCGGGGTCGTCATCATCCCTGAGATAGAGGAGCACATCGCCGTCCTCGTCCACGTTGTAGTAGTAGCGCGTCTCGCCGTCCATTATCATGAAGCCGTAGCTCGTGAAGAGCAGCGCGGCGAAATCCTCGGTATAATACGCCCTCTCCGTGAATTTGATAGGATTTGCGGTGCGCTTCTGCCTGTCGTAGAGATAGATGCAGGCGTCGGAACCCGCGCTGTTGACGTAGTAGAGCATGGTATCGGTGACGAGGGTATAGTTCCCCGTCTCGATGGTCCCGTCTTCGTTGTATTTCGTCGCATTGCCGCGGTTGTCGAGCACGAGGACAGACCAGTCCTCCTCGTTGACATAGCTCATGACGATCTCGTCGTACAGGGCATAGAATGCGTTGTATTCGGTGGAGGAGATCGTGATGGTGCCCACCCAACCGACGAGGCTGTGGGGCTGTCCGTCGAGGGTATAGGTCAGGCGGTAGTTGCCGTCTTCCAGCTTTTCATAGGTGCCGTTCTCGAAGAGGGTCACATCTTCGCTGCTGCTCATGCCGCTGAGATGGCCGTATCCGTCGAAGTGGAAGGCAAGCTCGCCGATGCTCCTGTTGTTGACATAGAAGTAGGAGCCGTATACCTCGTCGCGGACGGTGAAGGAGTTCCCGCTCTTGAGGTCGAAGTAGTAGAGCCTGTTGTCCGAGGCGATCATCTGTATGACATTTTCCCCGCTGACGGCATAGATGCCGCTGAGGGCCGTGCCGGCGGCGTCGGTGTAGCTTGCGAGGAAACTGAACCCGTCGAGGATCAAGGTGCCCGCGTCGGAGGTGTAGGTCCCGTTTGTCTCCTCGTTGAACTTTGCAAAGTATGCGGTGCTGCCGTCGGCGCTGACGATGGCGAAGCGGAAAGACGTCCCGTCCGTGGCCGTGAACTGATAGACGGTGAGGCCGAATTCGGTGGGCTTTCCGGTATCGGTATAGGTGCCCTCGTGTTCCACCGTCGTGCTTCCCTCGTCGCCCGTCGTCGTGACCGCATACACGGCCCCGCCTTTGCCGTTGAAGGTGAGCCTCTCATTGGAGGAGACGTTCCCGTTGGCGAGCAAGACGTTGAGGCTTCCGACAAACCCCGTAAGCAGGGTGAACGTGGGCGTCGTCTCATCGTCGTGCAGTTCGAAGTAGTATGCCTCCTGCGCGACGGCGTTGTAGAGCGAGGTGATGCCGTTGGAAGTCGTTAAGACGCCCGTGATCGGCTCACCGTCCGCAGGCGTGTAGACCCCGAAGCCGCGGACCGTGACCAAGGTGGACCCGTCCGCAGCCGTGTAGCGCACATCGTATTTGTCTGTGCCCGCCTCGGTGGTCATCGAATACCAATAGACGACGGAATAGGCGCTGCCCGACGAGGAGATCACGAGGTCGGTGGAGAAGACGAACGCCTTGACGGAGGCGACGTCGAAGGGTTGCGAGACGAGCACGGCGTCTTCATTGACGTCCGTCACCGTAAAGACGTAGAGCCCCTCTTCCGTCCCCTCGGTCACATTGCCGTAGAGCACAGGGACGTAACCCGTGGCGGAATACCCGTAGACGGTGGCCTTGCCCTCCTCTTTGTCGTTGACGACGGTGATGAGGGTGGAGAGGATGCTGCCGCCCTCCAAGTAGCGGTATTCGGTGTAGCTCAGGGGCTCTTCGTCGAAATAATAGTGATAGACTCTTTGGGACTCCCCGTCTTCGCCGATGACCGTCTCCGTCTCGGTGCGTGCCAAAAAGAGGCGGCTCTCTATCGTTGTCCGGGTCGCGTCGGAAACCTGATAGAAGAATTGGACGAGCGTGCCGAACATGGAGGAATAGAGGGTGTAGGTGCCCTCCGTGGCCGCACCGTTTGCATCCGTGTAGGTCGCTTGGTACATGCCGTCGAGCTTCAGCTTCTCTGCCCCGTTCTCATAGGTGACGTCGTAGGAGGAGGAATAGAGAAGGTAAGCGCGGCTGCCCTGAATGGTCGTCAGGCGCGCCTCGAACTGCGCAACGCCCATGGAATTCATCACGGTGATGACGTCGTCTTCGCGCAGGTAGTAGTAGGATTGGTTCCCGCTCGGGGCAGCATAGACGGCATTGCCGAAGCCGTTGAGCGTGAGGGAATAGGCGGAGGTATAGTAGGTCAGCGTTCCCTCGCTCCTGCTGCCTTCCGTCGTGTTGACGGTGCCGCGGGGGATGGCGCCCCAGCCGAATTCCTCTTCGTCGCGGACCATGAAGATCGCGCCGTTCCTGCCGCCGCTGCTGAGGGCGTAGACAAAGCTCTGCCCTTGGAGCGGGCCCTCCGTGTAGGTGACGTTGTAGAGCCCGTCCTCTCCGATCGTGTAGCTCCCCTTGGATTCCTTATCGAGGGTGCCATCGGTGTCGATATAGGTGATCCCGTTGTAGCCGTCGAGCTTGATTCTGTAACGATTGTCCCGCCCCACGCCGTTTTTGAAATAGTAATAGGTGAAGCCGGCGCGGTCTTCATCGAGATAGGAGAAGGTGCCGTCTGCGTTGAGTTTCCCCTGAAGGATGATCGTCTCGTTGTCGCCGCTGCCGGTGATGAATCGGAAGATCTCCGTGCGGGTACTGTATGTGCCCGCGAACATGACGCCGCCGCGCAGGAGGTAGATCTCCTCTGCGTCCTCAGCGAAATGGAAGATGTAATCGTCGCCGCCGAACATGTCGGAATACCCCTTCTCCCACACCGCATAGAGCACGCCGTGCGCCTCTGTCTTGTAGGGATCGGAGCCGACCGTTGCGTTGCGGAGAACAGAATCCATATACGCGGAACGGTATTTCACTTCGCCCGTGCTATCGGGGCTCCATCCGACGAGGCAATACCCCTCGGCCGTAAACGGAACGGGGAGCTCGAACTCCGCCCCGTAGAGATTGCCCGTCACCACCCTCTCGGCCTCCAGCCCCGCTTCGGCGGGATAGTTGGACTCCAAGACGAGGGTGAACTCCTGCCTGTTCATGTAGAGGGTGAATTTGTTTTCGGAGGCGTTTTCGGAGAGCACCTTGGAAGAGACGGAGCCCTCGTGCGGCGCCACCGAAAAGCCCTGCACTTCGGGCGCGGGCGCAAACTCCGCACCTGCGTATTCATAGCCGACATAGTCGTTTTCCGCCCGCTCGTATTCGCTGCCGTTTTCCAGCTTCTGCAAATACAGTTCGACGGTGTAGGCGACCTTATAGTGCGCCGTCAGCGTGATCCCGTCCTTTGTCAGGACGTAGCCCGCGGAGAGAGGGGTCCCGCCGACGAGCCATTCCCCGAACTCGTGGTCTTGCAGGGTGGGAACGTAGTCCTTCATGAAGGCGGAGACGTTGGTCCCCTCTTTTACATACAGCGTCGTGGTGCCGCCCAAAGAGCCGCCGCTAAGTTCCAGCGTGATCGCATACATCTGCTCCCACTTGGCGTAGTACGTCGTATTCTTCTCCGCAGTGACGGCCGTCACGGGGGATCCCGTATAGGCGGAGTCCGCGTACCAGCCCTCGAAGCTGTGTCCCTCCCATACGGGGGTGGGCAGTGTATACGCCTCTCCCGCGTTGAGTTCCACGCTCTCGACGGCGGGTCCGCCGGCCGTATCGAAACTCAGTTTGATCTTGTTCGAACCACAGGCCGCAAACAGCATGCATACGGCCGCCACGAGCATGACCAAGCCCAAAAGTAACCCTTTCCTTGTCCTTTTCATTGCTATCTCCTTCAAAAATCCAAGATGATTTGCAGATCCTTTTTATGCCGCGGTCTCCCCGCTCTCCTGTTGCAGCCTCTCTTCGAGCCATTCGAGGAACTCTTCGAACCACACGTCCGCGTCCTCCTCGGGGGCCTCTTCCCAGACGGAATAGACGGTCGTCCCGCCCGCGAGACCTTCGAGCTCTGCGGCGCTGTATACGACCTCCGAACCGCTCTCCGCCGCCCAGCCGGCAAAGACGTAGCCCTCTCTGCCCGGGCCCGAATAGCCGAGACGCGCATGGGGATGGGTGATCTCCCCCACCGTGACGGCCTGCACATACGAGCCGTCGTCCGAAAGCGTGACGCCCCAGACGGTGGGCCGCTGGGAGGGATTCCACAGCGCGCTCCAATTTGCCCCCTCTCCCTCCTCCGTGCTGTAAATGGTCAGACGCGGGCAGGCATAGAAGGCGTTTTCGTCGATAATTTCGGGCGAGCCCTTGAGGAGCACGCTCGTCAGCTCCGTGCAGCCCTTGAACGCGTACAACCCGATGGAGCGGACGCTCGCGGGGATCGTGACGTGAGGGAGTTTGACATTGCCGTAGAAGGCGTAGTGGCCGATCGTCTCCACCCCCTCCTCTATGTTGAGCGATTTGAGCCGCTTGCAATTGTAGAAGGCGTAATTTCCGATCGCGGTGACGGTCGCGGGGACGGTCAGCGTGCGGAGCCACTCGCAGCCCGCGAATGCGTAATCGCTGATCTCTCTCAACCCCGCCCCGAAGGTGATGCTTGTCAGGGAGGAGCAGTTGGAAAAGGCGCGCTTGCCGATCGAGGTGACGGTATCGGGCAAAACGAGCTCGTTCATGAGCCAGCAGTCGTAGAAGGCATATTCGCCGACGCTTTCCAGCCTCTCCCCCAGCTCCGCTTCGCGGAGGGAGGAACAGCCGCGGAAGGCATGGTCTCCGATGGAGGAGACCTGCGTCTCCAAAAGGTCGATGCCGTGGAGCTGTTCGCAGCGGTAGAAGGCGCCGTAGCCGATGGACTGCAACAGGGCGGGGAAGGTCACGGAATAGATGGATCGGCACATATAGAATGTGTAATCCTCGATGACCCTGAGGTTCCTGTTCAGCGTGACGTTGGAGAGGTCGGAGCAGTAGGCGAACGCGCCCTTGCCGATCCTCGTGACGCCGTTGAGCCCCGTGATGTTTTGCAGCGTCGTGTCCGCATAGAACGCATAATCGCAGATGCCGGCGGTGCCCTCTCTCAGCTCGACGATGCTCTGCACCTGTTCGCCCTCGGCAACGGGGTCGATGTGATACCCGACGACCCAATTGCCCGCATAGACGATGCCGTCTGCCGTGGTATCTTCGCTGTTCCAGAGCGCCGTGCCGTAGAAGGCGTTCTCACCCACCCGCGTGACGCTGTCGGGGATGATGAGCTCGGGATTGTTGGGGTTGTAATCGAGCAAAGTACAGCGGAAGAACGCACGCGTTCCGATCTCTTTGAGCCCCTCCGTGAACTGCACGTTGTTGAGACCCTCGCAGAGCGCAAAGGCATAGGCCCCGATGCTCACAAGGTTTTCGTCCTCGGTCGCGATCAATCTCGCCAAGACGGGTGCGTGGTAGAATGCCGCCATGCCCACATATCTCAATGAGGAAGGGAAGCGGATCCGCTTCAGCTTCTCGCAGCTGATATACTCCGTGACGGTGTGCATCTCGGGATTTCCGTCCTCATCGAGCACGGTGTTGCCCTCTTCGTCTACGGTCTCCTCCTCGAACGTGTGCGTGTAGCGGAACGCGGTATCTGCGATGCCCACCGTTCCCGTGCGGAAGGTGCCCTCGTCGATGACCTCGACGGTGGTCTTATACTCCTGCGTCGCGTCGACGATCCAATGATCGGCATAGACCAAGCCGTCGCCTTTCTCCATCTGTTCGGTATACAGTTTGGCGCCGTAGAAGGCATACGGCTCGACCTGCGCCACGCTCGCGGGGATGGAGATCTCGTCTAAGGCGGTATCCAATGCAAAGCAATATTGGCTGATGGCCGTGACGCCCTCTGGGAGCACGACGTTGTTGAGTGCGGGGTCCTGCGCGAAGGTGTAGGTGCCGAATGTCAGCTCTCCGTCGAGTTCGGAAAAGACGAGCTCTTCGAGGACGGCGCAGTTATTGAAGGCCGTGGAGCCGATGGAGCGGATGCCGCTGCCGAAGGTCACTTTGGCGAGGGCGCCCATCTGGCGGAAGGCACTGCCACCGATCGTCTCGAGGGAATCGGGGAAAGTGAGTTCGGTAAACGAGGAGCAGTTGGTGAATGCGGATTCCCCGATGCTCACGATGTTTTCGCCGAACTCTATCTCTTCGAGCGCCCTGCAATAGGCAAAGGTGAAGGGCTCGACGGAAGTGAGCGCGGCGGGGAGATGGATCGCGGCAAGGTTGCTGCACTGCTGGAAGGCCGCCTTGCCGATGGATGTGACGCTCTCGGGGACCTGCACGGAGACAAGGCCCGAGCAATTATAGAATGCGCTCGCCCCGATGGACGTGACGGTATCGGGGATGACGACGCTTGTGACTTTGGTACTGCCGCGGAAGGCGGTGGCGCCGATGGAGGTGACGGGCTTGCCGCGGTATTCCCCGTCTATCACGACTTCCCCGCTCGCCGAGCCCACGTTTCTGACTTCATACTCCGTATTCCCGTTGATGAGCGTATAGAGGAGCCCCGAATCGTGGTCCCTGTGGAAGGCCAGCCTCTCCGACCAATCGGAGAAGATGTCGTTGCTTGCCCCGCCGACGGAGCGGAGCCTGAGCTCGTAGTCCCCCTCCGCGAGGTGCGAGAGGTCGTAGGAAGTCCTCTGCACGGTGTTCTCCGTCTTGCTGCCGTCTGCGGCGGACGAGATCTCGAGGCGGTAGCTGCGCGCGTTGGGCACGGCCGCCCACGAGAGCACGAGCTCGTCGTTGTCGAGCACGGCTACGGGCGTATCCAGCTTGGCGGTGCTGCAATTCGTCGCGAGCACGAGGACAAGAGCGGCGAGGAACATGCAACAAAGCGATCTCATGAACTTTTTCATCCTTTCCCGCCCCCATTTTTTTCTCTGTGCTCACGAACGATCTCGTGGAGCCATTTGAATTTGAACTTACGGACCGCAACGTCCATCAGGAAGAGCACGGCCACGGCGATCGCGAGCCACATGGTGGGATCGACCACGCGGTCGTTCCCGATGACGAAGTCCTTGAAGACGCTCCAAGGGTCGTCGGAGGCGACGGCGGCGCCGTTCCCCTTCACGGCGAGTTCTGCCATGAGCGCCTCGGGATCGGCCTCGGGATCCATGAGCATCTCATATTCCTTGGAATAGGAGAAGGACTTATACGTCTCGGCCGTTGCGAGGATGTTTCCGTCCTTGTCCACCTTGTCGAGCACGATCTTGTAGGTCCCGCTCTTTTTGACGACGAAAGTCGTCCGTGTGTAGTGGTTGTCCGCATTCAGCTCGGCCGTGACGTAGAGGTCTCCGCTCCCGTTCTCGTTTCTCTCGTTCAGGGAGGTGGCGACTTCGCCGTCCTCGGTGTATTCGATGAGCTTGCCCACGATGGATTCCCCCTCGCCGAGGGTGGTATACACGCTCAGATGGTTGAAATAATTCTCCTCTTCGAGCTCCATGCGGATGGGATTGGGGCGGATGTTGGACGTCGGCATGAGGTTGGAGACGATGTTGAAGAGCAGTTTCTGCCCGTTTTTATCCTTGAGGAAATCTGCCGACCAGTGGCCGCTCAGATCGCACATGAAACTGCCGACCATGCCCTCGCCGAACTTCCACTGTGCGTAGATGGGAACGTTGTAATCCCCGATGAGGATGGTCTCCGCGCGCTCCCTTGCCCGCACGCCGTAGAAGCCGCCGAGCGTCGTATCGAGCGCACGCGCCGTCTCCTTGATGACATCGCCGCTGTCGTTCGTATCCTGCACGAGCCCGTATTTGACGTCGTTGACGACCTGCGAGAGTTCGTTTGCGACAGCGGGATGGAAGGGCTCCTCCGAAAGTTCCTTGATTGCAGGGGCCTTCAAGTCGTTGGAGATCGCCGAGAGGAGGTCATATTCGCTGCTGGCGAAGAAGAGTTCTCCGTCTCCTTCCGTCACGATCTGCTTCATGACGTCTGCGGAATCCGAGCCCTCCGTCATGTCGATGCCGATGGCCGAGAAGGTGATCCCGTTGTTGCGGTAATACCGCCTGACCTCGGGGAGATACTCCTCGGGCTGATCCCCGGGGAGACCGTCCGTAATGAGGATGACGTGCCGCCTGTCGATGCGTTTTTCCGCAACGAGCGCCTGCCCCGCACGCGTGATGGCGGGCCTATACATGGTCCCGCCGCCGACCGAGAGCCTGTCGATGGTCTCCTTGATGGTCGTCTCCTCCATGCGGGAGGTGAGCTGCAATTCGGTGTGGTAGCTCGTCTCCAATGTGACGATGCCCATGTAGTCGCGCTCGGTGAGGGCTTGCAGGCAGATGTTCGCGCCGTTCTTGGCCCAATCCAGCTTATCGCCCGCCATACTGCCCGAGATATCCACGACGATGACGACGCCGACGGGGGGCGTGTAGTCGATGGCCTGCACGGGCATCATCTGTTGGAACAAGGAATTTTTGAGGTCGAAGCGGTTGTAGGCGTGCGCATTGCCGTCCGCATCGTTGCCGCCGACGGTGAACAGGCCGCCGCCGTATTCATAGACATAGGAATAAAGCAGCTTATCCAGCCCGTACGGCGTCAGATCGGCGTTTGCGATATTATTGAGGATGATCTGGTCGTATGCGAGGAGCTCATCCACGGTGGAGGGCACATGCTCGGCGGAGGCGAGGTGCAGCTCTTCCGTATCGTAATCTGCCCCCTCCTGCTTCAAGAGTTCGGAGAGCGCGTCCGATTCGCCGTCGTTTTTCCCTTGGTCGATGATGAGCACATGGTCGTAGACTTCGAGGTAGAGATAGGAATAGTAGGTATTGTTCTCCTCGAGCTTGTCGCCGCTCTCCGTGACCTTCACGCGGATCTCGTGGAGCCCCTCCGTCTCAAAGGTCTTGTTGAAAGTGACGACCTGCGTCCCCGTCGAGATGTCCACCGTCCGCACGCCGTTCTCGCTGTCGAAATCGCCGTTGTCGTAGAGCTCGATCACGGTGGAACGGGCGCCGTTTTTGGAGATGACGTCGACGCCGATGGTGCACTCTTCGTTGACGTTCACATGGTAGGTGGGAAACTCCACCCCCACGACCTGCACGTTGTCGGTGCTGTAATCGGAGGAGATGTAGACGGTGTCTACCTTGGTCCCCTGCGCCGAGATGGAGCGGATGACCGTCGTCGCCGTCTCGTCTGTCTCCTTGCCGTCAGATATGAGCACGATCTTGGCCGTTTCGCGGTGTTCGAGCAGGCCGCTCGCATACCGCAGGGCCGCGGCGATGTCCGTCCCGCTCGTGTCGGGGAGCGGGGCGTTTTGGTAGCGCTCGAAGATGCTCTCCGTGTCAAAGGTCAGGGGCACCGCATATTCCTGCGTGAAGCCGAAGGTGACGACGCCCACCTTGAAATTGTCGTATTTGCTTTCGCTGATGACCGTCTGCATGAACTCTTCGCGCGCGCCCCGCGATTCCTCGGCCGTATCCGAAACATCCACGAGGAGCAGGATCTCGTTCTCCACGTTGGGGACGCGGTATTCAAACTTGAGGCCCGAGAGGATGCCGATGCTGAACACCATGATGAGCATGTGAAGGACCATGGAGGTGATGCGGTTGCGCGTGTTGCGGAACTTCTTGGGGCGCAAAAAGTATGTCAAAACGGTCAGTGCGGCTGCCGGGATCAAGAGAAGCAACAGCCACGGTCTGGCAAATGTTATGGTAAGATCCGTCATGATGCCCCTCCTTATCGGTTATCTAGCGCTTGCAGCAGCCACTCGATGAACAATAGCGCGACGAGTGCCACCGCGACCCACAGCAAGAGTTCTTGGATGGAATTGTCGGGTTTTTGTTCGATGACGGGCTCCGCCAAGGCGTCTTCCACCCGCCAGATGTTGCTTTCGGCGGCGGGGATCTTGACGAAGATGTTGAGATCTGTGACGGCGCCGTCGAAATAGGAATCCTGTTGGAGATCATATACCCCCGGGGCCGCGAAGGAGAGCGGGACGGTGAACGTCACGTCGTCCTCTCCTCTCTCATAGGTCCCGAGCCGGTTCCTGCCCGCGTCGAACACTTTCAGGGAAGGACCGCGGGGAGAGACCGTGACCTGCTCCCCCACCTCGAACGAATTGCCCCTGACCGTGCCCGGGATGAAGTAGTTCATGGTATTGAACAGCATGACGTACCATTCGGGCAGTTGCACGATGTTGGAATAGTGCACGCTGAAGGACATCAGAACGATCTTGGCGTTCCCCTCGTTCCTGACGAGCAGGAGGGGGTTGGTGTCGCAGGACATCAGCACATGATACGAGCTGTCGTAGGTGAGCATGGTGTACCGCGTCACGGAGATATAATCCGCCACGACGTGACTGACGATCGGGTGCTCTTCCTCCGCGGAGAGATACATGGAGCTCTGGTAGCGCTGGTTCCCGACGATGGTGAATCCCGCACCCGCGGGCGCCTTGTCGGGGTCTGCGAGGAAGACGACGCCGTCCGAGGGAAGCGGATCGGGCACTTCGTGTTCAT
Source organism: uncultured Clostridia bacterium (assembly GCA_947624215.1). Lineage (GTDB taxonomy): Bacteria > Bacillota > Clostridia > Christensenellales > Borkfalkiaceae > Gallimonas. The sequence goes on from CANQJJ010000006.1 coordinate 19,495, forward strand.
AGATATAGAAGTCGTAGCCGTTCGTCACGAAGGGATCCTTTAAGAGCCCGCCCTTGCGCTCGATCTCCGTGATGCGCATATCCCACCACTCGGCGAAATCATTCCTGAGCACGTCGAGCGCGCTCGTGAAGAAGGGATTGGGATTGGTGCTCGAATAGAGGATGTTCACGATGGGCTTGCGGCCGCCGTAGATCTGGTAGGAATTGTCGTCACGGAAGTTGTCCCGCTCGTCGATCGTGATGCTGATGGACTGGTAGGATGTGAACGCACTGTCCGTTTCTTGCAGGTCGCTGTAAACAAAGCCCTCCATGTCTTCACCTCCGCCCTTGCGGAAGATGATGGTCTGCGTCTCCCCGTCTTTGCAGTCGACGGAACGGCTGAACGTCAGCGTGCGCCCCTCGCTCGAGAGGTTGGCATTCGCGCCGTTCACCTGCACGTTGACATCCATCGAGAGGGCCATGCCGCCCTGCCCGTAGCAGGCGACTTCCACGGTGAGGGTATAATACCCGTCTTCGAGCGTCGCCTCCGCATTGAGGATGGCCGCGTTCCACTCTTCGCTGCCCATGACGGGCACCACCTCCACGCTCTTGGGGACATAGCCGTACGTCGTGTCCGTGTAGAGATAGATCTTCGCGGCGGGATTTTCGGCCAAGATCTCCTCGCACAGCTTGATGGCCCCTTCGATGTCGGCGGAGCCGTAAGAGCACGCGATGCTGCCGTCTAAATATTCCCCGAGGGTATCCATGAGGACGGAACGGTTTTTGAGCTCGGTGCGCGTCGCGAGGTATTCGGGGTCCTCGTCTGCGAGGATGACGGTCATTGCCCCGCCCTCGGAGAGAATGCTGTCCGAGAGCGACATCACGTCCTCCACCGCGCGGTGGAAGCGGGTCTCCCCGCCCGTCTCGGCATACATGCTCGCCGAGGAATCGAGGATGGCGATGACGTCCGAACGGTCGGTGTTTCTGTCATAGAGGATGGCCGGCCGCGAGACGATCAACGCGACGGCCGTGAGGATCAAGAGCTGACAAATAAAAATAAGAATGTTTCTGAGTCTGTTGATCGGGATCCTCTTTCTGCGGTATTGCAAGCTGAGCTTCCAGATATGCGTACTCGAAATGTGCTTCACCTGGTAGTTCGGCTTCAAAATGTGGATGAGGATCAGGATGGGGATCGTCAACAGCGCCAGAAGACCTAAGGGCACCAATAATTCCAAACTCATGACATGATACCTACCTTCAAGAACTCGCCGAACAGGACGCGTTCGATGGCCGTGTCCGTCGAGACCGTGATATAGCCCGCCTCGCGTTTATTGCAAAAGGTGTGCATGTCCTCCCGGAAGTCCTTCAGCGCTTCACGGTATGCCTCGAGCATCCCGCGCGTGATCCGCAGCTTCATGTTCCGCGGATCCTCTATGCTGTCCGACTCCGAGTCCATCAGGTGCACTCTGCCCTCGTACCCGGGATCCAGCTCGTCGGGCGTCAGCACCTGCAACAACAGTACCTGCCGCTTCTTGTAGCACAGGTAGTCCACCGCCTTCTTCCAATCGCTCTCCGTGCAAAAGTCCGAGACGATCACCGTCAGGCCGTTGTTCTCGCTGATGTTCGGGCAGCCCGTGATGCAGGCCGCCATGTCCGTATCGCCGTCGAACTCCACGCTCTCTAAGCTCCCTACCGCGCGGAAAAAGGAGTTCTTCCCCACGATCGTTCCGAACGGGTCCTCCGCTCTCTCCCCGCGCATCAGATATACCGAGAGCTTATCCATGTTCTGTACGGCCAAAAAGCCCAGCGCGGCCGTCGCGGCCACCGCATATTCTGCCTTCTGCGGGCTGTCCTTTCCCATCGACCCCGAACAATCCAAAAAGATCTGCACCTGCATCTGCCGCTCGTCCGTGAACAGTTTCAGAAAGTACTTCTCAAAGCGGCTGTACAGGTTCCAGTCGATCCTGCGGATGTCGTCCCCGAGCTGGTACTCACGGTAGTCCGCAAACTCCACCGTCTGTCCGTACGTCCTCACAAGGTGCTTCCCTCCGAAATACCCCGCTAAGCTCGATTTCAAATTCAATGACATCGTCTCCAATCTGCTGAAAAACGCGTCATCCAGCTTGTTTGATCTCATTCTCTTCTCCGAAGCCGATTACTTCCGTGCAAACAGTCCTTTCTTCTTCTTTTTCCCCTCTTCCGCCTGTTCCTCTTCCGTCACAGGTTCCGCCGCTGCGGGCTCCTCTGCGGGTGCGGGCGCAGGCGCGATGCGGGCTCCGGGGATCCTCTGACGCCGCGAGATCTCGTCTACGATCATCTCGATCACTCGGTCGGCCGTCACGCGCTCTGCGATCGCCTCGAAGTTCAGCTTGATACGGTGCCGCAATACGGGATACGCGAGCTCGTTGATATCCGAATAGGCCACGTTGAACCGTCCCTTGATGAGCGCCATGACCTTCGCCGCCGAGATGAGCGCCTGTCCCGCACGGGGTGACGCGCCAAGCCGCACATATTTCTTTGCCGCCTCGCTCGCGCACTCGCTGTCGGGGTGCGTCGCCGATGTCAGGATCATCGCATATCTGAGCACTTCCTCCGCAACGGGGATCTGGTTGGCTGTCGCGCGCATCTGCAATAGCTGTTCGCCCGTGCACGCCCTGTCTGCAACTTCCGCCATCGTCTTCTGCGTCATGTTTACGATCTCCATCAGCTCATCCAGCTTGGGATTGGGCACGAGGAGCTTGAACATGAAGCGGTCCATCTGCGCTTCGGGAAGCGGATAGGTACCGTCCTGCTCGATGGGGTTCTGCGTCGCGAGCACGAAGAAGGGCTCGGCGAGCCTGCGCGAGACGCCCATGACCGTCACCGTGTGCTCCTGCATCGCCTCCAACAGGGCGGACTGCGTCTTCGGCGTCGCACGGTTGATCTCATCCGCGAGGATGATATTGCTGAACACGGGGCCCGGCTGGAAGGAAAACTGCGAGTTGCCGTCTTCCCCCTTCACGATGATGTTGGTACCCGTCACGTCTGCGGGCATGAGGTCGGGCGTGAACTGGATACGCGAGAACGGAAGGTCGAAAACGCGCCCCAAGGAACGCACGAGCCTCGTCTTGCCGACCCCGGGAACGCCCTCCAAAAGCACGTTGCCGCCCGCGATCATCGCGATGACCGTGCCGCGCACCACTTCTTCCTGCCCGATGATATCGCGGGAAAGTTGCCCGAAGATCTCTTCGCATTGTTTGCTGAATTGTTTGATGTCGTTTTCCGTTACCATGTCTTTCTCTTATGCTTATTTTTTTCGCACGGAGGGTTTAATTCCCGCCGTCTTCCCCCTCGGCATCGCCCGTCTGGGAGGAATCCTGTTGAATGGAATCATAGTATTGCGAGACGCCCCCTTTCAGGCTGTCGTCCATCTCTTCGTCCGAGCCGAGGCGGTCCATGGCGCTACTGTGGGCGTCTTCATAGGTATCGCCGTAGAAGGTCTGTCCGTCGATGATCTGGTTGCCGTCGTCTCCCTGCGTGGCGGCCCCGGGGCCCGTGCCGCCCATGCCGTCGGGGTTGGCCTCCCCTGTGTCCGAATCGGACTGTTCGGGCGGCCAAGGCGGTGCGTCGGGGTCGGGGGGCGTATTGTTTTCGTCATCCCTGTCGCTCGGCTCTTTGTAGATCTCGGGCGTATCGAATTTCTGCCGCTCGGGGTCTTCGACGGTCTCGACGGTCTTCAAGAAGACGGCGCGGAGCTCCATGTTGCCCTTGACGTCGACGTCCTGCCGATAGGCCTCGGTGACGCCGTCGGACCAGCCGATGAAGATGTAGTTCTCATCCTCGACTGCGAGCACGGCGGGAGCGTCTTCCCCTTCCGTGACGATGAACTCCTCCGAGACGGCCTTCTCGCTCGTCCAGTCGTCCGTGTACATCACGATGGAGCCGCCGCCACCGTTGCCGACGGAGTAGCTGATCGTGTAGGTATTGGGGAGCACGTCGGGCGTGACGAGCTCCATCCCGCTCGGGATGACGTCGGCGGTATACAGCGCCCCCACGACGGTGGAGGAGGTGCCGATCACCAATCCGAGGCTGAACGGCACGATGAGCGCGGCGCCGATCGCCACCTTGACGAGCATATGGTTGACGGATGAGAGCGCTTTGAGCGCGTCTTCCCGCTGGGCCTTTGCCATGAAGGAGGGATCGCTTTGCAATTCGACCATGGTGAGCATGCGCTCTTCGAGGCCGAGTTCGTCCACGCGGCGGGCGATCGCCTTGGCCGTGGGGCGGTAGAGCTTGATATAGAAGACGGGGGCGAGCACGCCGACGCACACTGCAAACAGGCCGATCCCTATCCACAATCCCGCCTTGAAGCCGAAGAACCACGAGATGAGCACGGTGAGCGAGAGCGCGCCGAGCCCGATGCAGACGCTCAGAAGGATCGCTTTGAGGATGCCCTCCCGTGCGATGCGGGCGCGATACTTTTTGAATACGTTATCAGCCATAATTTCCTCCTGTTGAAAGAAAGTTCCTTTTTAAGCACGTATGCCTCCGCACGCTTCCGAGAGGAAGCGGCGGAGGTTTTCGTGAATTTTTTGTGTATTTTTATGAAATTTTCGGATGCGGAGGCTCAGGCCTGCGCATCGGGCGCGGGAGCCTCGGGAACGTAGTCGAAGACGATCGTTGCATCCGTGAAGTCCATCCAGTCGATGCCGAGCAGGGCATAGGTAGTATAGCGCGAGGTCCTGAAACAGATCTTCTGCTGCGACGTCCAGCCCGAGAATGCTATGCCCGTTGCACTTGCCGCCGAGTTGGCGCTCGTGGGTTTCAAGGCGATGACGCTCTCGGGGATGACGAGCTCCATGAGCGAAGTGCAGTTCTCGAGCGCACGGCTATTGATGAGCTGGAGGCCCTCGGAGAGCGTCAGCGAACTAAGCGACGTGCAATCGAGGAAGGCCGAAGTCGTGAGCTGTGTATAGCCCGTGCCGATGTAAGCCGTCTCGAGATTCTCATCGTTCTTGAAGAACTGGTTGATTGTCAGCGCGCGCTCCAATCCTTCCGCACTGTCCTCGAACCGCGCTTCGGTGAGCTGCGGGCAGAGGGAGGCGATGTTGTGGCCGATCGTGATGACGGTGCCGGGCACGACGAGCCTTGTGATGGCACTGCCGCAGAAGACGTAGTTGCCAACGGAGGTGACCGTTTCGGGGATGGTGCCATCCTTGAGTGCGCTGTACCCGAAGGCGAGCGCGCCGAGTTCAGTGGTCTCGGGGGCAAGTTCCACGGTCTCCAGCGCGGAGTAAGCGAACATCCCGTCTGCGACTTTCTTCAACCTCCCGGGAAGAGAGATGTGTTTGATGCCGGAGCCCTCGAATGCGCCGATCTTTTTATCCTCATCCTTCTCCTTCGCGCTACCGTAACCAGCTATCACGGTGAGAGGCTGTTCCTCCGTGCCCTCTGCGGCTTTGAGGAAGGTGACATTCTCGAGGTTAAGTGTGTTCGCAAAGACGGCGGAACCCTTATCGGGCGTCGGATGCTTCGGCCGAGTAGGTGAACCAAGCGACGTGACGGATGCGGGGATCTCGATGCTCTTCAAGCCGCTGCCGTAGAAGGCATAGTCTTCGATGGTCGTGAGCGTGTCGGGCAGCACAACGGTATTCAGCGAGAGCGTGTTCATGAACGCGCCCGGGGCGATGACGGTCAGCCTATCGGGAAGGGTGATGTTTTCGATCGACGAGCCGAAGAATACGCCCGTGGTGCCCGTTGCCGAGGTGGAACCTGCCGCAAAGGTGAGCGGCTGAGGCTCCCCGCTCTCGGGCTCGAGGAAGGTGACCTGCTTGAGTGCAAAGGTGTTCGCAAACGCGTTGGTCCCGATGGAGGTGACGCTCGCGGGGATCTCGACTTCCTGCACGCCGCTATCGGCAAACAGGTAGGCGGGGATCTCCGTCATGCCGTCGGGCAGGATGACCTTGGTGATGTTGGTGAGCCCTGCGAAGAGATATGTGGTAAGGACGACGTTCTTATAATCCATTCCGTTCAGATTGAGCACGCCTTCTTCGGCCGAGAACCCGCCCGGAAGCGCATAGAGCGTGCCGTCCGTGCCGACGAGCGCATTCGCGTCGTTTACGGTGAAGTCGTCGTTCCCTGCGCCCACGTTATAGCCTGTGATCTGCGTGCAACCCGTGAAGGGATAGACATTGCTCGAAGCGCGGATGTTTGCAAGCTCGGCGGAGAGCGTGATCGTGCCCGTGAGCCCGGCGTTCTGGAAGGCGCCGCCGCCCAAATCGGTCACGCCCGAGAAGTCGAAACTCGTGAGCCTCTCGCAGTCGCGGAAGGTAAACGCACCCACGACCTTGATCTGGGAGAGCTTGGTCGTCACGGTCTGCAAATTGACGCACCCGTCGAAGAGATAAGTCGTCGCACTCCCGTTGCCCGTCTTGCTCGAGGCGAGGTTGGTCACCGCGGTGTTGGAGATGTCGATGCCCGTGAGCGAGGTGCAGCCCTGGAAGGTGTTGGTCCCGAGGAAGCTGAGCTTGTCGCCGAGGAGCACTTCGTTGAGGGAAGTGCAGCCCTTGAACATGTAGTCGCCGAGGGACGCTATGGTGAGCTTGGAGAGATCTGCCCTTTCGAGGTTGGAGCAGTTGTAGAAGACATAGGTCCCCATCGTGCCCGTGAGCTCTGCGGGAAGGGTGATCTCGGTGAGGCTGAGGCATTCGGCAAAGGTCGCGACCGTGAGTGCCTTCAAGCGAGGGCTGAACGTGATGTTCTCAACGGCGCTCCTTGCAAACACGCCCGGCTTGCTGATGGCGCCAGTGGAGGCGGTAATGCTGCCAGCGGTGAGCGCGACGGTGCCCGTGCCGGGAGCGAAGGTGACGTCTTTCAGGCTTGCACAGTCTGAGAATGCCCCCTCATAGACATTGGTCGCGGCGGCGGGGACGGTCACGGAGGTGAGGCCGCTGCCCGCAAAGGCATAGCGCCCGATGGTCGTGATGCCCGTGAGGTCGATGCCCGTGAGCGCGGTGCAGCCCTGGAAGGAGTAGCCGCCGAGCAGGGTGAAGCCCTCGGGAAGCACGACGTTTGCGATGCTCGTGCAGCCTGCGAAGAGATAGCTATCGGTAGATGAGGTGACGTTGGCCGTTGCGCTTGTGCTGAATCTCGTAAGGCTCGTGAGCCCGCTGAGGTTGATCTCCCCCTCTTCGTCGGCCTCGGCCTTCGAGGAGTTGATGTTCTTGAGCGAGATGCAGTTCTGGAAGGTCTTGGTCCCGAGATACTTGAGATTGTCGCCCACGGGGAGTTTCACGGTGGTAAGCTCGGTGCAACCCGCAAACATGGAGTTGGAAAGCGCCGTGAGGGCAAACCTGCTGAGATCCATCGACTGCAAGGAAGCGCAATTCTCGAAAACGTTCGCGCCGAAGCTCGTGATGCCGTCGGGAAGTTGCACGCTCGTCAGAGCCGAGCAGTTCTGGAAGGTATTGGCGGGGATCATGTTGAGCACTTTACTCGAGGCCGTAGTCCCCGTGCTCGATGTGATCGTGGCCTGCGAGAGATCGACGGTTTCGAGCTGTGCGCACTTTGCAAACACGTGCGTGCCCATCGCGATCTCATTGGCGGGCAGGGTGAAGCTCGTAAGTCCCGTGTTCTCGAAGGCGTGGTAGCAGAGCATGGTCACCTTGTCGATGCCTTTGATGGTCGCAAGGCTCGTACAGTTCTGGAAGGTGTACCCACCGATGACCTCTACGCTCGAGGGCAGGGTGATCTCTTTGAGAGCCGAGCAGCCGACGAAGACATAGGAGGGTCCGGTGCCCGCGTGTGAGGGAGCGGTATTCGCCTTATCCGCTATGTATTTGAGGCTCGTGTTGTTGCCGAAGTCTACGGTGGTGAGCGCCGTATCCCCATAGAAGCTGTACGTCCCGAGGAAGGTGAGGGTCGTGGGGAACTTGACCGTCGTCAGTTTGGTGCTCTGCGAGAAGACGCCAACAGTACCCGAGCTGTATCCCGTAGGAAGCGCTTCGATCTTGGTCGCGGAGAAATCGAGCTCAGCAACGCCGCTCTCGTGGAACATGTAGTCTCCGAGTTTCTGCACCGACGCGGGGAATGTGATCTTGAGCGGATTCGCGCTCTTCGTGCCCGTCTTCTGGAAGACGCCCTTTGCGCTCTGGGAAGAGGAGGAAGCGCCGTTGCCGAAGTTCTGCAAGTGCGTGGCTGCCTCGAGGTTGATGGATTCGAGGGCGGTGCAGTTGTAGAACGCACCCTCTTCGATGGTCTCGAGCACGCTGCCCGTGGCAATGATGACCTGCTTCAAGTTGATGCAGTTCTCAAAGGCCTTCGCCCCGATGGTCCTGACGGTCGCGGGGATCACGACGGTCTCGAGGAGGGTCTGGTTTGCGAAGGCGCCGCCGCCGATGGAGGACCCGCTTGCGATCTCGAACTTCGCGTTATCATACTCGCCGTAGATGAGCGCAATGGCCTTGCTCGCCTTGTCGTAGATGATGGGAAGTTCTTTGTCTACTTCGAAGTATTTGCTGTCAGGCGAAACGGTGACCGTCTTCACGTTGCAGCCCGCGAACACATTCGAGATGGTGGCAACGGAGCTCGAAAGGTATACCTCGGTGAGGTTGGGGCAGGACTTGAAGATCTGCGCCGTCGCGTCGTTCTTGGAATTGGTGAACGTGATGGGCTCTTCGCTCTCGGGGAATCTGAAACTCGAGATGCCCGTCTTGGAGAACGCCCACTTCTCGATGGTGGTGAGCTTGGACTTGGCAGTCGTGCTCTCGGCAAATGTGATGCTCGTGAGGTTTGCAAGCCCGAGGAACGTGTTCTCGCCGATCCTCTTGAGGTGCAGAGGAAGCACGATGGACGTGAGCGCGGTGTCGCCCGAGAATACGCCCGTGCCGCCCGCATACTGCGATGCGGGAGCGCTGCCGAGCTCGAAGCCCGCCGAGGAGTTTGAGACACCGAAGTCTACCGAGGTGAGCGACTTCATCTGGCCGAATGCGCCGCCGCCGATGGAGAGGATCAAGCTGTCGTCCTCAAATTTGATGGCCGAGAACCCGGTGCCCGTGAAGGCGTTGTCGCCGATGGTCTTGACGGACTTGGGGATGGTGAGCGTGCCCGTGAGGGCTCCGTTGCTGCCGAACGCGGAGGCGCCGATGGTCTCGAGGTTGGCGGGAAGTTTCAAGCTCGTGAGCCCCGTGTTGTTGAAGGCATTGGATCCGATCTCCCTGAGGGTCTCGGGGAACTTGATCTCGGTGAGACCCTTGCAGCTCTGGAAGGCGCCCTGCCCGATGACGAAATCCGAACCCGCACCGAGGAAGGTGACGGAAGTGAGCAAGTTGCACTCCTGGAAAGCATACGCGCCTATCCGCGTGATCCTTGCAGGGAAGATGACGGAGGTCAGCTTCATCCCCGAGAATGCGCCCTGCCTGGAAGCGCCGTCTTCGATGAGGAGCGGGGTCACCTTCTTTTCGGTGCCCTCTTCTCCCTCTTCGGCCGTCGGAGCCGCCTCGGCGGGATCGTCGGGATCGAAGGTAAGCGTGCTGAGGTTCGTGACACTGTAGAACGCCTTCGCCATGATGGTCGTGACGGTGTTCGGGATGTTGACGGTAGTCAGTGCCGTGCAGTTCTCGAAGAGGTATTGCTCGAGCGAGACGAGGCCCTTCGGCAAGTGCACCGTGAGGAGCGACTTGAGGTTGGAGAAGGGCGACATGAAGGTGTCCGTCGTAGGCATGGTGATCTGCGTGCTCTGCAACTCGCCCGTCTCGGGATCGTAAGTGGGGACGGCGTCCTTAAAGTCGATCTCCGTGATCGCCGGGGTATCATAGGAGGCGAAGCGGCCGATCGAGTACGTCGCAACGGTGCGCACATAGCCCGAGACCGTGATCTTCCCCGTCCTGCCCTTCGGGCAATAGAGAAGCTGATCGGGAACGTAGCTTACTTCTGCATCCGTCGGGCTCTTCTTGACGGCGCGCGCCGTGTAGAGAATGCCGTCCTCGGAGACGAAGTGCGTGTTTTCCGGGTCGACCTTGATCTCCTTGAGAAGATCGCAATCCTCGAAGATGCGGAGGGAGTCGTTGTAGAGCGAGAAGAGCTCCAGCTCCTCGGTATCCTTGGGGATGGTGAACTCGGTGAGGGAGGCACATTCCATGAAGGCGTCCGTGCCGATGCTCTTGAGCCGATCGGGCAGATCGACCTTGGTGAGCAGTTTGCAGTTCTGGAATGCGGAAACGCCGATGGTGAGGGGCTCCGTTCCGCCCTCGTCGAAAGTGACATATTGAAGCCCCGTGCAATCCTTGAAGGCCTCTTTGCCGATCGCGGTGACGTTCTTATGGATGGTGATGCCCGTAAGCCCCGCCCTGCCGTTGAACATACCTGCGGCAATGTTGGTGATCATGTCGGGGATCTTGTAATCCTTGTTCCAATCGCCCGGGAAGAAGACGAGTTTGGTCATCTCCTTGTCGTAGAGCACACCCTCGTCATCCTGCACATAGTTGGGGTTTCCGTCATCCACGTCGACCTCATCCATGTTGGAGCCGAAGATATCCGTGACTTCGAGCGCGGGCACCCCGGGGCCGAGGTGAACGACGCGGACATAGGAGGCGTCGTAAATGGAGCCGGGCACGGTGCCGTCGAAAGCGCCCTTGGCAAACTCGACGGATTCTCTGTCGACGTTGACAAAAACTTCCTGCAAACCGGTGTTGTTCTTTGCGCTGCCGGAGAGGCTGCCGAATGCGTGCGCGCCCAACTTGGTGAGGTTGGCGGGCAGGGTGAGCGTCTTGAGGGAATTGTTGCGGCCCGAGGGATTCCTTTCGCTCTTTTCATCCCATCTCTCGCCGAGGAATGCCCTCTCGGCGATCTCGAGGTCCAGATCCTCTTTTTCGCCTTGGAACTCGATCTCGGAGAGGCTGGTCGTGCCCTCGAAGGCACTCACGCCGATATAGCGGACCTGCGGCGTGATGACGACCTTTCTGAGGTTCGTGTTCTTGGCCGCGCTGTCTCCGATGGCATAGATCTCTTCGGGAACGACGAATTCCGTCGCGCGATCCAATGTAGAGAAGTCTGTGGGGACATAGGCATGGCCGATTGCGTCAACGTGCCTGTTGTTGGGATAGAACACGAGCTCAAGGCCGTATTCGCCTGTCTTGCAGAGAAGACCGTTGAGCGAGGTGTAAGTCCCGCCGATCTCCACATCCACATAGGCGAGGTAGGTCATGCTGCGGAGCGCCTCGGTGGGATCCGCGGAGAGACGCTTGGGGAACTTGATGCTCTTGATCCGCGAGGTAGACATGTTTTCCTTGGGATCGCCGAACGCGTTCTGGCGGATGGTGAGCGTTTTCGCCTCTTCCTCACCCCTCTTGACGGAGTTGAAGTTGAGGATGCTCAAGTCAAAGAAGTTGTAGAATGCCCCGCCCTCGATGAGCGAAACCGTCGAGGGGATGTTGAGCGTTACGAGCGGGCAGACGTCGTAGTCGTTTGCGTGGAACGCGCCCTCGGGAATGGTCGTGACGGGCTTTGCGCCTTCATCCGTCTCGATCATGCCCGGAATGGTGTACTCCGTGGCCTGCCGTGCATACGGGTAGTATTCGAGCTCCATGCGCCCGCCGTCTGCCCCGGCATTGAAGCGGAACAGAACGCCGTCGACGGAGTAGAAAGAGACGTCTGCGGGGATGCTCGACTCGACCATGTTGATCTCGGTGAGCGCGTCGCAGTCTCTGAATGCGGCACCGTCGCCCGCCAACGTGATCGACGTGACGGAATTCGGGATGGTGATCTTCTGCAAACGGGTAGACTTGGAGAAGTCTCCGATCGTCGAGACGGTCTTGCTGCCGAATTTTTCGGGCACGGTGACTTCGGTCACATAGTTGATGCCCTGCCCCTTGGACACCGTGACGGTGCCGTCGGTGTTGTCGGCAAAGGAGAAGATCGCGACCCACGAGGCCGTCAGCGTGACGTTGTCTGCATCGAGCCAATCGCCGAGGCTGTCGCCCTTGTAGTCGGTATACTGCGTCCTGAGCGTGGAATCGAACCAGCCGCGGAAGGCATACATATTATTGTTCGTCTTGGGCACGGAAAGGTGGTAGGTATCGCCGAAGTAGACCTGCTCCTTTTCAAGCTCGCCCTCTCCGTACTCACCAAGATCGAAGGTGACCGTGTAGAGATTGGGGTTCCATTTTGCATAGACCGTGCGGTTGTATTCGTCTTGGAAGGTCTCGCCGTCGTAAGGATCGCCCTGCCCGTCCGCCGCCGTGTACCACTTGTCGAACGTATAGCCCAAGAGGTCGGGGGGAGTGGGAAGGTCGAGGGGATCGCCCTTTGCCCTGTAACGGGGAGCGGGATCTTCCCCGCCCTGCGCGTCGAACAGGATGGCGTAGACGGTGACCGTGACGCTCTTCCACGAGGAGCGCGTGCCGTCCGCGGAGACTGCGCACACGGAGATGGTGTTTTCTCCATCCTCCGTGAAGGTGATGGTGCATGCGGTGGCGCCGGAGACCGTCTCCTCCTCCCCGTCGTTGACCTTGACGATGTAGGAGCTGACGCCGAACACTGCATCCCACGAGGCCTTGCCGCCGGCATAGGTGATCTCACCCATCTCGCCGCTGCGGACGACGTAGTCGGGCGCCCACAGGGAGGTGCCGTTTGCGCCGACGGCACGTACGGACAGCGTGTAGGAAGTCTTGCTTTCATCGTAATACTCTGCCAGCGAGAAGGCAAGATCCGACGTGCGGTGGACGATCCCGTCGAGCATGACGTCGTATGATTGGGCTTCCTTCACTTCGTCCCATACGAACGTGGAGGCGGAGAGAAGGAGGCCGCCGGGCGTTGCGAGGCGCGTCTTCGTATAGGAGACGGTGGCAGCCTCGGGCGAAGCCCAGCCGAAAGCGGCGGGGATGACGGATACGGTGACTTCCCCGCTGTTACAATATTGTAAATCTAAACTGCGCTTGTCGCTGACGCTGGTCGTGGAGACTTCCTCTCCGTCGACGGACACGGTGACAAGGTAAGAGGTCGCCTCTTTCGCCGCATTCCACGAGACGGTGTCTCTGTTCGCGTCGATGGAAAGGCCCGTGACGGGATCCAGCGTTCTCGTGAAGGTATAGGTCTCGGAGACCGAGGTGAGATACCCCTCGGCCGTCGCCTTCACGACGAACTCGATGCCGCCCTCTTTCATGTCGCATTCGCTGAAATCGAAGCTGCACTCGGTGCCGCAGTCGATATCGGTGTGGACATGCCCCTCGGAGCCGCAGTTGACGCTCACGAGATAGTTGGTCGCATTGGGAACGGCGTTGAAGAGAAGGGTGGAGCCCGTCACGTCGAAGGTGGAGACGCGGGCAAGCCCCTTATTCTTATAGTAAGCCGTCGCGGTCTCGCCGTTCATCGTGACCGTCACGACATAGTCGCCCGCCTTTTGGGCGGAGAAATCGTAATCGTAATTTGCAACGGCCACGGAGAAATCTTTCACGATGTCCCCGTCCGGGCCGCTCATGCTGATCGTATAGGCATTATTCCCCGTGAGCCCCTGCCAGACGACGCCGCTCTCCGAGACGGAGATGGCGGGCTTTTCGGCCGTGCCGTCCGACCATACCGCATAGAGCGTGATGGGCTCGTCGATGTTCTGGTCCACATACTGCGCGGTGAGTTTCTCGGCAGTATCATAGTGGCTGAACCACCAGCCGACAAAAGTATATCCCTCCCGCTCGGGCTTGGGAAGATTGTAGAGCTTGTGCCCCGCCGTCTGCTGCGCGGGGATCTCCTCGCCCTCGGGATAGTTGACGTTGAAGCTCACTTCGAATTCGGGGTTGATATTCTCGACGAAGCGGGCGTAGAGGGTGAGGTTGCCTCTCACGGGCTGGCTGAAATCATACAGACTGCGGAAAGCGCTGTCGGTATACCACCCGATAAAGACTTGCCCCTCCTCGGCGGGGCTTTCGGGCTTGGCGACCGTCTTTCCGTTCGTCACCTCGACGTCGTCGAGGTCGGCGCCGCTGAACTTGACCGTGTATGTAATCTTTTTAAGGAACGTGTACCCCCCCCCACGGTAATCGGTCAACCTGAGGGTATCGTTTTCGAGCGTGCCTTCGGCGGTCGCGGGGTCGCCGCCGTCGTTGAATTTCAGCGTCAATGCCGCGTCATCCAAGACATACGTCCCCTCCCGCGTCTCATCGCCCATTTCGAGAGAGAACGCCGTCTCCTCGGCAAGGGTCAACAGATACTCCTTTCCGTTGACTTCGCAATAGTATACGCCCATTTCTTCGCCGCTGACGCCCTTCTCATCCGAAGAGTTGCAGGCGGAGAAGACGGCCATTGCGCTGATCAAAGCAAAGAGTATGCTAAGGATCGTTAATACTCTGCGCTTCATAACTCTGCTCTCCTTTTTATGGAATGTATTAGGATGATTATATCACATCTTATGGAGGCGTGTCAAACGACGTTGCCGCATTTTTTTATAAAATACAAAAAAATCCTATTAGAATTTCTTATAACTACATGAAGTTATACTTATTTTATACACGTTTTTTATAAAATCGGGGGCGAAAACCTATCTATTCGGCAAAACAGGAGCGGGTGCGGGGAAAGACTTCTCGCGCGCCAACGCGTGCGAAAAGTAAAAAATAAGAAAAAAACCAAAAAATAACATCTTTGCGGGAAGCGCTCTTGCCCCCCTCCTTGGGACACACAAGGGGCCGCGCGGGCAGCGCTTTCGGACATGGTACCCCTCTTTTCTCTCGGCCCATCTTCCCGCGAAAATGTATAGATATTGCATATATTACATGTATACTCATTTATGATATGCGTATATTTTACCGCAGACGGCCTTATCCCTCCCCGAAAGAAAAGCCCTGCCGCCCCGCCCGCGGGATCAAAAAAGAGCCCCCTGCGCCGCATGCTCTGCGGGGAAACCGCACGGTCGGTGCATTTTGACCCGTTTTGCGGTTTTCGGAAGCTCTCTTTCAGACATGGTTTGGGGGAATGCGGTCTATCCGCAAATTTTTCCGCTGTTTTGGCCGCCCCTAAGCCGGGGCAAAAGTCAATCGTCTTCTTCTTCGAGGAGGTCGTAGTATGCCTCAAAGACCTCGATGGCCTTGAGCTCGTCGTGCTCCACCATGAGAACGGGCGGGGCGTCGGGGGACTCTTCCACATAAAAGACTATGGCCTCGTCCTCGGCGACCCCCTCGATGCGGGTGATGGGCTTCAAAATACAATAGATCTTTTCTTCATACGGGATGACCGCCACCTGCTCGAAGAGGAGCTCGCGGCCCTCGCTGTCGGCAAGGCGGATGGGGTCACGGTCGTCCTCGTCCATGAGGACGTCTAAGATGCTCAGCACGGTCACCTCCTCAGCCGAGCGGCCCGTAGAGCTTTTCGAACTTCTCTTTGGTGATGAGCACGGCGCGCGTCCGCATCGTCTCGTCGAAGCGGGAGACGTACCCCATGTCCTCCATCCACTCGATGATCTTGGCCGCGTGGTTGTAGCCGACGCCGCACCTGCGCTGGACGAGACAGATGCTCGCCTCTCCCGCCTCGATGACGACTTTCAGCGCCTTGATGCAGCTCTCGTCCTCGGGGTACATGGGCCCGCCGCGGCGCTCCCCGATGAGTTCCTGCCCCGTCCGCGCGATGAACGTTTGGGCCTGTTTATGAAACTTGCGGGGATAGTTTGTTTTGGCGGCCGAGACGGCCATGGCGAGTTCCTCGCGGGAGGTATACGCCGCGCGGATGCGCCTGCCCTGAAGATCCGCGGTCCCCTTCATGAGCATGTCCCCGCGGACAGGCAATTTTTCCGCACCGCGCTCGTCGAGGATGACCCGCGATTGGAGCTCCTCGTAGACCCTGAACGCGACGCGCGTCGGGAAATTGCATTTGACCGCGCCCGTCATGACGGTGACGGATGTCATAAAGGTGGCGAGCACGAGGTGGATGCCCGCGGCACGGGATTTTTGCGCGAGGCGCTGGATACAGTCTTCGATGTCTCGCTTGGCCTGAAGGATGAGATCTGCAAACTCGTCGACGATGATGACGATGCGGGGAAGCCTCTCCCCCTCCGCGCAGACGGCATTGTAGCCCGCAATGTCTCTCACGGGTTCGCCCGCCGCCGTCTTCTCCGCGAAGAGCCCGTATCGGCGCTCCATCTCCACGATCGCCCAGCGGAGCGCGGGGATCGCCTGCTCTACCTCGCTCAACACCTCCCCCGTGAGCAGATGCGGCATGTCCTCATAGAGCGTAAACTCCGTCCGCTTGGGGTCGCACAAAATGAGCCGCACCTCGTCGGGGGTGTAGTGCATGAGAAAACTGTAGATCATGGTGTGCAGGAAGGAGGACTTCCCCATCCCCGCGCCGCCGCCGATGAGGATGTGGGCGAGCCGCGAAAGGTCGCCATAGACAAGCTCTCCCCCCGCGCCCCTGCCGACGGCAAAGAGAAGGCCATCCTCCCACCGCCCGTCGCCGCCGACGACGAGCTCCTCCGCGCGCACGGTCATATGTTCTTCCGCTTCTTCCGCGGGGGATACGTCCTCCCCGTCTTCGGAGCGGAGCGTCTTCATCGCCCTTGCGATCAGTTGCTGCCTACGTTCTTCGAGAGACGCCCGTCTTCTCGCGATCTCCTCCGCCTTGTCTTGCACCGCGCCATCCTGCACCGCACCCGTCACGGTGTATGTCACGCCGCCCGCGAATTTGAGCTCGCCATCGTCGACGAGCCTGCGCACGAGCCGCGCGACCGTGAAGTAATCCGCCGAGAACCGCCTCTGCAGGGCGGGGATGGTCACCTCCCTCTGCTCCTTGATATATGCAACGATCCGCCCGGTCGGAGCGGCCTGTTCTTTTTCCGCCATCGTCGTCTCCTTTGGGAAATTTTTCCCCGAAGTCCTGCGGGAGGATGCCGCGGGACTACGCGAAAATTATACCACAGACGGCAGAAAAAATCAAGACGTACGCAGGAAAGCGTACGCCCGTTTTGAAAATTTTTACCGCGCCGCTCTCTTTTTTCCGGCGGCTTGGAAAAGTATCCCCGGACCGAGGAGCAAACAGAGGGCGGCCCCGCTATGAGGAGGCGCTATGAAGAGGCGGAGGCGCCCACCTTCATGAGGCGGACGATGGAGGCGCGCTCGTTCTCGTCGAGCTTGTCGCGGATGTATTTGATGGTCTCCTCGAGCTGGGGGATCATGATGTATTCGAGGGCGTTGACGCGGCGCTTGTTGCGCTCGATCTCATAGGAGAGCAGCCTTACTGCCTTTTCCACCTCGGCGAGGCGGAGAAGTTTGGGCAGGAGCGCGGAGACCATCCGCACCGAGCCGTCGGCCTCGCTCGTGATCTCGGAGAAGGCATACGGGAGCGCCACGGGGACCTCTGCCGCCGAGAGGGAGATCTTGGGCACGTCCACCCCCATGATGCTCTCCGTTTGGCAATCGGCCTGCAAGTTCACCGTGGGCATGGAGAAGGCCGTCTCCTGCACATAGGGCGCCGTGAGCGCACCCGCCAGCGCAAACTGTTTGAGGGCGGCGGCAAGGTCCCCCTCCACTTCGTCGCGGAGACGCTTGTCTTCTTTGAGGAGCACGGTGAAGCGGCGCACCATCTCGTCGGACTTGTCTTTGAGCAACTTGTGCCCGCGCTCGGCCGTCGAGAGGCGCGCTTTGAGCTTTTTGAGCTCCATGCGCGTTGGGTTTACATTCAGTCTTGCCATAATTTCTTGATTTGATTTTGACGTCCCGCATCGAAGACGCAGACATGGGTGGCACGTTTTCAGACGTCATCTGCGGGTACCATGTCCGCATCTTGCGGTAAGTTTCGGACATGGGTGGCCGATTTTCGTCCCGTCATTCCCTCATATATTTCTCGATATACGACGTGCGGATGCGTTTGAGTTCGCTTTTCGGCAGGATCTTCAAAAGTTTCCAGCCGAGGTCGAGGGTCTCCTCGATGGTCCTGTCCGTCTCGAACCCCTGCGCGACGTATTCCTCCTCGAAGGCCTCTGCGAATTTGGCATAGAGCTTGTCGACGTCGGAGAGCGCCGCTTCGCCGAGGATGGCCGAGAGTTCCTTGCTCTCCTTCCCGCGGGCATATGCCGCGAAGAGCTGGTTCATGGTGTCGGCGTGGTCCTCACGCGTCTTGCCGTCGCCGATGCCCTTGTCTTTGAGGCGGGAGAGGGAGGGAAGCACGTCGATGGGCGGGTTGATCCCCTTCTTATAGAGGTCGCGCGAGAGGATGATCTGTCCCTCGGTGATGTAGCCCGTGAGGTCGGGGATGGGGTGCGTCTTGTCGTCTTCGGGCATCGTGAGGATGGGGATCTGGGTGATGGAGCCCTTGCAGCCGCGGATCCTGCCCGCCCGCTCATAGAGGGAGGCGAGGTCGGTATAGAGGTAGCCGGGGTAGCCCCGCCGCCCGGGGATCTCCCGCCTTGCCGCGGAGACCTCACGGAGCGCTTCCGCATAGTTGGTGATGTCCGTCATGATGACGAGCACGTGCATGCCGCACTCGAAGGCGAGATACTCGGCACAGGTGAGGGCAATGCGCGGCGTGGCGATGCGCTCGACGGCGGGATCGTTCGCGAGGTTGGTAAAGAGCACCGTCCGTTCGATGGCGCCCGTGCGGCGGAAGTCGTCGATGAAATACTGCGCCTCCTCGAAGGTGATGCCGATGGCGGCAAACACGACGGCGAACGTGCTGCCGGAGCCCCTCACCTTTGCCTGCCGCGCGATCTGGGCGGCGAGCTCGGCGTGCGGAAGCCCGCTCATCGAGAAGACGGGGAGCTTTTGCCCGCGCACGAGCGTGTTGAGGCCGTCGATCGCGGAGACGCCCGTCTCGATGAACTCGTTGGGGTAGTCGCGCGCGGCGGGATTGATGGGCTCGCCGTTGATATCGAGCATCTTTTCGGGGATGACGGGGGCGCCGCCGTCGCGGGGGTTGCCCATGCCGTCGAAGACGCGGCCGAGCATATCCTTGGAGACGGCGAGCTGCTGCGCATGGCCCAAAAAGCGCGCCTTGGCCGTGGCAATCTGCAAGCCCTGTGCATTTTCAAAGAGCTGTACGACTGCCCTGTCGCGGTCGACTTCGAGCACCTTTCCCCGCCGCACTTCGCCGTTTTGGCACAAGATCTCGACGAGCTCGTTGTAAGTCACCCCTTCGACGCCCTCCACGAGCATCAAAGGGCCCACGACCTCGCGGATCGTCTTATATTCCTTATACATCGCTCTCTCCTCCCTCGGCGAGCGCCTTGATCTCCGCGCTCATCTCGCCGATGAGTTCGTCGAAGGCGGCAAGATCGCTCTCCTCGATATATTTCGCCCGCCCGATCTTCTCCATGAAGGGGCATTTCAGAATGTCGTCGAGGGCGACAAACCTCTCCACGGCCTCCCCGGCGAGGGTATAGAACTGATAGATGGTGAGCAGCATCTGAAGCTGTTTGCGCAGGGAAGTGTAGGTGTCCACCTCGTGGAAGGCGTTCTGGTGCAAGTAGTCCTCGCGGATCATCTTGGCCGTCTCCATGATGAGGCGGTCGTGCGAGGAGAGGGCGTCCATGCCGACGAGACGGACGATCTCATCGAGCGCGGCCTCCTCCTGCAAAGTCGTCATGGCGAATTGGCGGTATTTGAAGAAGCCCTTGCCGACGTTCCTGTCGTACCACCCCTTCATCCTGTCTGCATAGAGCGAATAGCTGATGAGCCAGTCGATGGCGGGGAAGTGCCGCTTGTAGGCAAGGGAGGCGGAAAGCCCCCAGAACACTTTGACGATGCGCAGCGTGGCCTGCGAGACGGGCTCGGAGAGGTCCCCGCCGGGAGGGGAAACGGCGCCGATCGCGGTGACCGACCCCACCCTTTCGTCGCTCCCGAGCAGTTTCACATAGCCCGCGCGCTCATAGAACTCGGCGAGACGGCTGGCAAGGTAGGCGGGATAGCCCTCGTCGCCCGGCATCTCCTCGAGACGGCCGCTCATTTCGCGCAGTGCCTCGGCCCAGCGGGAGGTGGAATCGGCCATGATCGCGACGTTGTAGCCCATGTCGCGGTAGTACTCGGCGATCGTGATGCCCGTATAGATGGAGGCCTCGCGCGCCGCCACGGGCATATCCGAGGTATTGGCGATGAGCACCGTGCGCTTCATCAATGGCTCCCCCGTCTTGGGGTCCTTGAGGGCGGGGAATTCGTTGAGGACGTCCGTCATCTCGTTGCCGCGCTCCCCGCAGCCGACGTAGACGATGATGTCCGCGTCTGCCCACTTGGCGAGCTGGTGCTGGACGACCGTCTTGCCGCTCCCGAAGGGCCCTGGCACGGCCGCGACCCCCCCGCGGGCAATGGGAAAGAGCGTGTCGATGACGCGCTGGCCCGTCACCATGGGGCGGTCGGGGGAGAACTTCTCGCGGTACGGCCTCCCCTTGCGGACAGGCCACTTGCGGAGCATGCAGACCTGCTCCTCCCCCCTCTCCGTCTTGATGCGGGCGACGGGGTCTTCGATCGTGAAATCGCCCTCCGAGATCGAGATGATCCTGCCCTCCATGCCGTTGGGGACGAGGACGCGGTGCTCGACGATCTCCGTCTCCTGCACGACGCCGAGAATGTCTCCCTCGCGGACATGGTCCCCCGCTTTGAGCTTGGGCGTGAAGTGCCACTTCTTATCGCGGCTCAGCGAATTGACGGCGACGCCGCGCGAGATGCGGTTGCCGTATTTGAAACTGAGCGTCGTGAGCGGGCGCTGGATGCCGTCGAAAATGCCCGTGAGAAGCCCGGGCGCGAGCTCCACCGAGAGCGGCTCGCCCGTGGAGACGACGTCTTCCCCCGGCCCCAAGCCCGAGGTCTCCTCATAGACCTGAATGGACGCCTTGTCGCCGCGGAGCTCGATGATCTCGCCGACGAGATCCAGCTTCGAGACGTGGACGACGTCGTAGAGCTTGGCGTCTGCCATGTTCTCGGCGACGATGAGCGGCCCGGAAATTTTTACCGTTTTACCAACATTACCAACCATATCCATCCTTCTTATGATAAGCGACTTCTCTATTTTTGGAACAGGATGTCCACGCCGAGGGCGCGCTCCATGGAAGTCTTCAAAAATGCCTCGCCGTAGCCCGTCTCTTTGCCCGCGGGAATGGGCAGCACGACGGGATAGGCCTCCTCGTCGAACCGTTTGAGAAGGTCTTGGAGGGGCCCCGCGTATTCCTCCGAGAGGAAGACGACGGGATAGTCGTGCGCCACCCTGCGGAGGGTCTCCCGCGCACTCTTTTCATCCGCGGCGGCAAAGGCGTCCACCCCTGCGGCCTTGAATACCGTAATCGTCTCGGACGGGCCGACGACTGCCATCTTTCCCTGCATCATTTCACCCCCGTAAGCCGTTTCTCGATCTCCTTAGGGGGAACGCCCGCCCTGAGCGAGACGAGGATCATGCGCACATTCCGGATCTCCGCGCGGCGGCGGAAGACATAGTAGAGGAAGGGCTCCCGCCCGTCCAGCCCGAAACGGCGCCCGAAATAGCTCTGCTCCTCGAAGCTCTCGAGGATGCGCTCCGCCCCGGTGTAGGGCGGTTTCCCTGCGGCAAGGCAGGCATTGTAGAAGGCGCGGTAGGGCGTCCCGTCGAAAGCGTGCTCCGATTTTTCCCCTTCTCCGGGGAGCGGAAACTGCTCCTTTTTCAGCGTCCCGCCCGCGAGGAAGAGCTCATCCGTGGCACCCATGTCTTGAACACGGCATGCAGTGAGGATGTTTGTCATGTCCACGCGCATCCGCAGAAGTTTTTTGAGGTCTCCCCTTTTTGCACACACGCGGAAGAGGTAGGCATACATCGCCCCGTCGAAGGCGGCGCCGATCTCCGCACCCGCCGCGTCCTCTCTCACGCGGGGCACGGGCGGCTTGTTTTGCGCGAGCATCTCCCTGAGCTCCCCCTCTTCCCACAGCCCCCAAGGTGCGAGCATGGGGGCGGGATCTACGCCCAACCGTTGCGCTTTGTAGAGGGCTTTGAGGTTATGAAAGTCGCGCGGGGCGAGAAAATACGCCCTGTCTGCCTGCGTGGGCGCGTATTCGCGGATGAACGCGTCGAGCGCTCTCTCCTCGGCGAGGACGGGGTCTTCGCTGCCCGTGCCGAATCCGCTCTCCGAGAGCGCGCGGAGGACTTCCCCCTCCGTCATATCCGGAAAGCGCAGGAGCTTTTCACCCAAGAGCTGCCCCTCTTTTACGGCGATCACGCCGTTTGTATACACCGTGCCGTATCCCATTCAGTGGTCTCCGAAGAGCGCGAGCGCGATCTCTGCCTGATGCGCCTCCCTGTCTGCCGCGAGCAGGGCGGGGTAGGTCACATCCTTGTCGGAATTTGTTCCGCGGAGCAAAAAGCCCCCACCCATGTCCGGATGTTCCGCGCTCACAGTGAGTTTTCTCTCTTTGACGACGGGGAGATCCGCCACCTCCTCACAGCAGGAAAATCCCGCGGAGAAGACGATCTCATCCCCCTCTTCCGCGTTCTCGCAGAGCAGCCGTTCGGCGAGCGAGAGCGTGTCGTGTGCGTCGAGGCACAGAAGGGCCGCGAGGGCGCGCGTGTAGACGGCGTCGATGACCTTTCTCCTCCCCGCAAGGCGGATCTTGGCCCCGTCGAGCCTTGCCAGCGCCGCTTTTCCCTCACGGATACGCATGCCCTGCGCCTCCGCCTCGTTCTCCGACCCGACGCGCTCCTTCTCGCATTGCCTGCGGGCGGCTTCGAGGATCTCCTCCGCACGGGCCTTGGCGGCCTGCACGGTCTCCCCTGCCTCCCGCTCCGCATCCGAGAGAATGCGTTCAACGACTTCGTCCCTTCCCATAGCTCAGATCCTGATGACGAGGAGCAGGGAGATGACGAGGCCGAGGAGGGCATAGAACTCGATCATCGCGGGACCCATGGCCACTTTGAAGCCGAGGTCCTGCTTGGCCGCCGCATAGATGCAGTTGACGGCCGCCTTCGCCTGGAAGAACGCCGAGACGAAGCCCGAGATCGCCATGGGCAGGCACGCCGCAAAGACAGACCACCCCTGCGCGAGAGCCTGCGAGGCTTCGGTCACCTCCAAGAGCACGCCGAGCTTGTTCACGGCGAGAATTGCGATGAGGAAACCGTAGAGCCCCTGCGTGGCGGGGAGCAGCATGAGGATGATGAGCTTGCCGAACTTCTTCGGGTTTTCGCCGAGGACGCCCGCGGTGGCGCTCGCCGTCTTGTAGAGGCCGAGCCCGGACCCCACACCGCACAGGACCACGCACAGCGCGATCCCGATGATGGCGATCACATAACCGGTTGAATACATGATGAGAAACCTCCGTAAATTTTATCGTTAAGCCGCTCTTTCGTGCGGCGTTTCCGCCGATCTTTCCAATGAGATATATTTTGCATGCGAGCCGAGCGGTTCGAAGAGCCGTCCCTCGCCTTCATAAAACCTGCCGAAGAACTCCACATATTGCAGGCGCGCCGTGTGGATGTAGGCGCCGAGCAGGCTGATCGCGAGGTTGAAGACGTGCCCCACGACCATGAGCACCGCCCCGAGCACAATGAGCACCGAGCCCGAGGCAAGAAATTGCAGGGAGTAATCGGAGATGACCTGCGCGATGACCGCGCCCGTGAGCATGAGCCCGTAGAGGCGGATGTAGCTCAGAACGTCGGTGAAGTAGTTGATGAGGCCGTAGAGCGAGCCGAAACCCTTGGTGATCTTCCCGAGCACTCTCTCGTGCCGCCCCGCCGTGAAGACGGCAACGAGCAGCGAGACGCCCGCCGTGACCCCGCCGACAGCCGTGAGCGCGGGAGCCGAGAATTCCTCCGTGAGCCCCACGACGGCGAGAAAGGCGCCGAGGGAGAAGACGGCCCAGACCAAGCCCTCGAACACGCCGTCCCACGGCCGCTTATGGTGCACGCATTGGGCAAATTTGCACAGATACCCCGCGCACAGCTGAAAGATGCCGAGCAGCAGCGCGATGATGAGCACGGCGGGAAGTTGTATCCCCGCGAGGGTATACATGGCCGTCTGCGCGTCGGGCATGACCGTGAAGGGCAGAACGCGTTCGCCGAAGAGGGAGTTGAACAGGATGCCCCACAAAAAGGCAAATGCCCCGCCGATGCCGAACACGCCGCCGAGGCTCGCCATGTCTCCCTTTTTCTTCTTCCAAATGAAAAAGCCGCCGAGCATCATCATGAGCCCGTAGCCCATGTCCGCCATGATGAAGCCCAAAAACAGGCTGTAAAAGAAGGACATGACGGCGTTGGGGTCGAGCTCCCTTGCGTTCGGCACGGAATACATGTTGGTGACCGTCTCAAAATTGGAGACAAGTTTGTTGTTGCGCGTGAGGGTGGGAACGAACTCATCCTCCGCGGGGTCGGAAAATTCGTAAAAGAGGGGGATATCGAGGGCGTCGAGGGCCTTTTTTACCCCCTCCTCGCCGTCTGCGGGCACGAATGCCTCCATGAAGACGGCGTGCGCGGTGGCCTGCATCTTGGCGGACGCCTCGGCCTTTTCGAGCTCGAAGCCCACGTAGTCGCAGTAGATCTTGAGCGGGCGGAGTTCCGAAAAGAGCGCGGCAAGCGCCTCTCCGGCGGCCCGTCCCCTTTCGGCCTGTGCGGCGCATTCCCCCTCGAGGGAAGCGAGAAGTTCGGCGCCCGTCCGGTCCCCCGTATAGGGGCACGAGGAAAAGGACGCACCCGAAAGAAGCGACTCGAACTCCTGCAAGCCGCTCTTGTGGCAGACAGCAAAAAGCAACACCCCGTCCGCGGACATGGTGGCCTCGTAAGCGGTCAAAGGCATGGAATCAAGCTGTTTTTGCAGGCCATCCCACGCGGGAACGGGCACAATGCCGAACCGCACCGCCGTATTCTTGGTGTCACGGCATTGGGAGAACCTGACCGCGGACACGGTATAGGGCTGCACTGCGGAGATCTCGCGCGTGAGCCTTGCGACTTCGCCGTCGGCGGCAGTCTTCTCCTCGGTGAGACGCGCGGTCTCGCGGATGAGCTCCTCTGCGCGCGGGCGGAAGTCTTTGGCGGCGACAAACTCCGAATAGGCGACATCGAAGCCGTCTTGAAGCCCTTCGGCCTGTTTCTCCGCGGGGGCATGGGAGAGAATGATCCCGAGCGCGGCCTCCAGCGAGGCGAGGTAGGAAGAGAGCTCCTCCCCGCCGGGGGTGCACAGCGGGGAGACCTCCGTCTCGGCATGCTCCTTGATCTCGGCGGCACGGGTGCGCTCGAGGGCGTTCAATACCTTGTCGCGGTCGTAGGAGAGCGATGCAAGATGCAGTTTTCGCATCGCAACGATCACTTCAAGATCCTCCCCACGACGGCCAAAACGTGCGGCCCGATCTTTTCTATGCAGCTCTCCGCGTAGACGGCGGCCTCCTTTTGCACGGCCTCGATCGCGACATGGTATGCCTCTTCGGCGTCTGAATGTGCTTTCTTTACGATCTCCTCCGCGTGCTGAGCGCATGCGGACTCAGAGGCCTTGGTGAGCTCCATTGCCCTCTTTTCGGCCTCCAAAATGATCGCGGCGGCCTCGGCCTCCGCCTGTTTTTGCATTTCCGCCGCCTGCGCCTCGGCGTTCATGACGGCAGTGATGATGTCAACTTCCATTGCATCCGCCCCGCATCGTGTACTTTGTTTCTCCTATTATTGTACCCCATTTTGGGAGATTTTGTCAAGAGAAATCGTGATATTGAAGAGGGATTTCAGATTTGTTCACACGGGCCTCATCCGCCCCTTACGGGCACCTTCCCCATGGGGGAAGGCAAGGAATAGGACTTCGTACCTGCTCCGTCGCCGCCGCCTCCTCATCCGCCCTGCGGGCACCTTCCCCAGAGGGGAAGGCAAGGGGGCGCTCAAAAAATATCCCCCGCTTAGGGCGGGGGATACCGTTTGTTTTCATGCCGCTCAGGCCTGCAGTTCCTCGGCGTTCTTGGCGAGATAGGCCGCAAATTCCCTTTCATACTGGACGAAACGGATCGCGAAATTTTTCAGATCTGCATCGCTATCCCAAATCGCATTGCCTTCCTCCGTCGGAAGCACCCTGGAGAACATGAAGCGAAATCCGTGGAGCTGTTCGAGCAAGGCGGCCTTCTCGTCATCGGTCTCGGTATCGAATTTGGTGAAATCCCACTTCGTCCCGTCTTTGCCGTCGATCTTGCATTCTCCGATTTGATCGTAGAGCGCTTGGCCTGCCTGTTTGATGACGTCTTTGAGCGCGGTCGCGACGGTCTTTTCCGTTTCGCCTTTGATGAGTTCATTGTCCAGCTCGGTGAGAGCGGTGACTTTTTTGTCAAGTGCTGTTTGTTCGGCTTCTGCGAGCCAAGTCGGCTTCAAATCGGACACCCACGTATTTCCCCACGCCATCGTGGTACCATTGTACAGATTGGACGTCCAAAAATCGTTGCCGTTGTACAAGGCGTAAGCGGCGGAGAGCTTCTTCATTGTTTTAAGAAGGTCTTCGATCTTCGCCTCTTTGCCCTGCTCGATCAGCTTTTCCAACTCGCCTTTGACCGTTTCGTACTCCGCCGTCGCCTCGTCGATGTTCTTTTCATAGATCGTTGCGACATAGTCTTGATAGTTCGTGACGAGCTTCTGATTCTTTGCGGTGAGTTTGTCGTAGGCCGGCTTGAAGTCTTTTACGATCTCGGTGAGCGCTTCGGTGAGGTCGTCGTGCGTCGTCGCGGTTTCATATTTCGCCTTGCTCGCCGCGATCTTGTCAATCAGCTGCAGTACAAGCGGATTCTCGTGCGTATCGCGGGCGGTCTCGTATGCCGTGATGCGGGTCTCCCCGATGTAGGTTTTCATTCCGACGCTGTCTTTGACGGCGGGGATGTCGACGCCGAGATCATATTGGTGGGACGTATCGGCTTTGTCGTACAGGCTGTTGATCGCATCCCAATTTTCGAATCCCTTGTAGTCGTCATCTTCGGGCAGCAGCGCTTTGAACGCCTCCGCGCGCGCAAGGTACAGCTCATAGATGACGTGCAGCTTGGAATAGGTTTCGCCGTTATACGATGTATCCGCCATATAGGAGGCGTTGGAGACGAGCGTCTGCACGTTGGCGGGGAACGCATCGAACTCCTCTTTGAGGGCGTCTACCGCCGGAATGTATTCTTCGGTGAGGGCAACGTTCTCGATGTACGGTTGAAGTTTTTTCGCAAAGGCGTCGGCCGTCTCGTTGTCTTTTGCGTTCTGTGCGAGCAGCGCGTCTGCCGTCTCTTTGCAAGCCGAAAGGGCGGTTTGCTGTTCGGGCGTAAGGGGATCCCGATCGGTGAAGGTCAGCGCGAGGAGACGTCTTTCGGAATAATCCTCATTATCGTCATACTGGGGAATGCCTTTGATCGCAAAGTCGAACATCACTTTGCCGTCGTCGTTCGTGCCGAGGAAGAACTCAAGATTGGTGATTTGGGCGCCGATCATACTCTGAATGAGCGCGCCGGCAATGGGGCCCATCAAGTCGCCGGCAGATTGCGCGACATAGTCTGCCGCCGTTTGGACAAGTTGTCCGTATGCCGCATTCACGGCCTCCACAATGGGAGCCCCCAACGCGAAGAGGACGCCGTTTGCCTTCTTTTCAAAACGAAACTCGGAGAGCAACATTGCGGCCCCGTTTGCGGGAAGCGCGGGCATTTGCACGGTTTTGAGGTCTATCTGCGTGACGAAGAGGGGATCTTGTTCCATGTTGTTGAGCGCCAGCGTCAAAACGCCGTCGCCCGCGTAGTAGACGTCGAGGCTGTTCAGAGCGGGACCGACAAACGGGGGCAAACTTCCCGCGGGTGCAAATCCACCGACCATCTGCAAAATGATGGAGGCGGGCGTAAGGCCGAGGTGCAGGTGCCCGAGCGCGATCGCGTAGTTGTCTGCCCACAGGGCGGCAGGGTTGAGGCGAAGCTCAAGATCGCCCGCGAACGAACCCATCAGCATCTGAGAGAGGGGCAGGCCGATTTCGATGTCGAAACCGATCGCCTCGCCCGTTCTCTCTGCGGGCGTACTGTCGAGGGCGGCGGAAAGACCCGTGATGGTCTCCTTGCCCTCCGCCGTCGCCGTGGCGAGTTCGAGTTTGAGGCCGTCGAACGTGAGGTCGAGGAGGGAGGGAAGGAAGTCGCCGAGCGTCGTCTTGAGGCTCTCGAGGAGACCCGCATAGGCCGCGTTGAGCTTTTCGAGGGCGGCGGCTTTGAGGGTGACGGTGTAGCCCGCCTCCGTCTTTTCAAAGGTGACGAACGCATTCAAAGTCTCTTTGAGCTGTTCGGGCTGAAGGGCGTCTCCCTGCGGAAGACGGTCTTTGAGGTCAATGGGGTAGCTCAGGACCTTGCTCGTCGCCGTCTCCGTCTTGTTCTCGAGCGTGAGAAGCAGCACGCCGTCTCCCACATAGCGGAGGGAGAGCGCGTTTGCAAGGCCCGAGAGAAGGGGGATCTCGGAGAGGCCGAGGTCGAGGCGGAGCGTGAAGGCATTGAGATAGTCGCCGCTCGCAAGCCCGGCCTGTTTGAGGGCGAGCGAAAGGTTGCCTTGGAGCGTCTTTACGCCTTCCGCAACGCCGAGCTTCACGGAGACGGGAAGGGCGAGCTCGCTCTTTTCATCGAGCGTGTTGCCGAACGCGGAGAGCATCTGCATGGCGGGATCTTGCTCCGTGACCTGTTCGATCTCCGAGGGCGTCGAGCCGATCATGCTGTTGAACGCGTCAACGTCGGGGATCGCGACGGCTTCGTTGACCGAAGAATAGGTGCAGGTGATGTTCTGCTCAACGCTCATGTTGAACACCTTTTTGGCGTCGTAGGAGCACGAAGAGGTGTAGGAGACGGGCGTCCAATCCTTTTTGACGGTGAGGTGGATGTCCACGTCGGAGTAGGCGGGCAGATTGTCGAGGGAGCCGTATGCCTTGGACTGCAAACGCAACGCCGCGGTGGCAGATTCCGTCGCCGCGCCGCTCTCGAGAGATTGGTCCCCCGCGAGGCGCAGATAGTATGTAAAGGTATCCCCCTCCGTGCTCTCCAAAGTCACGTAGCGGAGGGTCTTGGCGTTGATGATGTAGCCGCCG
Source organism: uncultured Clostridia bacterium (assembly GCA_947624215.1). Taxonomy (GTDB): domain Bacteria; phylum Bacillota; class Clostridia; order Christensenellales; family Borkfalkiaceae; genus Gallimonas. The sequence goes on from CANQJJ010000006.1 coordinate 48,406, forward strand.
AGGGTGACGTCGTCCGCCGTGAACCCGTATACCTTTATATAATCTTGCTTTTCGGCGACCTTCATGTCTCCCTCGAAGGCGTCGCGGTAGACGACTTTACCGTTCTTGGAGAAGGATTGGTGCTTCATCTTGACGAGAACGGAATCGGAGGAGGCCTCGTTGAGGTAGTCGTCGCCGTTCTTATAGGTGGTGTTGTGGATGTCTTGCTCATACCCCGCAAGGCTGGCGACCGCCGAGCCCTCCGAGACGATCTTGTAGCTTTGCAGCTCGCTCTGCTTCTGCAAGAAGGCATAGACCGCGTTTTCGGGCGTGAGCTGGTCGGGCGATTTGTTCGTTTCGAGCGTCGTCGAACTGCCGCTCTCGACCGTGGGCGTTTCCCCCTTGGGAAGGTCGAGGGTGCATGCCCCCACCCCCGCCGCCGTAGCAAGAATACAGCCGCCGGCCAGGAAGGTCATCAGAACTTTTGATATTCTCATATGTCATCCCTTTGGTACAGGTGGAATTGGGAGAAGCCTCCCTGCTGTATGTACCAAAATCAAGTATACACCTTGCATGACAGTTTGTCAAATAGTAATAAGAAATTATGACAATTTTTTTTGGGTATGACAAAAATTTTTTTGCGGGAGGAAGGCAGGCGGCGGAAAAGAAGGGTTGCCAAACGCGCGCGCATGTGATATAATGTGTGATATAATGGAAAAAACGGGGGAGCGGAGCCCGTTCGCGCCTTAGCGGACCCCCATTCCCACCCATGCGGGCAGGATACAGGAGAAAAAAATGTCTTTGTGGAAAGAAAATATATGCAGCAATTGCGGGGCGATGGTGGACCCGCGGGAGGCCGTGGACGGCGTGCTCAAATGCCGTCACTGCGGCATGCCTCTCACTTTCCCCAAGCCCGATTCCAAGGTGTTGTCTTTTTTACAACAGGGCGAGCACGACTTGGACAGCCGTGATTTCGAACGCGCCTATGCGGCGTATTCCAAGGCCGCCGAACTCGACCCTACCGAGCCCGAGGCCTACTTCGGCATGGCACTTGCGACCTTCAAGGTGCAATACCTCAAAGACGAGGTGCACGGGTGTCTGCAACCCATCTGCTATGAGATCTCGGAGGACAAATTTACCGAGGATCCCAACTACAAAAAGGCCCTCGAATTTGCCACGAGTGAGCAAAAAGAGGTATACCATGTCCGCGGTAAGGCCATCGACAGCATCCGCGAGGAGTTCTATGAATTTGAAAAGAGCGGGCTCTGGTACGATTGTTTCCTGTGTGCCAAAGTGAGCGAATCCGACGGGAGCCATACGGCCGACTGCGAGCGCGCGAACGACATTTACCACTACCTCAAAGACAACGGCTACAAGCCATTCTTCTCGGAGCGGGAGGTGAAGGGGCGCGTGGGGAGCGCCTACGAGGCCTTCATTCTGTACGCGCTCTATAAGTCGGAGTGCATGCTCATCGTGTGCTCGGACGAGGCGTATTTGCAGACCAAGTGGGTGAAGAACGAGTATCTCCGCTTTTTGAAGATGATGAAGGACGAAGACAAGGAGCGGGACGCGCTGACCTTTGTGTTCTGCGGCAAGCCCATTGAAAAACTCCCTTTTGGCACGAGTAAAAAAATCCAAGGCATTGATTTTTCCAAAGAGCGTGACGCGTACCCGTTGATCACAAAGTATGTCGAGGAGCACACCCCCGCAGCCCGTGCGAAGCGGCTTGCCATGGAGCAGGCCCGTGTCGCCGAGGAGAAACGCAGACAGGAGGAGGATGAGCGCCGCCGCGAGGAGGATCAAAAGCGCGAGGAAGAATTGAGGATGTTGCGAGAGAAAGTCGCACAAATGGAAACCGAGCGTTCCCCTGCGGCCCTGCTCGCCATGCTGCGCCAAGCCGAAGAGGAGGAGCGGAAGTGCAAGGAAGAGGAACTCAGGCAAAAACCGTGGCTGGCCTCCGATTACCCCACGCTCGAAAACTACGACAAAGATCTCTTTGAGATCGACGGGGCAACACTTGTCAAGTTTAAGCAGAAAGAGTTCCAAGGCGAAGTCAAGATCCCCCTCGGTGTAACGTCGATTGGGGATTCTGCGTTCTCGGGTTGCAGCGGACTGACGGGAGACTTGAAAATCCCTGACAGCGTGACCTCAATTGGGGAGTGTGCGTTTAGGAATTGCTGCGGGCTTACGAGTGTGGCGATAGGCAGTAGCGTAACCTCGATTGGAGATAATGCGTTCTGGGGTTGCAGTGGGCTGAAGAGCATCGCGATTCCCACGAGCGTGACCTCAATCGGAGGTAATGCTTTTTCTCATTGCAGTGGACTGACAAGTATCACCATCCCCAAAAGCGTAACCTCGATTGGGAATGACGCATTCGATGATTGCCCTAGCTTAACGAGTATCACCATTCCCGCCGGCGTGACCTCGATTGGAGATCACGCGTTCTGGGGTTGCAGAAGCTTGACGAGTATCACCATCCCCGACAGCGTGACCTCAATTGGAGATTGCGCGTTCTACGGTTGCAGTGGACTGACGAGTATCACCATTCCGGACAGCGTGACCTCAATTGGAGAATTGGCGTTCAGTGATTGCAGTGGTCTGACAAGCATCACCATTCCGGACAGCGTGACCTCAATTGGAGAATCCGCATTCTACGGTTGCAGTGGACTGACGAGTATCACCATTCCGGACAGCGTGACCTCAATTGGAGAGTGGGCATTCGATGATTGTCCGAATCTTACTATCTATTGCGAAGCTGAAAGCCAGCCCGAAGGATGGGATGAATATTGGAATCATTCTAATTGCCCTGTCGTTTGGGGATATAAAGGATAATTGGCAAGCAGACGGAAGACGGGCATACCATGTCTGAGGGGGAGGCTCACGGAGATGGAGAATATGGATGAAAATTCAGAAGCGATCGTGCTCTTTTGCAGCCATCTCGCAGGCGAGGGTGCCAAGCCGCTCGGGCCCAAGGAGTGGAGCGATCTCTCCCATTTGCTCGCGGAGAAAAATCTCTCCCCCGCCGCCCTGCTCCGCCAAACGGAGGCAGAACTTCGCGACATGCTCGGCTTTGACAGTGAGTTTGCCTCCCGCCTCAGGCGGCTTGCAGACAGAAAAGCGCGCCTTGCCGCCGAGCTCGAACAGCGCCGTGGCATGGGTATTCATCTCATCACCGCCGCCGATGAAAAGTTTCCCGCCAAGCTCAAAGAGGGGCTGGGCAAAACGTGTCCCCCGCTTCTCTACTGTGCGGGGGATCTGAGCCTGCTCGGGCATGCCGCCGCGGGCTATGTCGGCTCGCGGAGGGCGGAGGAGGAGGCCTGCGCATTCGCGCGGAGAGCCGTGGAGAAGACGGCCGCGCGGGGATACGGCGTCGTATCGGGCGGGGCGCGGGGCATCGACAGCGTCTCGGCACAAAGAGCGCTCGAGCTCGGCTCCTTCGCCATCGAATATCTTGCAGACGATTTGACAAAGTGCTTGCAGAGCGGCCGCACGGAGCGGGCAGTGGAGGAGGGCAGGCTGCTCTTGCTCACGGCCGTCGCCCCCGGGGAGCCCTTCCACATCCGCAATGCCTTGATACGCAACAAGTTCATCTACACGCAGTCGGAGGGGACTGTCGTCGTGCGGGCCGATTTCCATACGGGCGGGACCTGGAGGGGCGCTACGGAGGCCCTTTTCAGCGGACGGTGCACGGTGTTTTGCTGGGAAAATGCCAACTACCCCGGCAACCTCGGGCTCATCGCAAAGGGTGCCGTCCCCATCGGAGAGGGGTGGGACGGAGACCTCGCTTCCCCGCCCAAAAAGGCTGTTCAGACGAGCCTGTTCGATTGAACAGACCGCGTTGCCCATACCCATGCCCGAGACCCCTATCGCTCAAGATTCACTCGGGTCCTTGAGGGACCCTCGGGACTTTGCACAGGCCCTGTCGCCACCCCACCCCCCTCCCCCCCTCCCATGGAGGGGGCACGCTGCACGGGCTTGGGGACCAAGGGGGCACGCTTTGCACGGGCTCGGGTGCCAAAGGAGCGCTCACACGGGCTTGGGGACCAAGGGGGCACGCATGCACGGGCTTGGGCGCTATGTTGCATTTTCTATTGAAAAAACCCGCGGGAGGCGGGTTTTTCTCTTAAAATTCTTTCTGAACTTCCTTTCAGAGATCTTATGTCCATTGGCCTGTGAGGAGCATCAGCAGAACGAACACCATCGTCATTGCAAGAAGCGTCACGAGCAGGGGCAGGATCATGTGCTTGACCGTCGTGATGTAGGTATGCCACTTCTCCTTCATCGTCGACTTCTTGCGCGGCGGGCCGCTCCGTGTGCCGCTCATGTCGGCGACCGTCGATCCGTCGTCGATGTAGACGATCTTCTGCTCCTTTTTCTTGGGGGCGTCTTCCGCTTGGGCGGGGTCCCTGCGCTTTTTCATGCTTCCTCCTGCGGATAGCAATGGCAGGCCACGAAATGCCCGGGCTCGTATTCCTTATACACGGGCGCGACATGCTTGCAGATCTCCATGCACTTGGGGCAGCGCGTGTGGAACTTGCACCCCTTGGGCGGGTCTGCGGGCGAAGGGATGTCTCCCTTCAAGACGATGCGGTCCATCTTGATGTCGGGATTGGGATTGGGCACGGCCGAGAAGAGCGCCTGCGTGTACGGGTGCATCGGGTGGGAGAAGATGGACTTCTTGTCGCCGAATTCCACCATGGAGCCAAGGTACATGACGCCGATCCTGTCGGAGATGTGTTTGACGACGGAGAGGTCGTGCGAGATGAACACGTAGGTGAGCCCTCTCTGCTTCTGCAAACGGCGGAGAAGGTTGATGATCTGGGCCTGTATGGAGACGTCGAGCGCGGACACGGGCTCATCGCAGACGACGAGCTTGGGGTTCACCGACAGCGCGCGGGCGATGCAGATACGCTGGCGCTGGCCGCCCGAGAACTCATGCGGATAGCGCTCGAAATAGTAATCCCTGAGGCCGCACTGGTCCATGACGTCGAGGACGTAGTCCTTGGTCTTCTCCTTGGGCACAATGTTGTGCACGCGCACGGGCTCGGAGAGGATGCCCCCCACCGTGCTGCGGGGCGGGAGCGAGGAATACGGGTCCTGGAAGATGATCTGCATCTGCGTGCGCAGGGGCCGCATGCCGGCAGAATTGTAGGGCGCGATGTCCTTCCCGTCAAAGAAGATCTGCCCGCCCGTGGGCTTGTAGAGTTTTAAGATGGCACGGCCCATGGTCGTCTTGCCGCAGCCGGATTCCCCGACGATGCCGAGCGTCTCGCCCGCTTTGAGGGTAAAGGAGACGTCGTCTACGGCACGGAGCCACACCTTGACCTTCCCGCCGATGGTCTTTTTGAGCGGGAAATACATTTTGAGGTGGCGCACTTCGAGGAGCGCATCGGGATCGGGCTCGCGCGTTTTATCCTCTTCGGCCTTCTGCTCGCGCGCGGTCGCCTCTTTTCTCGCCTGTAATTCGTCGTCGAAGCCCTCGAAATCTCCCGAGGCGATGCACGCGGCGTTGTTGGCCTCGCGCTCTTCTTCGGTGAGCTCTGTGCGGGTTTCCTGCGTTTTTGCATCGGCATCCTCAGACATGGGTGCCCCGTTTTCTGTCTCTTCGAGCGTTTCGTCCTTCTTCTCGTCTATCATTTGGTCTCCTTATCGTAGAGGTGGCAGGCAACGAAATGCGTGGGGCTCACCTGCACCATGGGCGGATATTCGCCGAAGCACGCCTTTACGCAACCTGAGCAGCGCTCGCGGAAGTAGCAGTAGTCGGGCATGTCGATGGGGTTGGGAACGTTGCCCGGGATATTGAAGAGCGAATCGCTCTCGGAGTCCATCGTGGGCTTGGATTTTTGCAACCCGATCGTGTAGGGATGTTTGGGATGGTGGAAGATCTCCGAGGCCGTCCCGCGTTCGATGATGCGGCCCGCGTACATGACGACGACGTAGTCCGCCATCTCGGCGATGATGCCGAGGTCGTGCGTGATGAGCAGGATGGAGCCGTTGATGCGCTGTTTCAGATCGCGCAAGAGGTCCAAGATCTGGGCCTGTATGGTGACGTCGAGCGCCGTCGTGGGCTCGTCTGCGATGATGAGGCGGGGGTCGCCCGCGAGAGCCATGGAGATCATGACGCGCTGGCGCATGCCGCCCGAGAGCTCGTGGGGATAGGACTTATAGACGCGCTCGGGCATGGCGATGCCGACGAGGTCGAGCATCTCGATGGAGCGGCGCTTTGCATCCTCCTTGGTTGCCCCGGGGAAGTGCAGCAGGGTCACTTCGTCGAGCTGGTTGCCGATCGTGAAGACGGGGTTGAGGCTGGTCATGGGCTCCTGGAAGATCATCGCGATCTGGCGCCCGCGCAGGCGGTACATCTCCTTGGTGGGCATTTGGGCGATGTCGTAGGTCTTCTCCTCCATCTCGAACTGCAAGGTGCCGTAGGCGTCGCGCTTCTGGCGGCGCACCATGACGGGCTTGCCCTCTTTGTCGAGCTTGGGGTTCCCCTTCCTGTCTTTTGCTTCGTCATATTGCGGGTTGCCCGCTTCGTCGTCGTCCCAAATGGGGATGGGCTCCCCCTTTTCATCGCGCTTGTAGTCGTAAGATTTGAAGCGGATACTGCCCGAATAGATCTGCCCGGCGGGGCCTTGCAACAGCTGCATCACGGACATGCTGGTCACCGATTTGCCGCAACCCGATTCCCCGACGACGCCGACGGTGGAGCCCTGCGGGATCTCGAACGAGACGCCGTTGACGGCTTTTACCACGCCTTGGTCGGTGAAAAAGTAGGTGTGCAGATCTTCGATCTCGAGGATGTTGGCGGGATCCTTCATCTCGGAGAGGAATTCGCTCTCCGCGGCCTTGCGCTTCTTTCTCTTTTCGAGCGCGCGCGTGATCTTTGCATTTTCCTTGGCAATGGAACGGACTTCTTTGCCCGTAAGATAGTGCCGGTTCTTTTTTTCTTCTGCCATAGCTTATCTCCTTGCCTTGGGATCGAGCGCGTCGCGGAGGCCGTCGCCGATGAAGTTGAACCCGAGCACCGCGATGATGATGCAGATGCCGGGAGGCCCCCATACGTTGAAGAAGTTTCTGAGCACGTTGGTATCCTCGGTGACGATGTTGATCATCACGCCCCACGAGGCGCCGCCCTTCATGCCGAGGCCCAAGTAGGAGAGCGTGGCCTCGGAGAGGATCATGCTGCCGAGCGAAAGCGTCATGGAGACGATGAGCTGCGGAAGCACGTTGGGGATGAGGTGTTTGAAGATCTTTCTCGACGTGGAGAAGCCCATTGCCTCGGCGGCGACCATGTATTCCTGCTCGCGGAGGAACAGGATCTGCCCGCGCACGAGACGGGCGATGCCCGGCCACGAGAGAAGGGTCAAAAACAACATGAGATAGTAGATACGCATATACGATTCCACATGCCATGAGTCGAACAGCGTACCGATGATGAGCATCAAGGGAAGGCTGGGCAGGCACATGAGGATATCGCATAGTCGCATGATGACGTTATCCACCCAGCCGCCGAAGTAGCCCGAGATGCCGCCGAAGATGACGCCCAGGATGGTGACGACAAAGACGGCGAGGAAGCTGATGGACATGGAGACGCGGCCGCCGTACATGAGACGGGTGAGCACGTCGCGTCCGCTCTTGTCCGTGCCGAGGATGTGGTCCCCCGACATGGGCGAGAGGATGTTGATCTCACGGTAGGTCTCGGCGACCTGGTAGTAGGTATGCTCCACGCCGCTGTCGTCGGTATAGGTGACGATGTCGTAGCTATACTCCGTCTTGCCGGAGAAGTCCATCGTCTCCTCGCCCCATTGGTTGTAGAACACGGGGCCGAGCCATGCGAAGAGGAGCAGGGCCACGATCATGACGAGGCCGATGACGGAGAGCTTGGAACGGAAGAAGCGGCGGGCGACCATGCGGCCGGGCGAGAGCAAGCGCACGTTCTTATCGAGCGCGTTCTCCTCATCGCGGGCCTCCATGAGGGCCTCTTCATCCGAGACGGGCACGCTGCCGAGCATGCCGAGCTCTTCCTCGGAGCGAAGTTCGGTTTCGGGAATGTTTTGTTCGTTCTTGAATTCGTCCATATCGTCCTCCTCAGTAGAGCTTGACGCGCGGGTCTACGACGGCATACATGAGGTCGGACAAGAGCACGCCGATGACGCTGAGAAGCGCAAGGAACATGTTATACCCCATGATGAAGGGGATATCGCCTGCCTGCATTGCCGAGAGTGCGATGTTCCCGATGCCGGGGAGGTCGAAGACCTGCTCGGTGATCATGGCGCCCGAGAAGAGCGAGGGAAGAACGCCCGCGAGCATGGTGACGATGGGGATCATCGTGTTGCGGAAGGCATGCTTATAGATGACTTTATTTTCGGGAAGGCCCTTCGCACGCGCGGTGCGGATGTAGTCGGCGTTCAGCACTTCGAGCATGTTGGTGCGCATATAGCGCATCGTGCCGCCGATGCTCAGGATGGTCATGACGAAGATGGGCAGCATAACGTGCCAGAATTGGTCGATCATGACCATGATGCCCGTGTAGCCCTTGGAGGTATCCTCGAGGCCTGCGGGCGGGAACCAGCCAAAGTTCATCGCGAGAACGCTCTGCAAGAAGCGCCCGAAGAAGAAGGAGGGCAGGGAGATGCCGATCATGACGAGCACGGTGACGGTGTAGTCGCGCACGGAATATTGGTGCGTGGCGGCCGTGACGCCGAGCGGAATGGCGATGAGATATTCGAAGATCATCGAGATGAAGGCGATGATGAAGGAGGTCCCCATGTGGGAGACGATCTCGTCGAGGACGGGGCCGCCGTATTTCCAGCTCGTGCCGAGGTCGCCCTTCAAGAGCGCGCCGAGCCAATTGCCATAGCCGCTGAGGATCCCCAAAAAGCTGCTGTCGTCCAGACCGTACATCTTATACATCGCCTGCACAACTTCCTCGGGGATCTGCGCGCCGCCCTGGTTCATCGCATTGATCTTATCCTGAACAAAGCTCACGGGCATCATGCGCACGAGCACATATAGGATGAGGGAGACGCCCAAAAGGATGAGGATCGCGAGACCCAATCGTTTGAGAATGTATTTCAGCATGAAACTTCTCCGCGTGTTTTTTTGTTTATTTCCTGTCTGCCCCGCCGTCGGGGGCAATAAAACGGGATGCCTTCCCCGCAAAAATTTCACGGGGAAGGTCCCTTTCTACCTGTTTGCTCTGTATGTTCCGCTTTTTTTAGGCGAATTTCACTTCCCAGATACGGGAGAGCGGCGAGGTGTAGGAGTTGATCTCTTCGGGCAGGGAGTTCTTGTCGATGACGTTCGCGTTGTAGGCATAGAGCGTCTTGCGCTGGTAGACGGGAAGCTCCACGGCGAGGTCGAGCACTTTGCCCATCGCCTGCTTGTAGAGGTCGGCACGGTCTTTGATCACATTGGTCTCGCGGGCCTTTTCGATGAGCGTCGAGAGGCTGGTGAGTATCGACATCTCCTCCTTATAGGTGGTCTGATTGGCAAGGATCTCGCGGTAGCCCCACGCATAGACGGAGGTCGCCGTGGAATTCTTGTGGTAGACCTGATACATATCGGGGTCGATGGTGGAGCCCCACGCCGCCGCCCACACGGTAAGGCTACCCGTGGCGAGCTTGGTGAGTGCCTGCACGTCGGAGATGACCTCGACGTTCCAGCCGCAGTCGTTCAGAAGCTCTTTGGCGTGCTCCATGACGTTGTAGCAAGGGTGATCGGTGAGGTTGGAGCCCGCGATCGTGAACTGGAAGGTGAGCGCGGACCTGTCGTTTGCGTTGACGCCCGCCTGCTGCATGTACTTTCTGATGTTCGCCTTGGCCGTCTCGTCGTTGATGAATCTGGTGTAGTCGTGGTCGGTGCCGTTGTTGTCTTCCTTGTTGAGGAGCGGGTTGGCGGGATCGAGCGTGTTGCCAGCGGTGCGGGGATATGCCCAGCTGACGAGGGACATCGGCCAATAGATGGTGGCGGCGTCGCCGGGGTTATAGTAGCTGATGGCGAGCGTGGTGTTCATGGCCGACATGATGGCCTTGCGGAGGGCGAGCTTGGGTACCTTGCCCGCATTGATGCCGATGTAGCCGTAGCCGAGCTGCCACGTGTTGACGCTCTCGAAGCCGTCCTTTGCCATGTTCTGCAAGGTCTGCCCGTTCTCCTTGGTGAGCTGGGGCTCGACGAAGTGGACGCTGCCGCTCTGCAACTGGTAGAGGGCGTTGGTCGAGGAGACGACCTGATAGTTCATGCGCTTGATGAACGGAGGATGCAGGGTGTCTGCGGCGTCCTCGACGTTGGCAAAGAAGTTCTCGTTGGCCTTATAGTAGACGATGTTGTTGCTGAGGAAGTCGTTTGCCGCGGGGTTGTCGCCGCCGTCGCGGTTGGTCGCGACATAGGGCCCTGCGCCGAGCGGCACCTTGTTCTTGCTCACGCCGTGGGAATTGGGACCCTGCAGCACGTCGGTGTGGTAGCTGAAGGAACCCCATTCAAGGCCGAACTTGTTCGCCTTGATGTCGATGGGATACTTCGCGGGGTCGGAATAGTAGTGATAGGGCGCAATGGTGAGGCCGAAGTTCCAGATGGCCTTGGGGTCGATCTTGTTGATGCGGATGCGGAGAACGGCATATTCGCCCGCGTTCTTCACGGTGCCGTCCGCATTGTAGTCGTGGGCGACCGTGTATTCCTTGACGGTGCCGTCTTCATGCGTGATGGAGACCTTCTGCTCCGTCGTGGTGTGGCCGAGAGACTGGATGCCCGAGATGTTGGGATAGGGCTTCTCGCCGCCTTTCAGACGCTCGTGCAGGATGACGTCCTTGGCCTTACCGACGTAGTTGCCGAGCACGGTGCTGCCCGTCGCCCATAAGGTGAGGACCTGGTCGAGATGGTTGGAGATCTTGCTCTCGAGAACAAATTTGATGGCATTCTCGCGGGCTACGGCGGGGTCGCTGTTTTCCAAAGCAAGGGCGTAGGTCTTTTCGGAAGTTGCGATGTCGTTTTTCTTGACGATGTGGTTCTTGTCCTCTTTCATCACGCCGTCGACCATCTGTCTATCAAAGGCGAGGGTGATGTAGCCCTCCATATACATGAAGGAGATGAAGTCCTTATCGGGGCCGTCGAACTTGATGTCGGAGTCGTTCGCACCCTCTTTGCCCGCCTTGGGAACATAGGGCGGCTCCTGATAGGCGTCCTTGGCGGCGTTGTAGTCGTTGTTGAGTTCCTCTTCGAAGAGCCTTACGACTTCGTTGTAGTCGGCAAGGATCTGCTCGCGTGCGAGCGCCTCGGCGTCGCCTTCGGTAGGCGTTCCGTTGGGCCAGATCGCCTTCTTATAGGCAGGAGAGGTGTTGTATTCGTTTTTGAGGAAGTCCCGCATGTCTTCGATGGGGGCGTCGTAGGATTCGGGCGAGGGCGTGTTGCCGTCGAGCTTGGTGTCGAGGGCCTTAAACGCCGTGATGAGCTCCTCCCTGCGGTCCTTTGCGCGGCCGGCCGCACCCGTCGTGAGCGCTTCGTCGTTGGCCGTGCCGCCGTCGGAAGTGCGCTGCTGCGTGCGATACTCGTTGAGGCCGACGATGTCCGTCGAGTACATGGTCGAGGAGCCCGTGTAGGCGGGGTCGAGGTAGACGTAAATGTTGAAGAGCACGTCGTTCATCGTGAGGGGGGTGCCGTCCGAGAAGACGATGCCGTTCTTCAGGACGAACGTGTAGTCGGTATACTGCTTGCCGCCCTCCGTGAGCGTCTGCTGCATGAAGTCCTTGACGACGACGGGTTCGGCGTCGCCATAGGAGATCTCGCCCTTGCTGTCCGTGTTGAACATGGAGATCTGCGTCTGCCCGACGACGTCCATATCCGTCCCTGCCGTCGAATAGAAGGGATTGAAGAGTCCGTTCAGTTCCTCCGTCATGATGACGAGGGTCTTCTCGCCGGACTGGCAACCGGCCAGCACCGAGAAGGCGCCGAGCCCGAGAGCCGCCGCGAGGACGAGGGATACTGTCTTCACTGCCTTTTTGTGTTTCATTTCTATGTCCTCCGTTTTATTTCCGAATTTAATTTGCTTGGGGATTGGGGTCTTGGCCGGGCGTGTCGTTTACGGTGACGGTGACCCTGCCGTCTGCGCCTGCGGACGCCTTGACCGTCCATTTGTAGGTCCATCCGCCCGCGGTCTCGTCGTATCTGTCTTCCACCTTGTCGACGACGACGTTGATGTTGTCTGAGGAGATGCCGCACGTCTCGAGGTTGCCGCTCAAAAGCCCGATCTCATAGTTGGTGAAGTTGCTCGTTGCAATGAGATCGCCGAGGTGGAGCGTGCCCGAGACGGTGACCCCCTCGATGTCCGCGTCCGCGCTGAGCGTGCCCGCGAACAGACCGTAGCTGCCGCCCTGCCGCGTGGTGCCGACGAGGGTGAGGGAGATGTTCTCGAACTTGACGTTTTCGATCTTCGCCTTCTCGGTGATCGAGGCAAAGACGCCGCCTGCCGTGAGAGTACCGTTCTCCTGATTCCCCGCGATATTGCGGATCGTGTGGTCATTGCCCACGATGACGCCCCCGAAGGAGAGGTTGCTGCCGCTCCACGAGACCTCGTTTACGGTCACGTTCCCCTCTTCATCCTCCACCGTAGGCCTGAAATCGAGGTCGGCGAGGATCTCATAGGCGCCGTCGGAGGTGAGGTTGCTGCTGAACTGCTGGGGCGTCTTGATGTGATACCAGACGCGCTCGCGCCATGTGGTGTAGATGCGCTTGACATTGTCGACGCCGACGCCGTGTTGCATATCGAAACTGCCGCCGTGCGGGATGGCGGGCACCTGCGTTCCCGTGGCCCCCACCGTCGCGGAGCAATTGTCCGCGGTGACGTCGTCCATATTGTTGTCTGCGAGGGGCTTTGTGAGGGCCTCGTCGAGGTACATCCCGGTGAGCGAGTAGGTCATCTCCTCGGTGCTGTACACGGGGACGTTGTTGTAGTCGAGGCGGCCCGTTTCCTCATTCCATGCGGGGACGGCGATGTCTCCGCCCGTGGGCCTCGTCGCACTGCCGTAATACACCCATTTGCCCTCCTCCTGCCGGTAGAAATCATAGCTGAAGTTGGGCGTCCATGCGGCGTAGAGGGTGAGGCGGTAAGTCGTCCCCCACGTCTCCTCTTGGGGAGTGAGATCCTGAAGGGTAAGGGCGCGGGAGCCGAACTCCCACAGCCCGCTGTAAGTATACCCCTGCTCGCGGCCGGATACCTCGCAGAGCTCGCCGTAGTCGTCGACGGGCTTGCCGCCCTCCGCGCGGGGTTGGCGCTCCGTATACCATCCGATGAGCTGGTAGCCCGAGCGGGTGATCGTGCTCCTGCTCGCGGCGTCCTTCCCGCGTGCGGCGTCCCCGGGGGGAAGAAGTTTGAGCCCCGCCTCGACGTCGCCGTAGCGGTAGACGTCGTTGATGGCGATGTTCGGGTCGCCCGCGAAGAGGCCGCCGTTCCGTTCGAACGTCACGATGACGTTGGCCCCGCTCTCGCCGAAATCGGAGTAGGTGGTGTCGGCATGGGCACACGCGCCGAGCGCAAACGTGCCCACCATGGCCGCACCGAGAACTATCAGAAGTTTCGTCTTTCTTTTCATGCTTCACCTACCGCGGGTTCATTCGGAAATGCTGTCGTCGGGGCTGTCGGGGCCGTCTTGGCCGTCTTGGCCGTTCTGGTCCTCTTGGCCTTCGCCCGTTTCGTCTTTGTTCGCTTTCGCGATCTTGCGGCGGGTGACGAAGAGGAGCACGAACCCGACGATCGCCGCGGCGCCGAAGACGCCCACGAGCACGCTCAAGGTGATGACGAGCGCATCGGGTTTTTCTCCGTCTGTTGCGGGCGGGTTAGGCGGCACCTCTCCGCCCTGCTGGGCCTTGAGGAAGTCGATGGTGTTCTCCGCGGAGGTCAGCTTGTTGTACCAACCGCCGTTGAACACGATGCCGCGCTGTTCGTCGGAGACGATGAGGTCATACAGCCTGCGCGCCTCGGCGACCTGTGCCTCGTGGTCGAGGGTGATGGCGTCGGGAAGTGCCTCGATGGCGGCAATGGCGGTGAGAGTCGTCTGATCTGCCGCGGGCGCACCGTCGAGCGTGGAGCTGAAATACTGCCCGTAGATGAAGGAATCGTAGCCGACGCCGTTGGAGGGACGTACCATGACGAGGTCTCCCTCCCACCGGCCGATGTAGCCGACGAAGTTGGCGCCGAAGAAGAAGTTCGGGGGATCGAAGCTCATCGACGGGAATTTGAGGATCCCGAGGTCGGTGAACGCAACGCCATCCCGGAACGTGCCTGCGGCGGGCTGGGACGGGAAGTGGGTGACGTATCTGCCCTCCCCATCCACGATCTCCCGGCCGTTTTCATCCGTCTGCGTCAGTTCGGCGTAGGATTCGTCGTACTGCTCTTCGAGGATGGGTGCGTCGAGGCTTTGGAAGGTGACGATGTTGAGGTTGTTGCACTCGTAGAAGGCCTTGTCGCCGATCGCACGCAGCGTGCTCGGTAGGGTGACCGCGAAGACGTTGCTCCCGCGGAAGGCATATGCGGAGATGCGGACGGTGTTATCCGCCACAACGAACTCGCGCGTATCCGCCGTCATGGGATAGGTGACGAGCACGCGGCCCGCAGGGGTGCCCTTGTAGAGGACGCCGCCGATGACTTCGATGCCCGCCTCTTCGTTGATGACAAAGTCGAAGACGGTGTTCGTTCCGACGGTCTGGCCGTGGAACTTCTCCTCCTCCGTCAGCGAGAAGGGCTTGAGCGGGCAGCCTGCGAAGGGATTTTCCCCGAGCTTTCCGAGCTTGCCCGTGAAGGTCACCGAGGTGATGCCCGTCGACATGAAGGCAAAGTCGCCGATCTCGGTGGCCGCGAGGCTGATGTCTCCCGCGAGCTTGGTGCTTGCAAACGCGCTCGCACCGATCGTCGCGACCTTGTCGAGACCATGGACGGTCGCAAGGTCGTCGGCAAGATAGAAGGCACCGTCGCCGAGGGTAACCCCCTCTTTGAGCGTGACCTCGGTGAACCATGTGCCCGCGAAGGCGAGCGCCCCGATCTCATCGAGCTTGGAAAGGTCTGCCTCGCCGAGCAAAGCCGCTAAGAAGGCAGCCTCCCCCACCTTGGTGACATTCTTGAGGTCCAACGTGGAGACGCTCGAGTAGGCAAAGGCAAATGCGGGGATCTCGGTGAGCTTGTCGCCGAGCGTAAGGCTGCCCGTGACGTCATTCTGGCTGTCGCCGAGGATGCGGTTGTAGGCAAAGGCGCTTTGCCCGAGCGTTTCGGCGGAGCTGAGATCGACGTTCATGATCTGGGGCGCCTGATACCACCCCAAGGCTCCAAGTTCGCGCTCTTCCCCGTCATTATAGACGATAAGCACCGTGGAGGCGGGACCCGAGAAGGCCTCGGCACCGACGGACTTGACCTTGGAGAGGTCGGCCGTGAGCGAAATAAAGCGATAATTTGTGACATTGCCCTGCGAATCGAGAATAGCTTCGAAATCCGAGCATCCGTAGAAGGCACCGTCGCCGATCACGGAGTTCTCACCTACGGTGAGGTTTTGCAGCACCGTGTTGAAAGAGAAGGCGTACGGGCCGATTTCGACGTTATTGCCGATCGTGACGCTCGTGAGCGTCTCAGGCGAGATGATGTGAGTGTAATATTGGGTGTAAGAGGTCGTTTCGTCCACCCGGTAGCTTCTCATCGCGATGCGTTCGATGGCGATAACGGACTCGAATGCTTCGCTCCCGACAATGATATTGTTGCCGAGGGTGACGCTTGTGGCCGTCGTCCCGTAGAACGCGCCTTCGCCGATCGTGAACGTCTCATCCCCTTTGCCCTCAATATTGATGGTCTTGAGCGCGGTGCCCGCGAAGGCGTAGCTGCCGATGGTATCGAGGGTGGCCGCAAATTTGGGAAGTTCCCTGATGGAGGTGCTTGCAAAGGCATAGCTGCCGATGGACTCAAGCTCACCGAGACTGACGCTGTTCAGCGCCGTGCACCCGTAGAAGGCGTTGTCGCCCACCCGCGTGACATTGGGCATGGTGACCGTCTTCACCGCCGTGAAGCTCGAGAAGGCGCCTGCGCCGATCTCCGTCACTTGCACATCCTTGCCGTCCACCTTTACGGTGCTGAGCGAGAAAGCGGTGTTGGCGTTCGGGGCGACGTAGACGAGTTTCTCCCCTCCCTTGGCGACGAGGTAGGATTTCTCCGTGAGGGCCTCGAAGTTGGGGTTCTCGGAGGAGACGGTGAAGGCAGAGACGCCCGTGCCCGCGAAGGCCGCGGGGCCGATGCTCTCCACATCCTTGCCGAGGGTGACGGTCTTGAAGTTAGTGCAGCCGTTGAAGGTGTCGTCGGGGATGACGGAGGCGTTCACGGTCATGCCGACGAGATAGGTGCACCCTGCGAAGGCCGAGGGACCGAGCTTGATCTTGGAGGCGCGGATCTCGACGGTGATGAGTTCACTGTTTGCAAAGGCGGAGGCGCCGATGCTCTGTGCCGATGCGGGCAGGATGATGTTTCTCAGCTTGGTGGCGCGGAAGGCCTGATCGCCGATGGCGATGACTTTCGAGAAGGAATTCTGGCCGACGTTCGTGAGCGGCGCCGCATCGTATCCGTTCCCGTTCGCGGGCCCGAAGAAGGCGTCCTGGTTGATGAACTTGACGTTTTCGAGGCCGACGACGTCGGTGAGGGCGGTACAGCCGTAGAAGGCGCCCATGCCGATCTTGTTGAGGGTGGTGGGAAGTACGACGCGTTTGAGGCCTGTCATGCCCGCGAAGGCATAGTTGCCGATGACCTCGACGCCCTCGGGGATGACCACCTCTTCGACGTCTTGGTTCTCGCCGTAATACCATATCTTGGTGTAGCTCGGGTCTTCCCTGTCGATGACGTCGCCCGCCGCGGTATCCTTGGCGATATAGTCATAGCCCGAGAAGGCGAACTGGTAGATCTCGGTGAAGCCGAGCTCCTGCGGGATGACGACGGCGTGTTCGTGCACATTGCCGTCCGCGTCGGTATACGACGACATGCCGCCGCCGCGGTAGGCGGTCAGATAGGGACCGTTGCGCTCGTAGGGATCCTTGACGGTGACGGAGATCGTCCTGTCGTACAGCGTGCCGGACTCGTTGCCCTCTTCATCCACCGTTACGACGCGCACCGTCACGGACGTGATGCCCTGTGCCACTGCGGTGATCTGCCCTTTGTCGTTGACCGTGACGAAGTTCTCGTTGCCGCTCTCATAGACGACTTTGGTCGTGGCGGGGTCGTAGGCGATGAGCTCGTGCAGGACGGTGACTTGCTCGGACGGGAACATGGAGAGCGCATAGCTCGTCGCATTGGCCGAGAAGTCCGTCGTGCTGTCGGTAAGGCCGATCTCACGGTCGGAATTGGAGAGCATGTAGAATGCGTGGTCTGCCCTGTATCCCGTCAGGCGGAAGACGTCGACCACGGGCTTGGTATACTCCTCGTAGCCCTCTTCGCCCTCGCCGAGCACCTTGACGGTGAGCTCTGCCTTGACGTTGGGATCCGTCGCGCTCGTCGCAACGACCGTAGTCGTGCCCTGCGCGATCGCGAGCAACTTGCCGTTCACGATGCGCACGACGTCTTCGTTGTCGCTCGTGTAGAGAAGGGTCTCGCGCCACGAGGTGCTGCCGTAGGGAACGGACTCCGCGGAGGGATACAGCACGGGCTCGAGCACATAGGTCTCGTTGGGGCTCAGCGTGACACCGAACTCTCCCTCGCCGAGGGGGGTGCCGTCTTCATGGTCCATCTCCTTGAAGTAGAGGGCCTTGACGGTGTCGGGGATGTGGATCTCGAAGGCGCCCGCGTTCATCGCATAGTCGTAGAGCACGACGCAGAAGGTGTTGGGCTCGAGAGAATCTTTGAGACTTTCGAGATTATCGGTGAGCTCCACGACGAGCTCGCTGGTCGCATTGAAGCTCGAATAGACGGGAGTGAGGTAGCTGTCGAAGTAGTTCATGGAGATCTCATACTCCGAGCCGGGCTCCGCATGGACGAGCTGGCCGATGTTGGCCGCCATCGTATAATGATTGTCGTATACATACAGGCGCGCGAAGAGCCTGTTCTTCTTGGTGGTGGTGTCGTATTCGGTGTAGAACTGCGCGTCCGTGATGACGGGCGCCTCGAAGTCCGTCACGAACGGGAACTCGAAGACAGATTTCTTGTTGTTCTGTTCGCCCGGGAAATCGAGGTATGC
This sequence comes from uncultured Clostridia bacterium, assembly GCA_947624215.1. Classification (GTDB taxonomy): domain Bacteria; phylum Bacillota; class Clostridia; order Christensenellales; family Borkfalkiaceae; genus Gallimonas. Next base: position 66,570 of record CANQJJ010000006.1, read on the forward strand.
CTCTGCGCGGAAGAGATACTGCGTGTTGTTTTTGAGGTCGTAGTCGGTGACGTGGAAGTCTACGTCGATGATGCCGGGATACGCGGATCCGCCGTTGTTGAACGACTTGCGCTGGTTCCATCCCGTCTTGGACCAGATGACCTCGCCCGTGACGGAATCGGTGATGCTCATCTCGACGCGCTTTGCACTGCGCAACATGCCCGCATAGAGGGAGTCGATCTCATTGACGCCGCCCGCCTCCCCTTCCTGGTTGGTGAGAGAGATGTGCTCGCGTGCAGCGGCGATGGGCGTGGCCGAGGGGTTCTGCATGAAGTAGTAGGAGCCGAGGGCGCTGTTGTAGTCGAGGAACATGCGGCCGATGGGGATGGTCGCAAAGATGTCGGGCAACGTCCTGTCGAGCGGGTTGAGGATGGCGTCGTTGAGCTCGTCCTTGTCGGTGTCGAAGTAGTCGAGGTCGAAGATGGGAGCTTCCGTCCAGTCGCCGTAGTAGGCGAGGTAAGGGACGTTGAGGTCGACGCCGCCCTCCTGCTGCGATTTGAGGGTGATGTAGCCCTCGATGTACATGCCGTTTTCGAAGACGCCGAGCGCATTGCCCGCGGCGTCCTTTCTCTCGGACATCTGCTCGAGGTAGGCCTTGTCGCGCTCGCCGAGCTTGATGGTGACGAGGACGGTCGCCTTCCCCTTTCCGTTTACGGTGACGACGGTGCCGTTGTTGGTGCCGCCCGTGACGCTGTCGACGGTGAAGGCGGCGTCGTCGAGCATGTAGCCCTCCTGCGTGACCGTTTGGTCGCCCTTATAGGTCTTGGTCACGCTGATGCCTTCCGTCATGACGATGGCGCCCACGTTGTAGGAGACGGCCGCGTCGGAGATGTTGTTGAGGTCGAATTTGAGCTGGTAGACGCCCGTCCTGTCCTTGTCGTCGCCGTATTCGATCTTGGCCTTATCGATCACCTCATCGGTGAAGCGGACGGGGTTGTTCTCGGCCACGGCGTTGTCGTCGCGGGCATAGGTGCTGATGTACGCGGGCGTCGTGGTGGCCTTGATGACGTTGGCGAGCCCCGCGCCCTGCTTGCGCACGGAATAGGGCAGGTTGTTGATGTTTCTCGCGATGTCCGTGGTGGACATCATGATCTGGTTGGTGTAGTAAAGCTGCTCGACGCGGGTGGCATTCGGGAATGTCTCCTGCACATATTGGCGGACGAGCGCCGTGACGCCTGCCTGGTTGGGCGCAGCCATGGAGGTACCCGAGAAGCGGTCGTATTCCTGCCCGCGGACGGAGGAGAGGATGTCGCCGCCGTGCGCCGTGATCTCGGGCTTGATGCGAAGGTCGGGCGTGGGGCCCCACGAGGAGAAGTCCGACATGAAGGGGCCTGCCGTGTTCGCGGTGCTCACCGTGATCTTGCCCGAGGGGACTGCGGCGAGCAGTTCGCCGTTGTCGCGGGAGACGGAGCAGACGGGGATCTTGACGGCACCGACGGTCATGGAGATGTCGCCCGAGACGTTGTTGTAGATGATGACGCCGACGGCGCCCTCTCTCTGCGCGATGCGCGCCTTATCTTCGAAGGTATTGTCGCCGCGGCGGACGAGCGCGATCTTGCCCTTCACGTCGAGGGCCTGGTAGTCGGAACTGCGGCCGACGCCGGGCACGGTGACGTATTCGAACTCCTGCTCGGTGGTGCCGGGAGGCAGGATCTCCTCCACGAACTTGCGGGGTTCGGAGGACTGGTCGGAGGATTCGGTGAAGTAGAGGATCTGCCCCTGATAGGTGAGGTAGGGGCGCGGGATGCCCGAGATGGAGGCCACGGCAAGCGCGGAGTTGTAGGTCGCGGGGGAGCCGACGGTCGAGGAGTCGGGATTGGTCGTGAGTCCGAGGTTGCCGTTCTTCTCCGAGCTGTAGGTGGAGTTGTATTCATTGCCGGCCGCGACCACGAGGCTGATGCCCTGTTCGGCGACGGCGTTGTAGACGGTCTTGCGGTCCAGATCGGCGGGGTCGTCTTCCGACGTGAAGCCCGCGGTCGCACCGAGGGACATGTTGATGACGTCGACGTCGAGGACCAAGCAGTCTTCGAGAGCGGAAAGAAGTGCCGACCAGCGCGCACCCGAAGTCTTATCCGAGAAGACTTTCATGGCGCAGAGCTGGGCATTGGTGGCAACGCCCGTGATGACTTCGTCCTTGCCCACCATGATGCCCGAGACGTGGGTACCGTGTTCGTCCCCGTGGGGATAGACGTCGGTGTCGTGATCGGCGTAGTCGTAGGCAAAGGGGATCTTCTTGCTGAGATACACATTGGCAGCAGAGAGGCCGGGCGTGAACTCCGCGGCGCGGAGCTCGGAGACCTTCGCATTGATGGTATCCGTCGTCATGGTGAGCTTTTCGGAGGTAAAGTTGCTCTCATCGAAAGCGGTGTGCGTATAGTCGAGCCCGGTATCGAGCACGGCGATGACGGTGCCCGAGCCGTCGTAGCCCGTGTCCTCGCTGTTGAAGATACCCGTACTGTGCACGTTGACGTCGTTCTCGACGCGCTGTGCCTCGGCCACGGCATATTCCTCGCTGATGGTGACGGGATAGCCCGTGCTTTGCAGCGCTGCGGTGAGGGCATCGTAGTCCCCCGCTTTCAGGGTGACCTCGAGCCCGCCCATAAAGATATTATAGGTGGCGCCGTAGCCGACGGAGAGCCCCGAACGGTCGAGAATGTTTTTGACCTCGTTGTTGCGCGCCTCGATGCGGGACGCGATCTCGGTGCCCTTGGAGGAAGTCGCAAACTCTGCGACGGACGCATAGCGGGAAATGGCGCTCTGCGCGTCGTAAGCCTCCAGGATGCCGCTCTCGGCCGTCTTGACGAGGACGGAGATCTCCCTGTCGGAGGAGATGCCCTCGGGAAGACTGGACACGGTGCGCTCCGAGAGGAAGTCCTGCGTGTGCAGATCCACCGCGTCGGTGGAATACTCGCGGACGAGAGGTGTTTCCGTACCCGATTGGATCGGGTCTGCCCCGCCGATGCCGCTTAAAACGGGCAAGAGCTGTGAAGCGGCGAGGGTGCCCGCCATGAGCACGACGGACGTGCCGAGAACGAGCGATCTGATTTTCTTTCCTGTCTTAGCCATGATTTCCTTCTTTTCCTGCAAAGTTTTTTTCGTGTGTCGTCATCATTGCACGGCGCATAAAGTCATTTTTCCACACGCGTGCTATATAATGTTTGATAGTGGTGAAATTATACCACGCAAACCGACCCCCTGTCAAACGAATTTATTTTGGATTTCGTTTTGAATTATTTTGTAATTTATTTACAGATTGTGAGTCCTTTCTCTCATTTTCAGGGGTTAATTTCAATATAATTTGTAAATTTACATCTCCGTTTCACACGGCTTTCACCCCGCTTGCACTTTGTGATAGTATTCGAATTTTGTATAATAGCTATAAGGAGAATTTATATTTGCATAAACCTTCACGGCTATGAGTATCTGCATCCGCGGCGAAAAAATAAGCCCCTCCCCTCCCGCAGAAGAAAGGGCGGGCACGGGGCAAAAAACATGCCTTCCGAAAAAGAGCAAAAGAGGCGAAGCAAACTGCGCGAAAAGAAGGTTTCCTGCGCCCAAGTTTCGGACATGGTATGGCCGATTTTCGTCTGACGGAGAGGCTCAGAGGCCTTCGAGCTCGTCGAGGGTGAGGGAGAGCGCGGGGATGAAGTGTTCGAAGAAATAGTCGACGGCGCGCATGTGGCGCTCGGTGAGGGACTGCTTGATGGAGCGCTCCGCCTGCACGAATTCGCGGTTGCCCGAGCGGAGCTCTTCGAGGCACTTGATGTAGGCCGAGAGCCTGTCGGCCGCCTTCACGAACGCGTATTCCTCCGACTGTTTATCGGGGAGCAGGGCGGGCATCATGAGGGGGCGCATCTCGGCGGGGAGCGTGGAGGCGATCTTTTCGACGGCGATGGACTCAAGCTTTTCGTATTCGCCGTGGATGGCGCTGTTGAAATACTTGACGGGCGTGGGCATGTCCCCCGTCATCACCTCGCTGACCTCGTGGTAGAGAGCGTAGAGCACGGCTTTTTCCGCGTCGACGTTTCCCCCGAAGATGCCGTTTTCGATGACGCAGAGCGCGTGCGCGAGCACGGCCACCGAGTGGGAGTGCTCCATGATGTTCTCCTCGCGCGTCGAGCGCATGAGCTGCCACCGCTTGATGAACTTCATCCTGTCGATATACGCATAAAATTTTTCCATATTTTCCTCCTTAGGTTTCTTGTTCTGAGCCCGCCCGAGGCAATTTGAGCGTCATTCTGAGGCGAAAGGGTTTGTATGAGGGCGAACTGCTCATCCGCGAAGAATCTTGCTACGACCAAGCCCGTGTGAACGGCCCTCATTCCGACCGAGGCAGAGCCGAGGGAGTGAATCTTGAGCGATAAACCCTAATGAAAACATCAGCATTGGCTG
>CANQJJ010000007.1 GCA_947624215.1 uncultured Clostridia bacterium
AACTGTAAAAAGACGGTTTGTCCGTTTCTTTCCAAAAAACTTTTCTTAAAATCAACACTTTTCGGGATTTCTGTTGTGGTGTTTTGGGGAAAATCGCGCTAAACTATGGTCAAAGGATGCGGAATGGACTATGGCAAAGAAAATCAAGATCATAAGGTTGACGACGGAGGCGGGACACGGGGACGATTCGGCGCTCACGATGGAGGACTTCGAGGAATTTCTGTCGGCAAAGACCTACGAAGAGCAATTCGGAATTCTCTTAAAACATTCCGAAAAAAATAAAAAATTTATAGAAATAAGGAGAAGAAAAATGGAAAACTACAATGCGGACTATGCAGTCAGTCAGGAAGAGATCGCCAAACAATTCGAGGAATTTTGCCATACCAAGGGCATCGTCGCAAAATTCAAGGTGGCATTCGAACAAATGGGAGACAACGCCCACCGCCAACACGAGCAGGATAAGGCGAATATCCAAGCCGTCAAAAACTCCGAAGAAAACAAGGAATTTCGCGAATTTCTTCACACCAAGGGGTTCAAGGCAAAGTGCCGCTTAGTTATCGAGAACATCAAGAGGGGAGCAGCGAACGCGAACATGGATACCGCCACGAAGCTCGACGAACTCCACGCAAAGGCGCAGGAAAATATCCGTGCGCACAGTGCAACACCGAACGCAAGACCCGCCGAATCCTCCGCCGAACAGCTTGCCGCCGAGTTCAATGCCTTTTTGAAGGAGCGCGGACTCGACGAAAAGTACGCCGTCCAAATCGTGGAGGAATAAAGCTATGTCCGAACTTGAAAAAGCGCTTTCGGGCGAGCAGTTCGACCGCAGGGATAAAGAAGTTGCTCTTTCCAAAGTAAGGTAAAGGATATGCTCTACGAACTTCATGGCTCAAATCATCCGATCCGAAAAGAGCGGAAATCATCAAAGAGCTTGTGACAGGCCATAACGAATACGTCTTTATCGAGGACGGATTTCGGTGCAGTTTCGGCAAAAACATCCGCTTTCACGGAATGGCAATGATCAATTACGATTGCACATTCCTCGACACCAATTTTATCGACATCGGGAGTTGTGCCCTGATCGGTCCCGCTTGCAAGCTCATTTGCACCAACCATTCGATCGACCCCGACGAGCGCTTAAAAGGCGTATTTTACATGGCAGGGATTTCCGACCGCCACGACGTTTGCGGGAATATCCTTCGTGACGACCGAGCCTGTGGTCTCTTACATCCCTCTCCGTTATATCTTGAATTGTAAAGCACGGGCATTGGAAGGACGTCGGCGTTCGTTTGGAAGGAGAAGCGGTGAACGAACTTACGCGGCGGTTTCTCATCGACTACGATCAGAACGTCAAAAAGCCGACGGACATCTTTGAGAGCTATTACGGGCATACCATGTCTGAGGGGGAGGGCTACTGCATCCCGTTCGGCGACGGTCCCAAGCCCATCTATGACAAGCAGGTCTCCAAGACGGCGATCATGAATTTACTCGGCGGCGGGAACTCCCATCAACAAAAAAACAGCGGGCTTCCCCGCTGTTTTTTCGTATCCGTTCCTATGGTTTATATTTTTATGAAAACCATGAACCGCACTCAATCCATGTAATCTTGAAAACTGTTTTCGAGCTGCGTTTTGACGGCCTCTCTGAGAGCGGCAGTCACATCAAACGCGCCGCCGATCTTCGCCGTCTCTTTGGACCAATCCCCCTTTCAAAGGCGAGATCGTAGGCCGAACGGAAACTTTTATAGTAATTGAGTTCCGCGCTGAAATAGGGGTCGGGCTGGATGAACATGCTGTTATACGCCCTGATGATGCCCGAGATCGGGACGCCGTAATCGTTCTCGTCCAACGCCTCCCAATTGTCGCACCGATACTTCCACGTCTTTTGGAACGCAGCTTTGACCGCGTTCAGGGCGCGCTCTTCTACGTCGCTCAATGTCTTGAATTCCTGCATATAGCCCGTATTTTCTTCGACCTGGGAAAGGTTGCTCATGCCCGAGAGGACGACGAGTACGCCCTCGTGCGATGCGGCAAACCGAATGGCATAGCTTGCGGGGGAAGCGTCCCCATCAATGTCTTTGAGGAGATGCTCCGCGCCCGACGGCACACGGGCAAGCGCGCCGCCCTTGACGGGTTCCATGACGATAACTTGCTTCCCGTGTTTGCGGATGACCTCGTAGCACTTTTTCGACTGAATGAATGGCTCTTCCCAATCGTAGTAGTTCAAAACGATCTGCACGGCGTCCACCTCGGGGTGCTCGGTGAGAATTCGATCGAGATGTTCGGCGTCGTCGTGATAAGAGAAGGCAATGTGTCTGATTTTTCCCTGTTCTTTCCATTTTTTCATAAAATCGAACAGGTGGCAGGCCTTCACCTCTTTGCGGTAAAGATAGCGGTTGAGGTTGTGTAAGAGGTAGTAGTCAAAGTATTCCACCCCGCACTTTTCAAGCTGTTCGTTGAAGATCTCTTCCACTCTGTTCTCCGCGGGCATTTGGAATGTCTCTCGGATGACGCTTGACAAGGGCTTCGCGGATCGCCGTCTCGGACGCGCCGTTGTGGTAGACATAGGAGGTATCGAAATAGGTAAATCCCCGCCCAAGAAAGAGGTCTACCATTTCTTTGAATTCTTCCATGTCGATATCGGCCCCGTTCGCACTTTTCTGCGGCAGCCGCATGAGCCCGAATCCCAATTTTTTGATTTCATTCATCGTCGTTTTCTCCTTTTAAGTACGGCCGCATCATTGCGGGCAGGAACATCGTGCAAAACGTCTTGGTGCGCTCCTCATAGCTATACGCGCCGCCCGCCATATCCCAACAGAGCATTTCGCCGTAAATGACGTCCGTGAGCGCGTCTGCAAGCGCGTCGATCGGCGTATCCTCTCTGAGTTCGCCCCGCTCGATGCCGATTTGCAGCATCCCCCTCATGGAATCGTTGTCCATGCGGAGTTTTTCCCTGTCGTAGGGACTGCCCACGAGGTCGGGGTCTACGGTGTTGCGCACCCATTCCTGGCAGAGTTTGAGTCCGTCCCGTTCGATATGACCCGAAAAAGTGACCATGTAGAAGGTCAGCCGGTCCATAAACGGTCCGTCGTAGTTTTGCGCCTTTTCGTAGATCTCACGAAACATATCATGGCTTATCGCAAAAACCACGTCCTCTTTGCGCTTGAAGTAGGTATAAAACGTCCCGTTGGAAACGCCGCACGCCTTCGTGATCTCCTCGATGGAAGTATTCACAAGTCCCTTTTCGCGGATGATGTCCTTTGCCGTCTCCAAAAGTTTCCTCTTTGTCTCCAAAGCGGCAAGTTTTCTGTTCGTCATTTTTTCAGACATATGTCCTCCGTTTTCCTGCGTTGTCCTGTTTCCGCCATGCGCGCCTTATTCCCCGTCTTTTATGAGGAGCAGACGAAGTCCCATGACGACGAAGGGGACGAGGACGGCCTGCAAAACCATGCCCAAAAGTCCCGTCTGGATCTGCGACCAAACCGTCGCCGCCGAGAGAGGGGAGATGGTTTGGAACATTGCCGCAACGGCGAGGAAGGTGAGCCTGCCTGCGACCTGCGCAAGGAGTACTGCGGGGAATGCCATCCAGCCGTTCTCCGCGATCTTGCGCGAAAAGAGTCCTGAAACGGCTCCAAATACCGCGAGCTCCACGATCATATACGGCAGACGTGCCGCGGCGGGCATGGGGTCGCCGGCAAGCGCGGTGATCGCAAAGCTGATGGCGGGGGAGAGGATCCCAACGCCCAGGCCCCATTTCCAGCCGAGAAGACATCCGCCGAGAAGAATGGGCAGATACATGGGCAGCCACTGCATCCCGCCGGGCGCGCCGAGGGCGAGATGCACGAGCTGTGGAAGCACCACCGCGAGCGCGACAATGCCAAGCGAGACAAGCGTTTTCACCGTGATCTTTACGCGGAGAGCCACGCCGTGACGTGAAAGAACTTGTTCGATCATTAGATATTACCTCCGATTTTTATTTACATTTTTTTATTATGCTATTACAGGCACATTCAAGTCCGGTTTTTTTGATCGAGCCGCCGCCGTAGACGAGAAGCACTCTTTGTACTTTTTGAGTTCCGCACCGAGAGATTTCAGTTGGTCTTTTCCGAAATAAACCTTTGTGGTGTTTTGAAAAACAAAATCGTTCATTTTACGGTCTCCTTTTGGTTTTATTTTATTGTACCACATTCGTTGAATGAAAGTCAATGAATTTCAATCATTAAAATAAAAAAATTTCGGACGGCCTCTTTTTAAGATAAGAAGCGTCCGAAACGGAGCGAGTAGGGGATGGATCATGCAGGGGTAGTATACAGTATAAAGGAATACTTTTCCGGGTCGTTTAAGGTTTCTTATGTTTGCGTTTGCGGACGGCGACGATGACGGCGATAACGCAGGCGAGCACAAGAATGACGGGGACGGCCACCATGATGATGCCGAAGGGGAAGGTGTTGAAGAGGGCGGAGAGGCTGTCTGTCCAATCGGGGCCGTCGGGAGCTTCCGCAGTCGAGAGCGTGAATTGCAATTCGCTTTCCGGAAGGCTGCTTGCAGACATGGTATAGCCGTTTTCCGTCTTTGTAAACCCTTCGAGGCTGCTTTGGATCAGAAAGTAGGGCGTATTGATCTCGATTTTTAGCTCGCCGAAACTCTTCCAGGTCTTCGCGGGGGAGAGGAAATAGGTGTAATTGTAGACGGCGGGCGTCCAGCTGAGGTCGATGTAGGGGTAGAGGGGCGCGGTCACGCTGTTAATGACGCGGGCCCCCGGGGCAAAGACGATCTCGTATTCATACCACCGCATGAGCGCTCTGTATAAATTGTGCCCTGTATACGGAAGGGTGAAGACGGAGGCGTCCCTGTCGCAGGCGCGTCTGAACTCGGCCACGGCGGCGTTGTACCAATCCACCTCCGAGACGGCCCCCGCCTCGTCCCGCCAGCCGAGCACAAGTTCTCCGAAGGTCATAGTGCGCGTCTCTTTCAAAGCCATGCTGCCTGCGATCTGCTCGCGGTCGTTCATCGCGCCGTTCTCATAAAACTTCCACGCGGGCACGAAGGGCTCCCCGATCACATAGAGCGAGACGCTCGTGGCGGCGTCCGCCCCGTATCGCATTGTCCCGTCCGAAAGCCTGCGGCCCGAATTGTTTTGCGGGAAATATAGCACGGTCTTCCCATTCAGATCGGGCACGTCGAAGGCGACTGTTACCGCTTGGTAGCTCTGAAAATCTACGCCGCTGACCTTGTAGCAATACTCGGTCACGGGGAGGTTGGGGGAGAAGAAGCTGTCCGAGACGAAATCGTCATGCACGGCGCCGAGGTCCCGCTGCACGTCAAACTGTTCATACTCATAGGAGAGGGTGTGGCGGATGCGCGTCGGCGCCTTCTCCCCGTCCACGAGGATCTCATACTTTGCGGTATCGTCGGGCGCCACGGGGTTCCCCGCCTCGTCGTAGTAGGAGTCGGCATAGTCGGGCAGGCGGCCGAAGGGGAAGAGGAGCTTGGAGGTCACCGTGTACTCCGAGGGATTATAGAAGGTGTACTGCGCGGTGACTTTGCCGTCATAAGCGAGGAATTGTTCGGCGGATCGATAATGATTTGAGGGAAAACTTCCGAGCTCGAGCGTGAGCAGTTCCTTTTCGATGACGATGGGGCTCTCGGCATCTGCGGGCATCGCACCCGTCGCGCTCACGCCGCTGAAGTGGGACTGCGCGGAGTTTGCAAAAGCGGGAACAGGCCCCGCCGCAAGCGTTGAGCAAAAAGCGGCCGCCGCATATAGCACCGCCGCGCCCGCCACCATGCCCGCCATGGAGGCCTTTCGTTTCATTTTTTTGGAAATTTTTCGGAACATTTTCCACCTCCGACGCAGATCTTAAATTCATTGTAACACAGCTCCTCCGCAAAGTCAAGGGTTTCTTGCCATTTCCAAAGCCATTCCTTATCTGCTCCATGAGCGGCGGAGCGGCGCGTGTCCCTCCATAGGGAAGGGGAGTGGGGGCGGCACTCGGATGTGTGTTTTATTGATTTCCTTTCTTTTTATTACAGGGCCCGCAAAGGAGCTCAGCATTGGAGAGTACTGTCCTGCCGCCCTTCGACCATGGATCGACGTGGTCCATTTGCAGTTCTTCGGCATAAAACCATTTTTGGCACGCCTTGCATTGATATTTCCCTTCCCTGCATTCCCGAAGCCTGAGCAGTTCGCGCTTATCGTCGATCGTAAACAGCCGTTTATCGTCTACACTGATACCGTTTACAATTGCTTGTATGATATCTTCTATCTCTTTCCGTTTGTCTGTGATCTTGCAATCGTTACTTTTCAAATACCGCTTGATTTTGGCATTGATCTCGCTCTTGTGCTCTTTCCAGATCGCGGCATCCGGTAAATATTTTATGGACAATGCAAAATAAATATCAAGTTGCCCGTAGTCATCGAAAATATCCTTGATGAATTTGATATACTTCATGACCAATCTCTGGTCGGTTACAAATGCAGTATTTTGTTGGGTTTCCACATAGTCACGGATATCCTTCTCTCCTTTCAGTTGACACAGAAATTTCAACACGCGCATTTGATTCTTCCCGCGGCTGTTGGGGCCGAGAACTTTGCCTGCGACCCGATCTCGGCTTACATAGCTTGTGAGCCCGCGCAGATATTCCCCGTGATAAAGGCCGTTCAAAACTTCATAGGGAGAGAGTGGAACGCCGAGCGTATTGATCCTGTTGAAGATCTCTCTTTTCAGTTCTTTTGACCCGCTGCATATCATGACAGAGAGCTCGGTATCCAGCAATTTTTTTTGTAGATCGGGGTCTGTCTGTTTCCATAATTTGCCGTAATATTCCAAATCATTTTCGATGAATTTTTTTATGGCTTCGATGCGCTGTTTCCCATCCAAAACTTCCAATTTGTCCTCTTCATTTTTCCATAGATAGAAGGCAGGAAGAGGGACATCGTTCATGATGCTGTCCACAACAAGCGTCTGCTTTTCACGGTTATAGATAATTTCTCTCTGCAATTCAATGTCACTGATGATGACTCCGTTGCGGATCTTTTCATAGAGTTCCCCGATCTTCATCGTGATACACCTCCTTGTTTTTGATAATGATCCTCTCAAAGGGTGCTTTATAGGGTTTCCCGTTTTTTTCAATCCATAGTGTCGCTTTGTCACCCTTAAAGCGGATCGTCTTTTCGATCTGTACCCCCTTGCCGATGATTTCAAATTGCTCGGGATTATATTTACTTAAAAAACTGATCGGAACGCCCATGTGTCCTTCGTAGTCGTATGGGATCAAGGTGGCTCTGGAAACATCGATTCCATTGTAATTATAGTATTTGGGATATTTATCGGGGGAATATTGCTCGGTCAGCGTCATTTTATCGTGACGGTAGCTTACATCTAAATTCGTATACCATTTGCATGCGCGCGGTACGGATCCTTCGGGGGCATTTGATAAAACCTTAGTCCCGTCAGATAATAGAAACCCCGAAAGCTGCTTGGCGTACCCGAGCCACATCTCATTGTGCATGATATGGCCGAATACATCTTTGTAAGAAAGAGCTGTCAGCGGTCCTATTACCAAAAATTTCATGCTGTTTAGAAACATCGTGTTTATAAAATCCACAAACAGGCTGAACGGCGGGTTTGTGATGACTAAATTATACTTGCTGTAATCAATGTCTTGAAATTTGACTCCTTCGCCTGTTTTCGGATCGTATCCGCTCACCGATATGGATCGGATCCCGTAGGCATCGGCGTGGGCGATCAAGAATTTAACGAAATTGCATTTTACCAGCTTCAAGTCTTTTTCGAATTTTTCGGCGGAAGCGGATATATCTACCTCTTTCACGTAATTTCCGGCCGAAAGCAGATCGGATGGGGGAACATAATCCCCGTTGTTATATACGATCTCTTCGGACAAGCTCTCGTCCCAATCACAAGGACATAGTATCCGCTTTCCTTGCAGTTGCGCCTTATATAACGGCACTTCTGCGGCAATGTCTTCATACAACGTATAGAACTCATCGTTCTTTTTTTCGTATGCTTTGAGAAATTTTTCCTTTGCCATGATCATACTCCTTTTTATGATTATAGCAAAAGATGACATGAAAGGCAATCAAATGCACATATAAGTGCAATATTTATTTCATATCATGTAATTTTTACAAGTTACATAAATCCATCTCTGTTATCGCAATCTATATAATTATGGTAGAGAGGTAGATATATGGATAAGGATGAAGTCATAAGACGGATCGGCATCATGCGCACGAAAGCAGGGCTTTCCGCACGGGAACTTAGCCTTAGGATCGGCAAAAATTCGGCCTATATTTCGCGGCTGGAATCAAAAAATGATAGTTTCGAGCCCTCGGTTTCTGCTCTTCTCAAAATCATTGAGGCTTGTAATTCCACGGAGAGCGAGTTTTTCTACTATGACATGTATGCGTATGCCAAGGACAAGGAGATCGTCGACTTGTTGCGATCGGCAAGCGCGGCAAGGAAAGAGGCTATTCTTACGCTCTTAAAAAACAAGTAGGCTCAACAAAAGTTTTCAAAGCCGCCCGCGCAAGTTTTTGCGCGGGCGGCAACATATTTAACCGAAAGGGCACTCTGATTTGTCATTTCGAGCGGTGGCAAATTCTGGGGAAGATGTCGGGCAAGGCGGGCTTTATCCCCCTCATCCGCCCTACGGGCACCTTCCCCAAGGGGGAAGGCAAGACAAAAATTTCCGAGAATTTTATCCGAAACGCTTGACAGACAATACTATGCAATGTATAATATCATGCAAAGAGGGGTATCCATGGATATTCAGATGAAAAAGGGACTGCTCGATGTGTGCGTGCTCGCGCTTCTCGAGAGGGGGGACTCCTACGGCTATCAGCTTGTGACTGAGCTCTCCAAGGTGGTGGAGGTGTCCGAGTCGACGCTGTATCCCATCCTGAAACGGTTGGAAGCGGGCGGACTGCTCACGACCTACACATGCGAACACGGCGGCAGGTTGCGGCGGTACTATCGCATCACGCAGGCGGGGCTGGTGCGCCTCGGGCAGTTCGGCGAGGAATGGGCAGAGCTCGAACGGATCCACGATTTTATCGCGGGAGGAAAAAAATGAAGAAGAGAACGTATTTGAAGAAACTTGCAAGGGCCTTGAAGGGGGTGCCCGCACGCGAGCAGGAGGACCTCGTTGCCTACTACGACGAGCTCATCGAGGACCGATTGGAGCAGGGGAAGAGTCCGCGGCAGGTCTTTGCCGAGCTTGAACCGCCCGAAAAAGTCGCGGAAACCTACCTGCGGGATGTGGCCTCCGAGAAGAGCTCAGACGACAAACGAGGGTACCGTGTCCGAAAGGAGCCCCTCACGGTGGCGCGTTTTGCGGGAGGATTACTTGCCGCGGTCGCTTCAATTGTGCTCGCCGCGCTCATCTTCTCGTTTGCGGTCGCGGGGGTGGCACTCGCCATCGCGGGCGTCTATGCTCTCGCCATCTCCTTCGGGCTATTGTTCGCGGGGCACGCGGCGCTCTTCTTTGCACAGTGGGGGATGGCCTCCGTCATGTTCGCCCTCGCCATGCTCTCGGAGATCCTGACGGTCGTCCTCGCCAAAGGGCTTGCGGGCATGTGGCGGCTCGTCGTGGCCCGTCCCACACAAAAAAATCCCATGCAAAAACGCATGCGGCGCGCACTCATCGCAGGCTGTGCGATGTTGCTCGGCGGGCAGCTCATGTTCGTGGCGGCATTCGGCGCGCTTGGATTCCGCTATCAAAACCTTGCCGTCACCGACGGGCTCGTCACCCATGAGGAGCAGCTCACCGTCTCCGACGAGATGGTTTTGGAGGTGGATAACTCTGCCGTCACGGTCAAGCGGTCGGAGGACGAGACATGCAAGCTCGTCTACCGCGACTTCCCCGAGGTCCCGAGGCGGTTTGCCTTTGGGGACGGAAAGGCCGTGCTGGGCGGCGGGAGCGAGGGCTTTTCGGTCATGGGTGCATCGCTCAGCCTCCAATGGCACCGCGGACTGCTCGTCGGCGCCGTGACGGAAGATCTGCAAAGCGCGGAGCTCTATCTTCCCGCTTCCTTTGCGGGCGCTCTCAGCGTAGAAGTGAAAAACGGCGAAGTATCCATCGCTGACATGGTATGCTCCGATCTCGTCATCACGGTCATAAACGGCGCCATTTCCCTCAGCGATGTTGCCGCCGATACGGTGAAGGCGACGACAGTAAACGGCGCCGTCAAATTGCAAAATATCACGGCCGGGAGCGTCTGGGTAGAGACAACCAACGGCGTGATCAAATTCGACAATGTTCGGGCGGAAACGGTCAAGGCGGAGATAAAAACCGGTGCGATCGTTCTCAAAGATGTCGCGTGTGCGCGCGTACATGCCGCCACGAGCACCGGCGAGATTTCGCTGGAAGATCTCCGCGCCGACTTCATCACCTTGCACACGAGCACGGGAGCCGTATCGGGGACGGTCGCGGGAAAGGAAGAGGACTATGCGATCACGGCCTCGTGCAGCACGGGCAGCTGTAATTTGCACGATCGGCAGGGTGGCTCCAAACAGCTCGACGTCCGCGTCTCCACCGGCGCCGTGAACATCACATTTGCTCCCTGACGCACAGGGCCTCGCCCGTCATTTCCACCCGGGATCATTCCGAGCGCCATTCTGTCCGACCGAGCCCAACGCGAGCGTTACCCCCCTCCTTGGGGAGGGGGGTAGGGAGTGGGGGCTATGATTGCTTTTCCTTATAAAACTCGATCGGTTTTCCTTATAAAGCGGAAGGAACAGTTGTGATCCCCACCTCAGTCACGCTCACGCGTGACAGCTCCTCCCCAAGGAGGAGCTTTTCGTCGGACTGCGTATGAGCGACCCCTTGGCGCCCCTGTAAGGGGAGCTCCGCCGATGCCCTTTCGGCGGTGAGGGGTTTCGATTAACGATGCGGCCCAATTAAGGCGTCATTCTGAACAGAGTGAGGAATCTCTGAGATGCGCTTACATTATAATAAGTGGAAACTCAGAGATTCCTCGGCTACGCCTCGGAATGACGTGCCTGTGTGCTCGGAGTGAACGAACCAAGGCATTTCCAATTACGCGTCATGTTGACCCTGTCGAAACATCACCGCATTATTAAAACTAAGGTGACCCTTCGACACAGCTACTTCGCCTACGGCTCGTGTCGCGCTTGGAATCACAAATAGAAGTCTCGCGCGGTCAGGGTGACGTATTTAGAACACTTGGTCCCTTGCCCAAGCAGTCGGACTGCGTACCTCTGGATCGTTCGGGGACAGCTGCGTCGAACTCCGTTTTATCATTGCGCCTCAGGATGACGCGCTTACCACAACGATAAATGCGGTGATGCTTCGACTAACGCTCAGCATGACGTAATAGAGCGCATGGGTTGTTTATCCAACAGTCGGACTTCGTTTGAGGGTACTATGTCTGCGACCGAGCTCAACACGAGCGTTACCCCCTCCTTGGGGAGGGGGTATATGTCACATTTTTTCTTAGGAGGGATTTTCCTTCTTCCTAATGAATGTTAGGTCAGCGCGATAAGGAGGATGATCGAAATGGTGAACAGCGAGAGGAGCATAGCGACGAGCACGCGGTGGTTGACCGTCCAGAGGACAAATTCCCAAGGTCGCTTGTATTGACGCCCTTGCTCATAGCATAGGCATCTGTAACGATAGCTGCTCTGTTCGTGATGTGCCCGTTTGGCCTCGAGATATTCGAATCTTTGTGTACGATAGTCATTCCAAGCGTCTGGATTTTCACGGAGTTTTTTTTCAACATGCTTATTCTTCTTCAGCATTGCTATGTTCAGGGCGAGCGGGACACAAAGCAATAGCACTAAGATCACAAGAACCCATATGTCTCCCTGAATCTGAGGGGTTAAGTTCGTGTAACAGTCGGACACAATCCCGATTACTGCCAACGCCCCGATTACTGCCAACGCAAGATACAAAATATTGAGAACGATTTTGATTATCGTCCAAACTTTATTGATGCTGCAATGGGTTTTCCCGTAACGACAGAAGAACGATGCGACAAAGAAAATCAGAGCGAGGGGAACAGCGCCGAACGCTGAAAAGAGGAGAAGAGGAGTCATTAAGAGGAGAAGAGGAGTCATTGAAAAACCACTACCAATAAGAAAACCACCAATAAGCCCGAGACAGATGCTGAGCACGGCGAAGAGCACAGGAGAGGAGACGAGCCGCAACTTGCGGGTTTTGTAGATGTATTCCACCAATTCACCTTTGAGTTTTTCGGGCTTGGGAGGGCGCGCCTTCTTAACGGGTGCGTTATGATCGGCTTTCCACTTTTCGATCCGATCTTTTTGCGCGGCAATGTCGGCAGAGACGGAGGCTGTGTTTTTAAGCAACTTCCTGCATAGAGCGGCAAGGACCAGCGCGCCAAGATAGGAAAGGGAAAGAATGAGGGGAACGATAATCGACACACCGGCCTGCAATTCATTCCCGTTTACTTGTCCGACAAAAATACCTGTCGAGATGGCGAGTGCGGACATGGGTATCAGAGAGAATCCCTTAAAAACAGTATTGCCGCGTGTGGATGACTTCACGATACCTATTTCAAACAGCCATGCCATGAAGAACACAGTTTGGATAATGGCGAGAGAAATCAGTGTTAAGGAGAGGTTGCGCGTCATTGCTGCCTCCAGGAGTGGAGAATTCGTTTGATCCTTAACGAGCTCATATACCGACCCGAAGGTGAGCATTTTTTCGAGATTTGCTGTCGGGGCAATATAAAAGAAGAAGAGCGAGAGGGAGATTATTCCAAAGAGTACCATGGGGAGGTAAGCAAGCCAGCGATAGAGGTTCACCGCGAAATTTTCAGAATGTGTGAAAGAAGATTTGATAGGGTTGAGAGCGGGAACGTGAGATGGCAAGACATGCACTGCCACAATCGAGGCAATTTCCAACACGAGGTAGATGACCGAGAAGGAGAGGATGAGTTCGATTGCAGCGCCTGCTTTCAACATCCCCATTCCGTCATCAAATTCTGCAATTGCCGCCATGACAATGGAGGAGAGAACGAGCATAGTGAGCCATGCCGCCCCACCGATAATGTCACATACGATGTAATCACGCCGATACGTGGTCGTCTTGTTCACCCAAATCAAGCCGAAGATGGTCATGACAGCGGCGATAATGAGTAAACAAATCATTACCCATTGCAGTTCGGGAGATTCCGCCGTGACGTCGAATCCGCTGCCAAAACTTCCGCCAAAACTTTCACCGAGATCGCTTCCGAGGGAGAAAGTTATGCCATGAAGACATTGATAGACGTTGCCAAAGTTGGTCTCAGGGATCTTTATTCCGCCGATTACCATGCCGGGCGAGATTGCGACGGGCGCGAGATAGAAGAGGAAGAGCGCCGCGGAGAAAATGAGAAAAAGCAGGGAGGGCACGCGCGGCAAGAAGAAATAGAACTTTTTGAAGGTTCGGCTCACCTTCTTTTTTTGTGCTTGGGCCGGTTCGGCCGCGGGAGCTTGGACTGCCACGGGGATCTGTGGAGCAGGCATGTCGAAGGCAAAGCCGCAATGATTGCAGAAGCGGGCATTGGCCGTGACCGTCGTGTTGCACTTAGGGCAGGTCTTTTTTTCCATCCATTGGAAGCCACAGTTAGGGCAGAAGTTTCCCTCATAAGTTGTGCCGCATGAGGGGCATTAGTGTTTCATTTGTTACCTCCAAATTTTTTTGCGGGACAAAAAGGGCAAAAAATAAGGACGCCCCCAATGAGGACGCCCGCATGAAGTAGTATCCTCATTGTTGCGACACAATTTCTAAAATAAACTAATAAAAAGCAGTTAGAAAAAAGGATACACCTATGCCATTGTATCTGCTTTTATTAGTATGAAATTGTGTCGCAAAAACAATTCTACCACATACCGTGGAAAAAAGCAAGACTAATGCGTGAAATTTTTAATTTTTTTAAGTTTCACGGATTTTAGCAATTTGATGCGCTTAGAATAACAAAAAAACGCCTTCGGGCAGACGAAGTCCGTCTTCTCGGCTTTCCCTTTGGGGAAGCTCCCGCGAAGCGGGTGATGAGGTCTTGTCGCCCCTCCCGAAAAATTTTAGTTAGCAATGGCGAACTTTTTTCAAAAAAGGGGCGAAAAACAGTTGACAAGGTAAATTTCATGTGATAGAATAAACACAGTTAGCAAAGGCTAACCCATTCGTTGCCCGCAGATGGCGGGCAAATTTATCGGAGATGAGTTCGCATAGGCGAACCAAAGGAGACGACATGCCGTTATTGCTCGCACCCATCGGACAGGAAGTCAAAATCGTAAAAATCGTTGCGGACGATAAGACCAAAAAGCACCTTTCCAACTTAGGCGTCCTCGTGGAGGGGACCATCACCGTCATCTCCTCGAGCGGCGGGAGCACCGTGTGCCGCGTCAAAGACGGCCGCCTTGCCCTCGACAGGAGCGTCGCCTCGCGCATCTATGTCGCGTGAGACCACGAAAGGAGTGCCGCCCCGCGCATGGATGCCGCGTGAGAAAAGTAACGCGTGAGAAAAGTAAAATAAGGCAACAAAACTCATTGGGAGGATATTATAGAATATGGAAAAGCTGCTCAGCGAATTTTCCGTCGGCGAGAAGGGAGTCGTGAAGACCGTCTCGGGCGAAGGAAGACTGAGGAGAAGGCTCTTCGACATGGGTGTGACCCCGGGCGCCGAAGTGCTTCTCCGCAAGAAGGCCCCGCTCGGGGATCCCGTCGAGGTGACCATCCGCGGCTATGAGCTCACGCTCAGAAAGACGGAGGCCGACCTCGTCACCATGGAGGTGAAGAGATGATGAAATTCGCGCTCGCCGGCAATCCCAATTGCGGCAAAACGACGCTCTTCAACCTGCTCACGGGGTCTACCGCCTACGTCGGCAACTGGCCCGGCGTCACGGTGGATAAGCGGGAGGGGACCTACAAGCGCGGCGAGGAGCCCGTGCAGATCGTGGATCTCCCCGGCATCTACTCGCTCTCCCCTTACACCCCCGAGGAAGTCATCTCGCGCAACTTCATCCTCGACGAGAAGCCCGACTGCGTCATCAACATCGTCGACGCGACCAATCTCGAGCGCAACCTCTACCTCACCACCCAGCTGATGGAGATCGACGTGCCCCTCGTCATCGCCCTCAACATGATGGACGCCGTGGAGAAGAGCGGCGACGAGATCGACGCCAAGGAGTTGGAGCAAAAGATCGGCCTGCCCGTCGTCGCCATCTCGGCCTTGAAGGGCGCGGGCATCAAGGAGCTCATGGACAGGGCCGTCTCCTTCGCCAAAAAGCCCCGCGCGGGGGTGACCGTGCTGCACGATTCCCCGCTTGCACACCTCGTGCGCGACGTCGGCATCGCACTCAAAGGGGCCAAGGTGGACGCACCCGTCTTCCACGCCGTCAAACTCGCCGAGATGGACGAGATCGAAGTAAAAATGCACCCCGAGCTCGTGGGCATGGTGGAGGAATTCAAGGCCACCTTCGAAGACGAGACCTTCGGCGACGACTTGGAGGCCGTCGTGGCGGACGCGCGGTATAAGTACATCTCGGCCAACTACTCCTCGGCCTACCGCAGGAAGGAGCGCGGTGAAAAGCTCTCCCGCTCGGACAGGGCGGATAAGGTGCTCACCAACAAGTGGGCGGGCATCCCCATCTTCCTCGTCATCCTGTTCGCCATCTTCCACCTCACCTTCTCGGAGGACCTCTTCTACATCAGCGCGATGGCGGGGGGACTTCCCTCCCTCGAAGACTTGGGCCTCGACATGGGCAACCCCGGCGTGACGTTGCTCGCCTGTTTCTACGACGGGGCCATCTTCTCCCCGGGCGTCATCTTCACCAATCTTTGGACATGGTTGCTCGATTGGGTGGGGGAACTCATCGGCATCATCACGGGAAGCGCCCCGCTGTGGGTGGGGAGCTTTGTGGGCGACGGCATCTGGGGCGGGCTCTCCGCCGTGCTCGGGTTCATCCCGCAGATTCTCACGCTCTTCCTCTTCTTCTCCATATTGGAGGACTCGGGCTACATGGCCCGCGTGGCCTTCATCCTCGACCGCATCTTCCGCAAGTTCGGGCTCTCGGGCAGGGCGTTCATGCCCATGATCATGGGCTTCGGGTGCAGCCTTCCCGCCATGATCAACACGCGGACGCTCGCCGACGACAACGAGCGGACGGCCACGGTGCGCGTCATCCCCATGTTCTCCTGCGGCGCGAAACTGCCCATCCTCACGGCCATTGCGGGGGGCATCGTACAGGTGTTCGGCGTGGGCAATGCCGACGTCATCACTTACTCTATGTACCTCATCGGCATCGTGACGGCCATCGTCTGCGTGCTCATCATGCGCAACACGACCATGCGCGGCGAGACGCCTCCCTTCATCATGGAGCTGCCCGCCTACCATGCCCCGCTCTTCAAGGGCCTCATGATCCACCTCTGGGATAAGACCAAGCACTTCGTCAAGAAGGCCTTCACCATCATCTTTGCCTCGACCATCGTCATCTGGTTCCTCTCCAACTTCTCGTGGAATTGGCAGTTCCTGCCCGAGGAGATCGAGTTCGAAGGGGAGACCATCCTCGCGAACATGCACATGGACCAAAGCATCTTGGGCTCCGTGGGCATGCTCATCCAGCCCATCTTCACGCCGCTCGGCTTCGGCTCGCAACTCAAAGAGTTCGGCTGGGTATTCGCCGTCGCCGCCATCACGGGGCTTGTGGCCAAGGAGAACGTCATCGCCACCTTCGGCACGCTCGCGGCCTGCGTCGCAGGGCAATATATCGCCACGGAGGAGGGCGTCGCGGAGGCCGTTGCCATGATCAACGCCACGGGCATCACCATCCCCGCGCTCATCGCCTTCATCGCCTTCAATATGACGACAATTCCCTGCTTCGCCGCCTGCGCCACGGCCAAGGCAGAGCTCCCCGAGGGCAAGTTCAAGTGGACGCTCCTCTTCTGGGTCGTCACGTCCTACACCGTCGGCACGCTCATCTATCTCGTCGGGAGCTGGTGGTGGACCGTCTTCATCGTATTCGCCCTGCTCGCCGCCGCAGCCTTCGGCATCATCCTCTGGAACAAGCGGCATCCCATCGAAAACGGGGATACCATGTTTGAGACAGAGCCTCTCGAAGAGGCCGCGGCCGCAAAGGACGGTAAGCTATGAGTTGGTGGGAAATTCTGCTCATCATCGCCGCGGCGGGGTTTGTCGTCGCCGTGATCGCAGCGAGTTACATCCGCAAAAAACAGGGCAAGAGCGGGTGCGACTGCGGCAGCTGCGGGGGATGCCCGCACTGCAATGTCTGCAACAAAACGCAGCCCGGCAAGGGCCGCGAAAAGTAAGTCCACAGTCGATCTCCATAAATCTTCGTAAACGGTCTCCCGTCATCGGGGGGCCGTTTACGGTCTCTTCTGCGCGTTTTTTCCCGCCAAGCCGTGCCTCTTTCTGCGCCCGCGTGCTGCGGCTACGGGCAAGACGGGGAAAAGGACGGGGCTCGGAAATAACCCCGAACGAAGCCCTAAAACTCGGAAATAACCCCGAACGAAGCCCTAAAAGATGTTTTCGAGGGCGGGGCGGTAGGTGGAGGGGAGGCACTCGGTGAGGTGCAGAAGGATCTCGAGCTTGGCGAGGGCGAGCGTGTAGTTTTGCTCCGCGATGAGCCGCACCGATTCGGACATGTAGTCGTCGATGCGCGCCACGTCGTTGTGCGGGATCCACACATGTAGGCGCTCTTTGCGCTGTTCCCACGCCGCCTGCACGGCCTTGGCGTCCTCCCCGTTGGCCGTCTCCTGCTCGGATTTGTCGTAGAGGCTTTCGAGCTCTTCGCGGAACCCCGAAAATTCCCCCTCCACGAAGAACCATTCAAAGACGCCGAGTCCGATGAGGAGCGCAACCGCCACCGCGATCGCTGTGAGTGATTTTGTCATATGTACATCTGCGCACGGGGTACCATGTCCGCGCCGAGGCTCTTCAAAAGAAGGCTTCACCACGTCCTGCCGCCGGGGTAGGAGACGGTGAGCACCCTGTATTTTTCGCCCTTGACTTGCAGGTAGAGCTTGCCCGTCCCGTCGGCGGTGAGCACGAGCACGTTGCGCTTTTTTACCCCCTCCCTTTGCAGAATGGGCTCGAAAAAGCTCTCCCCGAGGCCCGCGAGCTCCAAGTTTTTCGTATCATATTTCCCGCTCTCGATGATGACGAGGGGGAGGGAGGTCTGCAAGCTCTCGTAGTTCTCCTTGGGGAGCGCCGAAAACTGTCCGTTCGCCTCATAGAGGGCATAGTCCACGCTGTCGAGGGAGAAATATCCCGCCGTGCGCAGAGACTCGATGAGGTCGGATACGTCGAGGTTGTTGCGTTTGAGCTGGTAGTCGTCGATGCCGTTCTTGTTGATGACGAGGGCGGGCTTGCCGCTGATGAAGGACTTGACGGGTTTGAGGCGGAGGTCGAGCAGGGTCATGATCTCGTGCAGGACGTAGATGGTGACGACGGCGATGATGCCGTAGAGCAGGGGGATGGAGGTATCGGCCATGGGGATGCAGGCGAGCTCCGCGATGAGCAGGGTGATGACGAGCTCGAAGGGTTGCATCTCGCCGATCTGCCGTTTGCCCATGAGGCGCATGATGACGAGCAGTGTGAGGAAGATGATGGCGGTGCGGATGATGACGAGTACCATGTGAAAATTTTGTGCAAGCGGTGAGAATTTATGTGCAGGCCCTCCAAACGCTTGCCCGAAACGAGCGAAAGTGGTATGATGGATGCGAAGAGTAGCCAAGGCGCGTCAAGTGTTGCGAAACGGGACGTTGTTCGCAAACGAAAGGGCAAAGGGCCCTGCGGTGCCGCGGCGCGTCCGCTTTCTGCCCCGCAAATTTTCCTGCGGCGCGGCGGACCTCCTCAGGGAGGTTTTTTATGTGTAAGACAAAAAACGAGGCACCCATGTCCGCGACGGGGTCTTCTAAACTCATGAGGCTCCTCTTTTCGGACGTCATGCTCGGCAAGTCCCGTGCGCGCAAGGTGGCCTACACGGGCGTGGTGGCGGGGCTGTGCATCGTGACGAGCATGTTCCTCGAATTCAAGTTCCTCGACGTGCAGTTCTCGCTCACGATCTTCATGTCGGTGCTGGCGGGCATCCTCCTCGGGCCCCTGCTCGGGAGCGCGGCCGTCTTCCTCGGCGACTTCGTGGGGTATCTTTATAACAGCTGGGGGCTCCTGTATTATTGGTGGGTCGCGCTCTCGTGTGCGCTCATGGCCGTCGTGGCGGGGCTCGTCATGCGGCTGCCTCTCAGGTGCAGGGGGAGTGGCTACATCAAGCTCGCCCTCATCTGCCTTCTCATCCTCGTCCTCTGCTCGGTGGGGGTGAACACGACGGGCTTCTACGTCTACTATACGCAGGTCGGCTTTTCCCCCAAGGCGCTCGAACTCCTTTCGGAGCACTTCGGCGGGATGAATACCTACCTCACCTATGCCTTCGTGCGGCTGTTCTTTTTGGGGCAGATCTGGAACAGCCTCGCAAATTACGTCCTCCTCTTTGCGGCAATGCCCGTCTTGGGGGCGGTAAAACCCCTGCATATCGCGTTTGCATAGCTTTTTGTGCGCGAAGGGACGCAAGCGCTTGCATTTTTTTGCAGGTGTGGTATAATATGGATGACCGTCTATAAGGAGTAAACTTATGCAAACACTCTTGCTCAATCCCCTGTTCGGGGCATACGATAAGGGCATCTACGTCTTCTCGGTGCAGGTGCAATACTATGCCCTCGTCATCGTCTGCGGGATGATCCTTGCCGCGGCGCTCTCGGCGCTCCTCATGAAGCGGCGCAACATGGACCCCAATTTCGTGTTCACGCTCTTCATCTTCTGCATCCCGTCGGCCATCATCGGCGCGCGGCTCTTCTCCTGCCTCACCGATCCCGCGCTCGGCATCGGGGCGCTCTTGAAGTTCCCGTGGGAAGGCCTCTCGATCACGGGCGGTGTCATCGGCGGCGTCGGGGCGGGGCTCATCATCTGCCTCGTCTGTAAGGTGAACTTCCTCCGCGCGGCAGACTGCGTCGTCATCAACATCCTCTTCGCACAGGCGCTCGGGCGGTGGGGGAATTTCTTCAACGGGGAAGTGTACGGGCAGGCCGTCACAGACCCCGCCATGCAGTGGTTCCCCTTCGCCGTCCCGATCATCCCCGGTGCGGGCGGCGTGGCGCCCTTCTCCCACCTCTCGGCCGCGACGTGGCACTATGCCTTCTTCTTCTATGAATCCGTCATCAACCTGATCGGTTGGGCCATCCTCTTCACCCTCGCGTGGCGCATGAAGAAAAAGCCCAACGGCATTCTGATGTTCTCCTATTTCGTGTGGTACGGCACCGTGCGTTCCATCATGGAGCCTCTCCGCGACGCACAATTCATCCTCGACGGCGGCGGCGTCATGTGGAGCGAACTCTTTGCCATCCTCATGATCCTCTTCGGCGCCCTCGGCATCGCGTCGCTTCTCATCATCAACTACAAGAAGGAGGGCAGCCTTGTCGGGAGCAAGAACGGCGACGCATGCGGCATCACCAAATTTCTCTCTGCTTCGAAAGAGGAAAAGCCCTATTATTCCAAGCTCAACATGCTCGGCGCGAACTATCCCGCACGGCCCGAAAAGGAGGAAAAAAAGGAGAAGACTTCTTCCGTTTCCGCTCCTTCGAAAGAGCCCGCAGAGCCCTCTTCCGCACGCGGGAATGATGCACCTGAGAGCTCATCCGCACCACCCATGTCCGAAAGTAACGACAAGGAGGAGAAAAAATCATGAGAAATCTCACGCTTCTCACCGACCTCTACCAGCTCACGATGGGGCAGGGGTATTTCAATGAAAAAAAGCACGAACAACTCGCCGTGTTCGACGTCTTCTTCCGCCCCAACCGCCTCATCACCTATTCCGTGGCGGCGGGCATGGAGCAGGTGCTCTCCTATCTCGAAAACCTGCACTTCGACGGGGAGGACATCGCCTATCTCCGCTCGCTCGGGTGCTTCTCCGAGGACTACCTCGCCTACCTTGCAAAGCTCCGCTTCACGGGGGACGTCGTCGCCGTGCACGAGGGAGAGCTCGTCTTCCCGTATGAGCCCATCCTCACGGTGACCGCGCCCATGTTGCAGGCCCAGCTCGTCGAGACGGCCATCCTCACCTTCGTCAACCACGAGACGCTCATTGCCTCCAAGGCCGCCAAGATCGTGGACGCCGCGGGCGGCGGGGTGATGGAGTTCGGGCTCAGGCGCGCGCAGGGTGCGGACGCGGGCATCTACGGCGCTCGGGCCGCCATGATCGGCGGGTGCGTGGGCACCTCCAACGTCTACGCGGGCAAGCTGTTCGACGTGCCCGTCTCGGGGACGATGGCACACAGCTGGGTGATGAATTTCCCCTCCGAGCTCGAGGCCTTCCGTGCCTACGCGAGGAGCTTCCCCGACAACTGCCTTTTGCTCGTCGATACCTACGACACCCTCCGCAGCGGTGTGCCCCATGCCATCGAGGTATTCAGGGAACTGCGCGCGGGCGGCCACGAACCCAAGGGCATCCGTCTCGACTCGGGCGACCTCGCCTATCTCTCCAAACAGGCGCGCAAAATGCTCGACGAGGCGGGCTTCCCCCAAGCCGTCATCTGCGCCTCGGGCGACCTCGACGAATATTCCATCGCCTCCCTCAAGGAGCAGGGCGCGGCGATCGACAGCTGGGGCGTGGGGACCAAGCTCATCACGAGTGCAGACCTTCCCGCACTCGGCGGCGTCTACAAGCTGGCGGCCGTCTTCGAAAACGGCAGGGAGATCCCCAAGATCAAGCTCTCGGACACGACGGAGAAGGTCACCAACCCCGGCGTCAAGGAGCTCTACCGCCTCTACGACCCCGACACCGACAAGGCCATCGCCGACTACATTACGCGGGGCGGCGAGACCGTGGACGACGGGAAGCCCTTGGAGCTCTTCCACCCCGTGGAGACGTGGCGCCGCATGACGGTGGAGAAGTTCCGCGTGCGCAATCTCCGCGAGAAGATCATGCAAAACGGAAAGCGTGTTTCGGACATGGTACCCCTCAAAGAGCTCGCTGCATACTTCCGCCGCGAGAAGGCGCGCTTCTGGGAGGAGTACACCCGCCGCGACATGCCCCATATCTATAAGGTAGATCTTTCGCCCGAACTTCACGCGCTCAAAACAAAAATGGTCGCGGGCAAGGGAAGTGCGGAGTGAATATGAAACGTCTGAAAATGTTCAAGCGGGCGGCGGGCTGGGCGCTCGTGATGCTCATCCTGCTCTTTGCCGACCTCATCACCAAACAGCTCGCGGCGCTCTATCTCAAACCCATGCTCCCGGGCGGGGTGGACTTTTTGCCGGGGTTCATCGAGCTCCGCTACACGGAAAACGACGCCATCGCCTTCGGCATCGGGAGCGGCAACCGCGTCTTCATGATCTTTATCACCGTGCTTACGGTCGTGCTCATCGGTTGCATCGGGGTGCTCTCGTTCACCTATTTTAAGAACAGGGCGGCGGGAAGATACACCCTCGCGGTCATCGAGGCGGGCGCGGTCGGCAACCTCATCGACCGTTTAGCCCTCGGCTATGTGCGCGACTTTCTCGACATGTCCGCCTTCCGTCCCTTCTCCTTTTTGGGGTCGAATTTCAACTTCGGCGTGTGCAACGTGGCCGATTATTTCATCACGGTAGGCGCCGTCGCCCTCATCTTCGTGTTGCTGTTCATCGGGCCCGAGGCCGTCTTCCCCTTAAAGAAGTCATGGCGCGAGGAGGCCAAACGCCGCGAGGCGGCAGGGAAAGATGCAGAGGCGTGAGTTCGTGGCAGAGGGGGGCGAGCGGTGCGACGTCTTTCTGAGCGGACAGACCGAACTCACCCGTTCTGCGGTAAAAAAGCTCGCCGACGCGGACATGGTATGGGTCAATGATGTCACAGCCAAGGCGGGGACGATGTTGAAGGCGGGGGACAGGGTGGCCGTCTGTATCCCCGATCCCGTGCCGATCGCGGCCGTTCCCGAGGAGATCCCCCTCGATATCGTGTATGAAGACGCCGACCTCGCCGTGGTCAACAAGCCGCAGGGCATGACGGTACACGCGGGCGCGGGCAACTACGAGGGCACCCTCGTTAACGCCCTCCTCTTCCGCCTCTCCTCGCTGAGCGGCATCAACGGAGAGCTCAGGCCGGGCATCGTGCACAGGCTGGATAAGGACACTTCGGGCCTGCTCGTCGTCGCCAAGAACGACATGGCGCACCTCTCCCTCTCAAAGCAGATCGCCGAGAAGACGGCGCGGCGGGAGTATCTCGCCCTCCTCGAAGGGGTGGTGAAGGAGGACCGCGGCACCGTCGTCACGCAGATGGGGCGGGACAAAAAAGACAGGCTCAGGCAGGCCGTGCTCCCCGCGGGCGAGGGCAGAAGGGCGGAGACGGAGTTCTTCGTCGAGGAGCGGTTCAAGAGCAACACGCTCGTGCGGTTTTCTTTGAAGACGGGCCGCACGCACCAGATCCGCGTGCACGCGAAATACATGGGGCACCCCGTGGTGGGGGACCCGCTCTATGGCTACAAGAACCAACGGTTTGCGCTCGACGGCCAGCTTCTGCACGCCTTCCGCCTCACGTTCGATCACCCGCGCACGGGGGAGGAGATGACATTCGAGGCACCCATGCCCGAATACTTCACGCGCATTCTCAATATTGTGAGAAATGAAAGCTCAACCTGAACGGAGCATCCCCTCGTCGCCCCTGAAAGGGGAGCTGTCACGCGCCCTTGTGTGACAGATGGGTTTCAAACGCGCCCAAGCCCAATTAAAGCGTCATTCTGCCCGACCGAGGTTTCTGATTGCGCTACTAAGGTCGACACGAGCGCGTAGCGCGAAGTAGCCGAAAGCTCAATCAAAGCGTCATTCTGAGCCGTAACGGTTTGTATTAGAGCGAACTGCCCATCCGCGAAGAATCTTGCTACGACCAAGCCCGTGTGAGCGACCCCTTGCCTTCCCTTTTGGGGAAGGTGCCCGTAGGGCGGATGAGGAGAAACACTTTCGGCGCACAAGGGCAGTGCGCCACTTTCCCTTACAGGGACAGCAAGGGGGGCGTTTCCCATAGCACGGGCTGCGCCGCAGTGCATGGTGGGCCGCAGTGCATGGTGGGCCGCCGCGGAAAAATATGCAAGAATGCGGTTTTGCCGCACTTTTTTCTTTACAATTGCAAAAAAATCCTCTATAATGGTAACGTTATGATACCCGTAATCGCCATTGTCGGCCGTCCCAATGTGGGCAAGAGCACCTTCTTCAACAAGGTCGCGGACCGCAAAATTTCCATCACCGAGAACAGGCCCGGCGTCACGAGAGACCGCATCACCGCAGACTGCGAGTGGCGCGGCAAGCCCTTCACCCTCATCGACACGGGCGGCCTCGAAGTCAAGAGCGACGACACCATGTGGCGCCAGATCGCCGTGCAGGCGTCGCTCGCCATCGACACCGCCGACGTCATCCTCTTCTTCACCGACGGCCGTGAGGGGCTGACCTCCTCCGACTATGACGTCGCCGAGCTTCTCCGCCGCAGCAAGAAGTCCGTCGTCCTCGTCGTCAACAAGGTGGACGACTACTCTCCCGACAAAGTTTTTGAATTCTACTCCCTCGGACTGGGCGAGCCGTACGCCGTCTCCTCCGAGCATTCGCGCGGCATCGGAGATGTGCTCGACGCGGCCGTTTCCCTCTTTCCGAAGGGGGAGACCGCAGACATGGGTAGCCTCAAAATTGCCGTGGTCGGCAAACCCAATGCGGGTAAGTCCTCCATCGTCAACCGCCTTCTCGGGCAGGAGCGCACCATCGTCACGCCCATTGCGGGCACCACGCGCGACGCCGTAGACACCCGCTTCGAGGTCGGCGGCAAGAGCTATACCATCATCGACACGGCGGGCATCCGCAGAAAGCGCTCGGTCGAGGACGACGTGGAGTATTATTCCGTGCTCCGCGCCTTCGACGCCGTGCGGCGGGCGGACGTCTGCCTTCTCGTCGTGGACGCGCAGGAGGGGCTCACCGAGCAGGACGTGCGCATCATCGGCTATGTCCACGAACAGGGCAAGCCCTCCGTCGTCGTCATGAATAAGTGGGACACCGTGGAGAAGGACACGAACACCATCCTCACCTTCGAGAAGAAGCTCAAAGAGGACCTCAAATTCATGGGCTACTTCAAGTCCGTCTACATCTCGGCCAAGACGGGGCAGCGCGTCGACAGGCTTCTCCCCCTCGCCGAGGAGGTGTATGCCCACGCAAGTTTCCGCGTCCCCACGGGCGCGCTCAACGACCTGCTCATCGACGCCATGCGCGTCTCGGAGCCGCCGAGCTACAACGGCAAGCGCATGAAGATGTATTATGCCTCCCAGCCCGCCGTCTGCCCGCCCACCTTCGTGTTGATGGTCAACGACGACAAACTTCTGCACTTTTCCTATGAGCGCTACCTCGAAAACGTCATCCGCGGCGCCTACGACTTTTCGGGCACGCCCATCCGCATCACCGTGCGCTCCAAAAAGGAGAACGAACAATGAAATCTCTCTCCTTCTCCGAGCTGTGGTATTGGTTTTTGCTCATGGCGGCCGTGTGCTACCTCATCGGCTGTTTCAACTTTGCCGTGCTCATCGCGAGGTTCAAGCACAAAGACGTCCACAAGATCGGGAGCGGCAACCCGGGGACGATGAACATCAGCCGTGAGTTCGGGCTCAAAGTGGGGCTGCTCAATTTCCTGCTCGACGCGTGCAAGGGGGGCGTCCCCGCCGTCATCAGTTACTTCATCTTCCGCGGCTACGTCTTTGCGGGCACGGAGGTCGTCATTTCAGACTTCACCCGCTACTTCTGCGGCGTGTTCGTCATCATCGGCCACATCTGGCCCGTGACGATGAAGTTCAAGGGAGGGAAGGGCATTGCCTCTACGCTCGGGCTCTTCTGGTTTTGCATGTCGTGCGAGAGCCCGTGGTACATCCTCATCTGCCTCGTCGTTCTGCTTTTCGGCATCGTGGGATTCATTGCCCTCACCGAACTCGGCTCGATGGGCTCCCTGCTCGGGGTGACGGGCTTCTCCGTGTGGCAGGGCATCATCTTCTACCTCCGCTATGCGACCTGCCTCGCGAACGTGTGGACGGTCATGTGTTTTATGATGCTTCTCGCGCTCAACGTCCTCACATGGATGGCCCACAGAAAGAACCTCGTGCGCCTCTTTGCGGGCGAAGAACACCGCACTTCGGTGAGGAAACTCTCCCACGGCAAGCGCGGCATGAAAAATATGTAAAATTGAAAACCAACCCCCCATACCGCAGACATGGTATGGGGGAATTTTATCTGAATGGGGGAAAGTAACGATGAAATATACCTTGCTCACGGGAGCGTGCGGCGGGCTGGGGAGCGCCTTTTCGGAGCTGCTTGCCGCGCGGGGGGAGCCCCTTTTGCTTACGGGGACGGACGAAGAAAGGCTGCAAAGGAGGCGGGAGGAACTTGAAAAGCGCTATCCCGCACTGCCCGTGGAAACTTACGTGTGCGATCTGCGCAGGGAGGAGGCGCGGCAGGCGCTCTTTGAATTTTGCGACGGAAAGGGCATGCGCTTCGGGCGGCTCGTCTATGTCGCGGGCGTGGACACGCAGATGGGCTTTGAAAAATACGACGAGGCACGCATCATCACGCAGGCGCGGGTCAACTTGGAGGGGGCGGTCTCCCTCATGCGCGGCGTGCTCGGACGGTGCGATTTGGACGGGACAGCGGAAATTTTGGCCGTCGGGAGCATGTCGGCCTCCTCGCCCATGCCCTATTTTGCGCTGTACAGCGCCACGAAAAAGGGGCTGGAATACTTCTGCGCGGGGCTGAGGGAGGAACTGCGGGGGCGGGCCAAGGTGACCTGCGTGCTGCCCGGGAGCATCCCGACGCGGGAGGACATCGTGGAGAACATCGAGACGCACGGCCTCTTCGGGAAACTTTCCAAGAAACAGCCCGAAGAAGTCGCCCGTCTCTCCCTTGCCGCGGTGGCGAAAAACAGGCGCAAAGCCGTCATCGGATTTTGGAACAAAGTGTTATATGTGACGACGTCTGTGATACCCATGTCCGCAAAGCTGCGTTTCATCCGCAAAAAATGGAGCAAGACGGAGAAGGACTTTTACGGCGGGAAATAGGGATAGAGTGGGCGTTCGAGCCCGTGCGAACGACCCTTGGCGCCCCTGTAAGGGGAGCTCCGCCGATGCCCTTTCGGCGGTGAGGGGTTTCGATTGACGACCGAGCTCAATCAAAGCGTCATTCTGCCCGCCCAACCTCAATCAAAGCGTCATTCTGCCCGACCGAGGCTTCTGATTGCGCTACTAAGGTCGACACGAGCGCGTAGCGCGAAGTAGCCGAAAGGGTTTGCATGAGAGCGAACTGCCCATCCGCGAAGAATCTTGTAACGCCCAAGCCTGTGTGAACGATTAAGGCATTCCAATTACGTCATGCTGAGCAAGGTCGAAGCATCACCTTATTAAGACTGCGGTGACCCTTCAACTACGTTCAGGGTGACGTAATAAAACACTTGGTCTGTTTTCCAAACAGTCGGACTTCGTTCTCCGGGATCCTTCGGGGACAGCCGCGTCGGACTTCGTATCATCACAACGGCTCAGGATGACGCGCTTACCCCCTCCTTGGGGAGGGGGTAGGGGAGTGGGGACTATGATTTTCCTTCCTTATAAAACTCGATCGCCGTTCCCTATAAAAAGCGGAAGGAACAGTTGTATTCCCCACCTCAGTCACTTATGTGACAGCTCCTCCCCAAGGAGGAGCTTTTCGTCGGACTTCGTACTTCGGGATCCTTCGGGGACAGCCGCGTCGAACTTCGTTCCATCATTGCGGCTCAGGATGACGCGCTTACCACCACTGCGGACTGCGTATGAGGGGATACACTCAGCCCCTTAGGGGGCTTCGGTATGACAGCGTAGACCTAAGTCTCCCTCGGTATGAGGTTTGAAACTCTTTCGGCGCACAAGGGCAGTGCGCCACTTTCCCTTACAGGGACAGCAAGAGCGGCGGATAATCTTAGCGCCTTTCTATCAGCATATCAAATGAGGAGCACCGTTGGCGCCCCTCATTTTTTCTTCTTGAATTCCTCCTCTTCTTCGGCGGTGGAGAAGGTGAACCCGATGCGCGGGTTGCGCTCGGTGAGTGCCCGCACGAATTCGTCCGCCTGCTCCTCTGCGACCGTGACGGCGATGTGGTCGGTGTGGAAGTCGTCAAAGTAGACGGCGAGCTTTTTCGCGCCGCGGAAGAGATGCACGGAGTAGATCTTTTCCAGCTCGAAGCGCTGCTTGATGAAGCCGAACTGCACTGTAAGCGTCTTGTCGGTGAGGGTGTAGCGCGAGCGGACGAGCATGCTCAGGATGAACGCGGAGAGGGTGAGGCTTGCGCCGTACCACAGCACGAATTTGAGCCACTCATAGGGGGAGGCGAGGTCGCCCGTCTGCACAAAGCCGACGAATTGCCACGTCGAAAAGACGATGCTCGCCACCGAGAGCAGGGCGCCCGCCACGCAGAGCGCGATGATGAGCGGGGACATGCGGTAGGGGAAATGCACAGGAGTCGTTTGCATAATTTTATTGTAGCGCATTCTTCGCGGAAAAGCAATAAATTTTTCATGATATTTGCCCGCAGGCCTTGAAATTTCCGTCAGAAAATGGTATGATAGATAGGGAGTGAAAATGATATGGTCAAGATAATCCGCGAAGGCGCCTACTATCAGGAAGGGCGCATCATGAAGGAATCACAGTCTCACATCACGCTGGACAGGAAGGCGCTCGCCGTCAAAAATACCATTTCGCACGCGATCGTCTCCGCCCACAATGAAGCGACGCGTCTGGATCCCGCCCTCCGCTTCGACGTCGTCGTCTGCGATCCCGCCTGTTTTGCAGACGTCATCCGTGCCGCAGAGGCGGCGAAAATCGGCGAATTCCCCGTTCCCTGCATCGCGGTGGACGAAAAGGGGGAGGCGGAGGCACTCGGCGTCAGCGCGGCAAAGCGGTTCGGCGGCGTATACGTCCCCAAGGACACTTTTTCCGCGGGGGAATACGTCCGCACGTCCGTTGCCATGACGAACGATCTCATTCTCTCTTCCTTCCCGCTCAGCGTGGGCGCCATCGGTGCGATGGCCATGCGCGGCGGCGGTGGAGAGATCCTCGACGTCCTCTTCTCCGAGCGGGTGGAGACGGAGCGGCCCGAAGTCGTGGCCGTATATCTGAAAGGCAAGCTCCACCAGGGGGTGGGGCCCGTCGACGTCGCCCTCGCCGTGAAACGCGCCTCCGACAGCGCCTGCAGTTTCATGAGCGGGCGCATCCTCGAATTCATCGGCCCCGGGATCGCGCGCCTCACACAGGAGACGAGAAACGCGATTGACACGTGCTTTGCGGACATGGGGTGCCTTGCCACCGTCTGGGAGACGGACGACAGGACGGATGAATACTTCCGCACGGTGGGGCGGACCGACGCCTTCTACCGCCTTTCCCCCAAACAGCCCGCCTACTACGACGGGGCCATCCTCGTCGACCTCGGCACCGTGGAACCCATGATCGGGCTCGGCGGCACCGTGCTCTCCGTCCGCGAACTTTTGGACGAACCCAAGGAGCTGTTCGCGCGGGCGACCGTGCACGGGGAACTGCCCGGGCTGAAACTCGTCGGCAAGACCTTCCCCGTCGGGGGCGTCGAGCTGCGCGGGCAGGGGGACTACGAGACGCTTGCGCGCATGGCAGAGTTTTTGCGGGGCAAGAAGGCGGCGCCCGTCTCCGTGCATCCCGATTCCGAACCCGTACGGCGTGCGCTCGAACGCGGCGGGTATCTCGAAGTGTTCTCCTCGTGCGATGCGGAGGCGCTCGTCGTCGGAGAGGCCGTCCTCATGGACGCCTGCACGGCCGCGGCGACCGCGATCGCGGGCAAACTCAGCACGGCCATCGACGCGGAATACCCCCGCCGCGTCAGAAAATACCGCCACAACGCGCGCCAGACGGAGAAGAAGATCTCCGACTTCACGGGCTCGCCCAAGAAGGTCAAGCTCGATTGGGGAGACGGAGACCCTGCGCCCATGTGCGGCCCTCTTCCCAACGCTCTGCTTCTGAAAGTCGTTCTCTCCGGGGATACTCCCTTTGCGGAGGCCTCCGACGTCATCCGCGAACACGGCCTTCCCATGGGGACGACGTGCGGCAAGCTCATGGTTTACAGCGACCTTCCGCGCTACGACGACGACTTCCGCGCCGCCCTCTCCCTCCGTGCCCGCGGCGTGCTCGCAGTGCTTTCCAAGGAATACGGAAACATGCTTTCCGCGTGCATAGATTGGGGCATGGTACCCTTCGTTTCCGTCAAGGCCGAGCAGATCAAGGAGGGATACCTCTATGTGAACGGCCTGCGCGCCGCCGTCGAACAGGGGACGCCGATCGAGGCAAAATTCCTCGGCACGGAGAAGACGCTCACCTTGGAGTTGCCCGTCATGCCCGAAGTCGCACACGCATGGCTCATCCTCGGCGGCAGGATCCGCGCAAGAGGAGGGGAGCAGTGAGCCTCGAAGAGTACCGCTCCGTCATCGACCTCTCGCCCTATCCCCGTCCCCAACCGCTCTCCGCAGAGGAGAAGGAGGCTGCCTGCGACAGGCTTCTCCGCTTTCTCATGCGCGAGCGCGGGCTCATCGCCGCCTTTTCCTCCGGCTATGAGAAGAAGCGCGCCCTCGTGCGTTCACAGATGAACGTCCGTCCTGCCCTCCCCGTCCCCGCAGACATTTTGGCCACGCAAGACGGCCTCTTCTGGACGGAGAGTTTGGAGCGCGGCATCGTGCACGCAGACGATCTGCCCGCCGACAAATACGGCATCGCCCTCCGCGAGGGGGACATCACCTGCCTCGACGCGGACGCCATCGTCAATGCGGGCAATAAGTCCCTGCTCGGCTGTTTCCTGCCCGGGCACAACTGCATCGACAACATCATCCACTCCGCCGCAGGCATGCAGCTCCGCGCCGACTGCCAGCGCATCATCTCGGCCATCGGCCACGAGGAGGAGAACGGCAACGCCCGCATCACCCGCGCCTACGATCTCCCCGCCCGCTACGTCATCCACACGGTGGGGCCCATGGTGGGGCGCAACGTCACCGAGCAGGAGCGCGCAGACCTCAGGGGGTGCTATCTCGCCTCCCTCGACCTCGCCGCGGAGATGGGCCTGAAAAGCATCGCCTTTTGCTGCGTGGGGACGGGCGTCTTCAACTTTCCCGCCGATGAAGCGGCCGAGATCGCGACGGGCACCGTGCTCAAATGGAAACTGAGGAACCCCGGCTACCCCCTCAAGGTCATCTTCGATACCTTCCGCCCCCGCGACACGCAGATCTACCGCACCATCCTCGGCATGATGTGACCCTCGGACACGGTATGGCCGTAATCTGGCACGGGGTAGATACCCTCGGACATGGTATGGGGTAACACGGCGATGCGGCGGCTGAGCTGCCCTGATTTTCGGACCGCTCTGTTTGAAACCGCGCCGACTGTGGTATATATCAAAAAATCCCTTTATAAGGAGAAATGAAATGACAGATCTGCTTCTCATCTCGACGGGCGGCGTCGTCGCCATCGTCATCGTTGCCGTCGTGGTCGTCCTGCTCTTGGCGCTCGTGATTTGGTACATCGCCTGCTACAACGCGCTCAAAGCACTCGTCAACCGCACGGAGGAGGCTTGGGCGACCATCGACGTCCAGCTCAAAAAGCGCTACGACCTCATCCCCAACCTTGTCGCCACGGTGAAGGGGTATGCCGCACACGAGACCGAGACGCTCGAAGGCGTCATCCGTGCGCGCAATGCCGCTATGTCTGCCCGCGGAGACGAGCGCCTCGAGGCCGAGAACATGCTCTCGGGCACCCTCAAGAGCCTGTTCGCCCTCACCGAGGCCTATCCCGACCTCAAAGCCAACACCAACTTTATGGACCTTCAGCGCCAGCTCCAGAGCGTGGAGAACGAACTCGCGGGCGCCCGCAGATACTTCAACGGCGTTGTCAAGGAACTAAACACGAAGATCGACCTCTTCCCCTCCAACATCGTGGCAAAGCGCCTTCGTCTCGAAAAGCGCAAGTATTTCGAGCTCGGGAGCGAAGAGGAACGCCGGAATGTCAAGGTGGAATTTTGAGATGAAAATTTTGAAGAGAGGGTGGGCGGCGTTCGTTGCCGCCCTCTTGCTCCTATTGTTCTGTCTGCCCGCGCTCCCCGTGCGGGCCTCTGCCGCGGTGGCGTCGGGGTCCTTCTCCATTGAAAAGATGGATGTTGCCGTGTCGCTCTCGGCAGACAGGACGGCCAAGGTCACCGAGACGCTTTCGGTCACATTCTCGGGCGTTCAGCACGGCATCATCCGCGACTTCGACCTCACCGAGGGCGTCCGCTATTCCGCCATCTCCGCCACACGGGACGGGGAGAGCGTGTACACCGAGACCAAGTTCGACGTCGACGACATGCTTTCCCTCTACATCGGCGACACGGACGAGGCGCTCGAGACGGGCAAGGCGTATACCTACGTCATCAACTACAAAATGGCCATCCCCACGCGCGGGGAGAAGGGGTATCTGCCGCTCGACGTCGTGGGCTTCGATTGGTACTCCTCCGTCAAAAATTTGCAGGTGACGGTCGACCTCCCCGGCGGGCTTACGGACTTTATCATCTACTCGGGCAACGCGGGGGCGGCGGCCAACTTCTGTGAGATCGCGGCCGTGAAGACGGGCAACCGCATCGTTCTCACAGGGGAGCTCGGCATTCAGCAGGGCGTCACCCTCGATCTGAAATTCGAGGAGGGCGTGCTCGCCCATTCCTTCGATTGGTCGGTGCTCTATGTCTGCTTGGCGGCACTCGTCCTTGCCGGCGTCTTCCTGCTCCTCAAATTCCTCTTTGCCCGCCAGCCCCTCCTGACGAAGACGGTCAACTTCACCGCGCCCGGGGAGATGGACCCGCTCCTCATGGGTACCCGTCTCGACGGCACGGCGGATGCGGAGGACCTCGGCGCGCTCGTCTTTTGGTTTGCGAGCGAGGGGTACCTCACCATTGACCTCTCGGACGAAGACGACCCCGTCCTCATCAAGACGGAGAAGGAACTGCCCGAAGACGCGCCCGCCCACCAAAAGATGTTCCTTGCGGGGCTGTTCAAAGAGGGCGAAACGGTGCGCATGTCTCAGCTCAAGAACACCTTCTATTCCACGGCCGACTCCGTCAAGATCGTCGCGCGCGAGAGCGAGGCCCGCTACGAGACGCGGGGGACCACGCTCATGATCGTGTTCGGGGCCCTCACGGTGCTCCTGCTCGGCCTCGGGACGTGGATCTACGACATGCTCACGGTGGGGAGCTTCTTCTTCAAGCTGACCCCGCTGTTCATCGCCCTGCTCTCCTATTGGATCTCCGCGGCCATCTGCTGGTCGGTGGAGAAACAGCGCTTCAAGGCAGAGCGCTACCGCACCGTGCTTCTGAAACTGTTCGGGTTTGCGGTGGGGTGCCTGCCCGCCCTCCTGCTGTTCTTCGGATACAGCCCCGCCGTCTCCGATTGGGCCCTGCTCGCCGTCGCGATCTTGAGCTCACTTGCGGGCATGGGTGCCCCGTTTTTGGTCCCCCGCACGAAAAAGTTCACCGAATGGCTCGGGCAGATCCTCGGGTTTAAGGAGTTCATCCGCACCGCCGAGAAGGACCGCATCGAGACCATGCTCAAAGAACAGCCCGCCCTCTACTACAACATCCTGCCCTATGCGCAGGTGCTCGGCGTGAGCGATGTGTGGACGGAGAAATTCGAAGGGCTTGCCATGAGCGAACCCGACTATGTGCGCTACCGCACGGGCGACGCGCTGTTTACCGCCCTCCTCTGGAGCCACACTTTCCGCATGCTGAACGGCACCATGGCGCGCACCTTCATCTCCCGTCCTCCGCGGCAAGGCGGCGGATCTTCGGGGCCCACGAACAGCGGCGGCCACTTCGGCGGCGGCTTCTCGGGAGGCTTCGGCGGCGGACACGGTGGCGGCGGATTCGGCGGCGGGGGCGGCAGAAGTTTCTGATCCCCCGTGCAACGCGGCGCCCGTTTTTGACGCGCGGCCCTCTTAACACATGCCTATGAAAAAGTATATCATATCCTTAGACGCGGGCACGACGTCCGTGCGCGCCTTTCTCTACGACCCCCTCGCCGACAGCTTTGTCCACCGTGCCCAGCAGGAGGTGGAGAGCAGTTTCCCGAAGCCCGGCTGGGTGGAGCAGGACGCCAACGAGATCTTCTTCAAGGCGGCCTATGTCGTCTCGGACTGTGCGCGTGCCGCGGGCGGCGGGCAGGTCATCGGCCTCGGCATCACCAACCAGCGCGAGACCGTGGTGCTCTTCGACGGCGTCACGGGCGAACCCGTCTGCCCCGCCATCGTGTGGCAATGCCGCCGGACGAGCGAATACTGCGCCTCCATCCCCAAGGAAGACGCCTCGCGCATCCGTGAAAAGACGGGGCTTTTGCCCGACGCGTATTTCTCGGCGAGCAAGATACGGTGGGTGCTCGAAAACGTTCCCGCGGCCCGTGAACTCCTGAAAAAGGGGAGGCTCCGCGCGGGCACGGTCGACAGCTATCTCATCTTCAAGCTCACGGGCGGCAAGCGCTTTTGCACCGATTACACCAACGCCTCGCGCACCATGCTCTTCAACATCCACACCCTCGATTGGGACGACGGCCTTCTCGCCTATTTCGGCATCCCGCGGGACATCCTCCCGACGCCGCTTCCATGCGACAGCGTGATGGGTACCCTCGGACATGGTACCCCCATTTGCGGTGTGATGGGGGACCAGCAGGCCGCACTTTTCGGGCAGGCATGCTTTGAGGAGGGCGACAGCAAGGTGACTTACGGGACGGGGCTTTTCATGCTCTTCCCGACGGGCGGGACCCCGATCTTCCAGAGCAACGGCCTGCTCACGACGGTGGGGGCCTCCTACGCGGGCAAGACGGCGTACGCGCTCGAGGGGAGCATTTTCCACGCGGGCAGCGGGGTGCAGTGGCTCCGCGACGAGATGGGGCTCATCGAAAACGCCGCCGAGAGCGAACGGCTGGCGCGCACGGTCGACAGCACGGAGGGGGTGTATTTTGTCCCCGCGTTCACGGGCCTCGGCGCACCCTATTGGGCCCCCGAAGCGCGCGGGCTCATCGCAGGCATCTCCCGCGGGACGAGGCGCGAACACATCGTGCGGGCCGTCCTCGAGAGCATTGCCTATGGCGCACGCGACCTTGCCGACTGTATGCAGGAGGGGAGCGGCATTGCGCTGAGGGGCGTGAAGTGCGACGGCGGGGCCTCCGCCAACGATTTTCTGATGCAGTTCCAGTCCGACGTTTTGGGCATTCCCGTCGACCGTCCGTCTGAGCGGGAGTCCACGGCCTTGGGGGCAGCCCACATGTGCGCGCTCGCCCTCGGCCTCACGGATGAAGCAAACCTTTCGGCGTCCCGCCGTTCGGAGCGCGTGTTCGTGCCGTCTTCGGACCGTGCCCATTTTAGTGCTCTCTATAAGGAATACCGCACCGCCGTCTCCCGTGCCCTCATGCACCCGTAAAAAAGCCCAAGCTCGTGTGAGCGAAAAAGACATTCCCAATAACGTCATGCTGAGCGTCAGTCGAAGCATCACCTTATTATAAGACTGCGGTG
Source organism: uncultured Clostridia bacterium (assembly GCA_947624215.1). Lineage (GTDB taxonomy): Bacteria > Bacillota > Clostridia > Christensenellales > Borkfalkiaceae > Gallimonas. The sequence continues at coordinate 35,610 of CANQJJ010000007.1, forward strand.
ACCCTTCGACATGGCTCAGGGTGACGTATTAGAACAGCCTGTCTACGCCCAAGCCCGTGTGAGCGACCCCTCGCCTTCCCCTTTGGGGAAGGTGCCCGTAGGGCGGATGAGGTCTCCTCGGTTTTCTTGATACCCTCCGCGGGGTTTTCACCCAACTTTTTCCCCATTGCATACGATGGAGGGAAAAGGAGGGTATTTTTTTGGGAAAATATTTCGGGACGGACGGCTTCCGCGGGGTCGCCAACGAGTCGCTCACCGCCATCCATGCCTTCCGCGTGGGCAGGTTTTTGGGAGCATACTTTTCACGCGGGCGGGAGGGGCGCGCGCGCATCGTCATCGGTAAGGACACTCGCCGCTCCTCCTACACGCTCGAATACGCGCTCACGGCGGGGGCAACGGCCTCGGGCGCCGACGTCTATCTTCTGCATGTCACCACCACCCCCTCCGTCTCCTATGTCACGCGGACGGAGAATTTTGACTGCGGCGTCATGATCTCGGCCAGCCACAACCCCTACACCGACAACGGCATCAAGCTCTTCGACGGCGGCGGGGAGAAGACGGACGACGCGCTCGAGGCACGCATCGAGGACTACGTGGACGGGGGCACGCTCCCGCTCGCAACGGGGGAGCACATCGGCCGCACGGTGGACCATGTCGCGGGCCGCAACCGCTATCTTGCCTACCTTCTCGCTCTTCCGCGCGTCTCCTTCCGCGGCATGCGGGTAGGGCTCGACTGCGCCAACGGCAGTGCCTTCATGTTGGCGAAGGCCGTCTTCGACGCCCTCGGTGCGACCACGTTCACGGTGGGGACAGAGCCCGACGGACTGAACATCAACGCGGGCTGTGGCAGCACACACCCCGACCATGTCCGAGGTCTGGTGCTCGAAAAGGGGTTGGACGTCGGATTTGCCTTCGACGGGGACGCCGACCGCTGCATCGCCGTGGACGAGCGGGGACGCATCCTCGACGGGGACGCCATCCTCTATCTTTCCGCCCGCAGGTTAAAGGCGCGCGGCGAGCTCGACGGCAGTGGCGTCGTGGCCACCGTCATGAGCAACTCCGGGCTCCGAAACAGCTTGGCCGCCGACGGGATCTCGGTCACCCTCTCGGATGTGGGCGACCGATTCGTAGCCGCCGAGATGGCAAAACACGGCTACCTCTTGGGCGGGGAAAGCTCCGGGCACATCATCTTCCGCAAGTATGCCGCGACGGGGGACGGCATCCTCACCGCGCTCAAAATACTCGAAACCGCCATCGAATCGCGCTGTCCCGTCTCCGTGCTCGCAGAGGGCTATCGGCCCCTTCCTCAGGTCATGCGGAGTATCCATGTCCGCGATCGGGCCCTGGCGCTCTCGTCTGAGCGGGTGCAGGAGGCCAAGGCGCAGGCGGAGAAAATGCTCACGGGCGGGCGCATAGTTCTGCGTGCCTCGGGCACAGAGCCCGTCGTAAGAATTTTGGCCGAGGGGGAGGAAGAGGGGAGCTGCCGTGCCGCGTGTGAGCGTATTTCCCTTGCCCTCCGCTCGGCGGGGGAGGAAGTCTGATGTGCGGCATCGTCGGATACGTCGGAAAAAAGCGTGCCGCCCCCCTGCTCCTCGGCGCACTCAAAAAGCTCGAATACCGCGGGTATGACTCGGCAGGCATCGCAGTGCTATGCGGCGGGCTCGCCGTGAGAAAGTGTGCGGGGGAGGTCTCCAATCTCCGTTCGACCGCCTCTATGGAGGGAACGTGCGGCATCGGGCACACGCGCTGGGCCACCCACGGAGGGCCGACAGAGCGCAACGCCCACCCCCATGTCTGGAAGCGGTTTGCAGTTGTGCACAACGGCATCATTGAAAACTACCAAAGCCTGCGCGCGGAATGCGAGGCACGGGGTGAGGAGTTTTATTCGGAGACGGACAGCGAGGTCGTCGCACATCTCATGGAATTTTACTATGCGGGGGACCTGCTCGGCGCTCTGAAAGAGACGTGCGCCCGCCTCAAAGGGTCGTATGCGCTTGCCGTTTTATGCAGCGAACGGCCGGGGACGATCGCCCTCGCGCGGTACAAGAGCCCGCTCGTCGTGGGGGTCGGCGGAGGCGTGTGGTGTGCGAGCGACATTCCCGCCATTGCCGCGAAAGACCGTGCGCTCTATCCGCTCGCAGACGGCGAATTTGCCCTTCTCGGCGACGGGGCGCAGTTTTACGGCAGGGAGGGCCGCATCGAAAAACAGCCGGTCGGCCGCGACATGTCCGAGAGCATCCCGCTCAAACGCGGCTACCGCCACTTCATGCGCAAAGAGATCGACGAGATCCCCGCCGTGCTCGCAAAGTGCCGCCCCTGCGCGCTTGTCTCGGCATCCTTTCCGGGGGTACGCGACGGGCTCGCGGCTTCTTCCCATATCACCGTCGTTGCCTGCGGGACGGCTTACCACGCAGGGCTGGCCGCACGCTGTGCCTTCGAGACCCTTGCCCGCGTGCCATGCACGGTGACCGTTGCGAGCGAATACCGCTATGCCGACCCCGTCATCGGAGAGGGGGAGACCGTCATTGCCGTGTCGCAGAGCGGGGAGACGGCGGACACGATCGCCGCGGCGGAACTTGCGCGCGGGTGCGGGGCGAGGACGGTGGCCGTCGTCAACGTGACGGATTCCACGCTTGCGGGCCTGTGTGACGACGCCCTGCCCGTTTCGGCGGGACGGGAGATCGCGGTGGCCGCCACCAAGAGCTTCAACGCCCAGCTCATGGTTTTGTATACGCTGGCTGCGACGCTTGCCGAAGCAAAGGGGAGAAGGGGGTATGGAGACCTCTTAAAGGAGATGCCCGAGCTCGCCGCGCAGACGGTGTCCGTGGGGGAGGGGGTGCGGGCATGGGTGGCCTATTTTGTGTCTGCATCCTCGGTTTACTTCATCGGAAGGGGGGCGGACTATGTGGCCGCGCTCGAGGGCAGTCTGAAGCTCAAAGAGATCACCTACCTGCCGAGCGAGGGGTACCCCGCGGGGGAACTCAAACACGGCACGCTTGCCTTGGTGGAGGAGGGGACGCCGATCGTCGCCGTGCTCACGAGCGAGCGGCTGGCCGAAAAGACGATGAACGCGGTGCACGAGGTGTATGCGCGGGGTGCGCGGGTCTTTCTCATCACGTCGCTTGCGGAGTACGCGGCCTCGAAGGAACTCACGGGCGCCGTTGTCATCCCGCAGTGCGGGGAAGTTTTCTCGCCCATGCTCTCGGTCATTCCTCTGCAACTGCTCGCCTACTACGTCTCCGTGGCCCGCGGCATCGACCCCGACAAACCCCGCAACCTCGCCAAATCCGTCACGGTGGAGTAAAATCATGCCCTCTCCGTGGGTGTGCAAGGGGTGTGGCGACGCTGTCATACCGAACGCGGCGCCCTTGCCGCGCGAGTGTATCCCCTCAAACGAAGTTCGACCCTCATACCGAGCCGTAGGCGAGCGTATCCTGAGCGAATCGGCATGATAGATGCGCATCAGCCAATGCTGATGTTTTCATTGGGCTTTCTCGCTCAAGATTCACTCGGCCCTATGGGCCTCGGAATGAGGGACTGTTGTGGTAAGCGCGTCATCCTGAGCCGTAATGAGGATACGAAGTCCGACGCGGCTGTCCCCGAAGGATCCCGAAGAACGAAGTCCGATGAAAAGCGCCTCCTTGGGGAGGAGCTGTCACATCGTGACTGAGGTGGGGATCACAACTGTTCCTTCCAATTTTTATAATGCGGTGGCCCTTCGACCTTGCTCAGGGTGACGTGATTTGAAATGCCTTGGGCGTTCACACGAGCTTGGTCGTAGCAAGATTCTTCGCGGATGGGCAGTTCGTTGAAAGTCAAGCGATTTCGGCTCAGAATGACGCACGGGTTGGGCTGGGTCTGGCAAAATGACGCTTTGATTGAGCCTCGTTGCGGACATGGTACCCTCAAACGAAGTCCGACGCCTGCCTCCCCCCTTATACCTGAGGGGGGAGGATGTCGCGTCAGCGACAGGTAGGGGGTGCTATTCCCGAAACCCCTCACCGCCGAAAGGGCATCGGCGGAGCTCCCCTTACAGGGGCGCCAAGGGGGCTGTTCCCAAACAGGCCGCGTTCACCCCATGGCCCCTCCGTTATTCCAATATAAAATATAAAAACATGGCCCACCTTGCTCGGGTGGGCTTTTGCGTGTAAAAAATGGCGTCGGACAGCTTTTTCAGTCTGTAGAAAAGGCGCGGACGATCTCATAAAACGCCCTCTGCCGCCGCGCATCGAAGGTGCGCAAATTGCAGATCATCCGCCATTCGTCTGCGGTAATGTTCTTGCCGATCGTCTCCAAGCCGACCAGCTCCTCGAGCGTGACCCCGAAGACCCTGCACAGCCGCACAAGCGTCTCAATGTCCGGCTCGCTCGTCCCGTTCTCCCAATTGCTGACATTGCGCTGGGAATTGCCTATTTTCTCTGCCAGTTCCCGCTGCGTCAGCCTGTGCTCCTCGCGCAGTTCCTTGATCTTCAATTCCATACGGCTCCCTTTCTTATCCGAAATTTTTTTCTATAATTTACCAAAAATCTTTCTAAAATACCTTGACATAGAAGAAATAATTCTATATAATGTCATTGTTTAGAAAAATTTATTCTCACTCTGGAGGAAAACCATGGACGAACAGAAGCGTGTGAGTTTAGAAAGGAAGTTATCGCATTTCCGCAGGCATTTGCTTCTCGCGCAGGTCGCGGAGTGCTATTCCGACGATAAAAAGGCGGTCCGCGCGCTGTGCAAGATAGCGAAACGGGAGAGCGAGGCGCTCAGGCGGTCGCATTTCCCGATGGAAGAGGGCGATATGCGGCAGCTCTACATGTCCATCGCGGATCTGAAAGCCATCCTTGTGCTGTTTCTCAAGGCCCGCCGCTACGATCTCTACCGCGGCGCAGGGGAGCAGCTGAGCATGTATCTCAATACCGTCGGGCAGCAGATCGAGGAGACGGAGGCGTCCCTCGTCACGCGCCCCACTGTCCAAAGCAATGTCCAAAATGCGATCGACACCGCCGTCAACAAGGCGAAGGAGTTGGGCGAGGCGATCGGCAAGGGCGTGGAGCGTCTAAAAAAAACGGTGACCGACCTCGGCTCAAAATAGGCGTCGTCTATTCGGGCGGCATCAGCAAGGGGGCCTACCAGATCGGCTTTACCAAGGCCCTGCTCCGCCATGTGGGGCGGGATGAGATCAAGATGGTCTCGGGCGCCTCGATGGGCCTTCTGTGCGCATATGCGCTTGCAACGGACAAGGTGGACGTCTTCGAATGCGCCTACCGCAACATCGACATCGCCAAGGGCGCAGAGCTCTTCTACAACGTGTTTTTCAAGCAGCTGTTGTGGGGCTCCATCTCCTCCTTTGTCTCCTCTTCCGACCGCGTCGAGATCCCGCTCGCGTTCCCGATCTGCTTCGTACCCATCTTTTCGGTGCGCTATTTTTGGATCCTCGGAAAGTACAATGCCTGTTGGGGCAAGTATTTTCGTGCCGCGCTCAATTTTCCCTTCCTGTGCCTGCTTCCGTCCTTTCTCGAGCACAGGCTTGCACTCGACGGCGGCGCGGCCGACAACATCCCGCTCTATCCCCTCCTGAAACAGGGGGACGAATATCTCGGCGGCGAGCAGTTCGACCTCATCTTGGTGCTGCACTTTGACGCGCGGTATGATTACCGCAAGGAGTTCGACCCCGGCGTCCCCGTGCTCGACCTTGACCTCGGGATCTGCAACGGCTTCAAAAAGAATCACTACGACTTCTCGCGGGAGTATGTCGCGGAGATGATAGGGAAGGCCGAGCAATACGGAGACAGGCTGTGCGAGCGGCTCTTCGGGGGCGACTGTTCGCGGGAAACGCTCAGAAGAACGGTCGACGAGATCTTTTTGGAGGAGCACGCCGTGCGGCAGAAGAACATCTCAGCCGACCATGCGCTGAGCATGCTCAATTCCATCGGGAAATTTTTCCGCCGCGAGAGGACGTGTAATAAGAAACTTTATTGAAGGAGAATTGATTATGGAAAACCAAGACAACATGGCGACCCCTCAAAGCGCGGGGTACAAACCGCACGTCAAGCACAGAAACGTCGTGCTCTCAGTCATTTTCAGCGTGATCACGTTCGGGATCTACGGCCTGTATTGGTTCGTGTGCCTAACGAATGAGACGAACGCCCTCTCGAAGTACAAGACGGCGGGCGGCGTCAAGGCACTCGTCTTCACGGTGCTCACGCTCGGGATCTATTCGTTCTATTGGCACTACATGCTCGGCAAGAAGACGGGCGACATCGAGGGCGATTCCTCCAGCGGGATCCTGTATCTCATCCTCTCCCTGCTCGCGCTCGGATTCATCAACTACATTCTCGCGCAGAGCGTGCTCAACCGCACGGCCGCCTGAGTTTTTTACAACACGGCGAGCTTTGAGATTGACTTTGCAACACGGAGAATTTTGAGACACGACGAGCTTTGAAATGAGGCGAGCTTTGAGACACGGTTTGTAATTCCTCAAAGCAAAAGAAACGCCGACCTGCCCACCCGATCCCGGGGTGGGCTTTTCCGTGCAGATATGCCCGCGTCAAGCTCCATCGCGGACATGGTACCCTCAAATGATGTCCATGGTAGCGGTAAGCGACGCCTCTTGCTGTCCCTGTAAGGGAAAGTGGCGCACTGCCCTTGTGCGCCGAAAGGGTTTCTCCTCCTCATCCGCCCTCATCCGCCCTACGGGCACCTTCCCCAGAGGGGAAGGCAAGGGTACGCTCTCTCGGGCCCGCGGTGGTGGTAAGCTGTCATACCGAACGCGCGAGGCTTCTATTTGTGATTCCAAGCGCGACACGAGCCGTAGGCGAAGTAGCGTAGCGAGTGTATCCCCTCATACGAAGTCCATGTTGTGGTAAGCGCGTCATCCTGAGGCGGAATGATGGAACGAAGTCCGATGCGGCTGTCCCCGAAGGATCCCGAAGAACGAAGTCCGACAGCTTAGGGAAGTAACCAAGCATTCTATTACGTCATGCTGAGCGTAGTCGAAGCATCACCTTGTATATAATGCGGTGACCCTTCAACTACGTTCAGGGTGACGTAATTGGAATGCTTTAGTCATTCACACAGGCTTGGTCGTCGCCCCCCCATCCGGCGCCGCAGGGCGCTTTCTCAGCCGATGCGGCGGACGAAGGGGTGGTAGTTTAGGATCTCTTCGATCTCGGCGAGGAGGTCATCGGCGAGTTTCAGTCCGCTTGCGGCGACATTCGCGCTCAGCTGGCTCATGCGGCTCGCACCCGTAATGACGGAACTGATCTCCCCCCGCCTCAGGATCCACGCGAGGGCCAGCACGGAGAGGGGAACGCCCGCCTTCTCCGCCACGGTGAGAAGCCGCTCCACCTTTCCGAGGTTTTCCTCGGTGAGCAGGTTGTTGATCTGCTTGTCAGCCTGCCACGTCGCACGGGAGCCCTGCGGGAGCGGCATGCCCTTCCTGTATTTGCCAGTGAGCAGCCCCTGCGAGAGCGGCGAGAAGGGGGTGATGCCCACGCCGTATTTTTGGCAGATACCCATGATCTCGTCCTCGATGTAGCGGTCGACCATGTTGTATTGCGGTTGTACGGCTGCGAGAGGGCGGAACCCGTTCTCCCTTGCAAGGTGGATGGCCTCCGTGATCTGCACGGGCGACCACTCGCTCACGCCGTAGTATAAGATCTTACCGCGGGCCACCATGTTCGAGAGCACCTCGAGTGTTTCCTCGATGGGCGTGGTCGGATCGAAGCGGTGGCAGAAGTAGATGTCGATGTAATCGAGGCCCAAATTTTTGAGGGACCTGTCGAGCTGTTCGGTGATGTGTTTGCGGGAGAGCCCCCACTCATTGGCGCCCCTGCCCATGGGGAAGAAGACCTTGGAGGAGACGACATACTCACTGCGCGCATGTTCCCTGAGTGCCTCGCCGAGAAAGCGTTCCGCGGCGCCGCCGGAGTAGGCATCGGCACAGTCGAAGAAGTTGATGCCCGCGTCGAAGGCGGCATTGACGGTGTCTAAGGCAGTCTTGCGCGCTTCGGCCGTGGCGAGGTCCGTGACCCAGCTCCCGAGGGCGATCTCCGAGAGTTTGAGCCCGTATTTTCCGAGATTGCGGTATTGCATATTTTTCTCCTTTTTTGATTGTTATGGTAAGCGTACAAAAGTCCGCGGTGGAGGTAAGCGCGTCATCCCGAGGCGGAATGATGGAACGAAGTCCGATGAAAAGCGCCTCCTTGGGGAGGAGCTGTCACATCGTGACTGAGGTGGGGATCACAACTGTTCTTTCCAATTTTTATAATAAGGTGATGCTTCGACGGGGCTCAACATGACGTTATTGGGAATGCTTTGGGCGATCACACGAAGTCCGACGTCTGCCTCCCACCTTATACCTGAGGGGGGAGGATGTCGCGTCAGCGACAGGTAGGGGGTGCCATTCCAAACCCCTCACCGCCGAAAGGGCATCGGCGGAGCTCCCCTTACAGGGGCGCCAAGGGAGCACGCTCAAATTGGCCTTAGGCGTCTTTTTACAGGGGCGCCAAGGGTTCCTCACACGGGCTTGGTCGCGGACATGGTACCCCCCAACACCGTCTTCTCCCTTAGTTTTCGCCCCATTCGGCGGGGATCTGCGGGTGCGGACGGTGCTTCTCCTCGTTTTTATACGACCACTTGAGCAGGATGGGCGTGAGCACCGAGGAGAGCAGGATGATGAGGAAGACAAAGGGGAACACCGCCTCCGAGACGAGCCCGGCCGCAACGCCCTTCTCCGTGCAGATGAGCACGACTTCCGCCCGCACCATCATGCCGAGCCCGACGCGCAGGCTGTCGTGCCACGAATACTTGCACAGCTTCGCCCCTGCCCCGCAGCCGACGAGTTTGCCGAGCAGGGCCATGATGACGAAGACAAACCCGAACGCGAGAAAGGCGGGGGTGATGCCGTCGAAATCGAGGTTCATGCCGATGGTCGCAAAGAAGATGGGGGAGAAGAAGAGGTAGCCCATCGTGTCTACTTTGCTCTCGACGTAAGGAGTCTCCGAGAGCGTGCCCCCGAGCAGAATGCCCGCGATGTACGCGCCCGTGATATCTGCCACGCCGAAGAGTTTCTCCGCGCAGTAGGCATAGAGGAAACAGGCCGCGAGCGAGATGATGGGCACGCGCCGGTTGTGCGGGGCCGTGCGCTCCATGCGGTCGAAGAGTTTGCGCAGCAGCACCCCCACGGCAATGGCCGCAACAAAGAAGATGACGATCTTGATGACCACCATGCCCGCGTTGGGGTTGAACCAAGCCCATCCCGCGCCCTCGCTCCCGCCCGAGGAAAAGCCCGTGAGCACGGAGAGGATGACGATGCCGATGACGTCGTCGATGACGGCGGCCGCCACGACGGAGGTGCCCACTTTGGTATCGAGTTTCCCGAGCTCTTTGAGGACGGCGACGGTCACGGAGACAGAGGTCGCGGTGAGGATGGCGCCGTAGAACAGCCACGAGAGGACGCCCGCTTCGGGGAAGAAGATGAGCGCGGTGAGGGTGCCCAGCCCCATGGGGACGACGACGCCGAGCGTGGTGATGACGACGGCCGCGATGCCCGTCTGCCTGAGCTTTTTGAGATCGGTGCCGAGGCCCGTGGAGAACATGATGAGGACGACGCCGATCTTGCCCATGACGTCGAGCACGAATTCGACCTGTTCGCCGAAGAAGGCGGTCTGCAAAGGCTCCCACGGGATATAGCGCAGGAGCCCGACGAGGATCCCTGCGGCGAGCATGCCGATGACGGCCGGCATCCCGCATTTGTGTGCCCCGAGCCCCATCAGCTTGGAGAGAAGGAGGATGAGGGAGAGGGGGAGTAAGAGTTCGAATGCTTCTAACATTTCCGTTGCCTTTCCCCAAAGGGGAAACGAATTTTCGAGCATTCCCTATTATATCCCTTTTGCGGCAAAAGGCAACTTTTTTCGCGCATATTTTTTCAAAGAGCGAATTTGGTGATAACGTCACGTTTTTTGGGAGTTTGAAGCCGTGCAAGTGCTTGCAATTTTTTCGGGAATCTGTTACAATAGGGAACATGGACGAGTTTACCGCGCCCGTTCCGAAGGAGCGGGTCAAACAGATGGACCCTGTGGTCCTCGCCTTTGTGGGGGACGCGGCCTATACGCTGTATGTGCGGCGGGGGCTTGCGCTCACGCACGGGCTGCATACGGGGGAGCTCAACAGGTTGGCGACGGAGAAGGTCTCGGCGCACGGGCAGAGCACGGCATTGGAGAAGATCTTGCCGCGGCTCACCGAGGAGGAGGGGGAGATCTTCCGCCGCGGGCGCAACGCGAAGAAGCCGACGAAGAGCAAAAACGCCACGGTTGGGGAATATGTGCGTTCGACGGGTTTCGAGGCGCTTCTGGGGTATCTCTACCTCACGGGGCAGGAGACCCGCATCGCCGAGCTCTTCTTTTCCGAGTGAGAAAAGAGGGGGTATGTACGAGGCCTGCGGTGGGGGGAAACGACGCCCCCCTTGCTGTCCCTGTAAGGGAAAGTGGCGCACTGTCCTTGTGCGCCGAAAGGGTTTTTTGTTCCTTGATTCTATGTGAGTAAAACCCCTCAGTCCCGCAAAGGGCCGCGGGCCAGCTCCCCTTACAGGGGCGCCAAGGGTCGCTCAAACGAAGTCCGCGGTGGTGGTAAGCGCGTCATCCTGAGCCGGAATGGCAATACAAAGTCCGATGTGGCTGTCCCCGAAGGATCCCGAAGAACGAAGTCCGACTGCTGGATGAACAGACCATGCGTTCTTTTACGTCATGATGAGCGTGGCCGAGGGATCTAAGCATCACCATTTTATCAAAACTTAACGGGTAATCTATGTTGACATATGGTAGAAATGCCGTTTTGGAACTGCTCAAAACGGACAAAACAGTGGAAAAGATCATGATGGAGAAGGGCGCGCAGGGGACCCTCGGGCGCATCTTTGCCATTGCCCGCGAGCGCGGCGTCCGCGTGCAGTTCGTCGACCGCGCCGTTCTCGACAAGACGTGCAAAGACACCCGCCATCAGGGCGTCGCCGCCTTCACAACAGAGTTTATCTACGCCGAGCTTTCGGACATGGGTGGGGGAGAAGAGTCCCTCATCGTCCTCTGCGACGGCATCGAGGACGTCCACAACTTGGGCTCCATCCTCCGCGTTGCCGAGTGTGCGGGGGCAGACGGCGTCGTCATCCCCAAGTCCAAGGGGGCGAGCGTGACGGAGGCCGTCATCCGCATCTCCGCAGGCGCGGCCGAGCATATCCCGGTGGCCAAGGCGCCCTCTATCAACTATGCCGTCGACGAGCTGAAAAAGCGCGGCTATTGGGTCTTCGCCCTCGAGGCGGACGGCTCTCCCATCTATGAAGCCGACCTCCGCGGCAAGATCGCGCTCGTCGTGGGCGGGGAAGACTGCGGCGTCCACCGCCTCACCCGTGAAAAGTGCGACGGCGTGCTCTCCATCCCCCTCATGGGCAAGGTCAATTCGCTGAACGCCTCCGTGGCGCTCGGCATCGCAGTTTACGAGGTGGTCCGTGCAAGGAAAAGGTAAAAAACCAAGCGACGACGAATTGCTCGCGAGATATTACAGCGGCGACATGGGTGCCACCGAAGAGCTCATGTTGCGCTATAAAGACACCATTCTCGGCATCGCGCGCAAGTTCTCCTTCCGCTCCTTTGCGGAGGTGGACGACCTCGTGCAGGAGGGGATGATCGCGCTCTACAAAGCCATGGGGACCTACGATCCCGCGCAGGGCAAGTCCTTCAAAAATTTTGTCTACTTCTGCGCCGTTCGCAGGATCTATAGCTATCTGCGTACCCAGAGCCGCAAGGAGCCCGGGGGCGAGCGCGCCGAGATCGACCCCGAAAGTTTGGCCGAGGGAGAAAATCCCGAGGAACTTCTGCTCTCGGGGGAATCGGAGGGGGAGTTCCGCATGCGCCTCTCCAAGCTGCTCTCCGACTTCGAGTTCCGCGTGGTGACGATGTACCTCGACGGCATGACGTACGCCCAGATCTCCGCGGCCACGGGGCGGGCGGTCAAGAGCATCGACAACGCCCTCGCGCGCGCCAAGCGCAAGTTGCAGAGCGCCTATTCCGCCGCGGAGTAACAGAGCCGCCGCAAGCAAGGAGTAATTTTGCGGCCCCCAATGCCCCCAAATATCCATATTACGGAAACGACCGCGAAAAATGACCCGCGGAGAGACATATTACAGATTGCAAAAGAGACATATTAAGTTACAAATTAAGTTACAAAGGAGAAGAGAATATGTTTGGTCTTGCCTATTTTCATGTGCAGGCGTTGCAGGTCGTCTTCTTTGCCCTCGGGCTGTTCGGGGCGTATGCAACGTATAAGAGCAGGGCGCTTTCCTACGTCGCCGTGTTCTTCGTGGCGGCGTGGCTGCTCGTTTTGAAGGGGATCCAATACTTCGAACTTGGCCGCCTGCCCATGGACATCAGCGCGGTGTGCTATTTTTTATACGGTATCTGCGCCATTCTTCCCTTCCGTCCCCTCAAGACGGTCGCGGCACAGCTCGCCACCCTGTGCGGCTTGGTCTACGGCATCTGCATGATCGCACGGCCCGACGTCTTCTTTGAACACGACTCCAACGAGTTCGGGCGCTACTTTGCCATCGCCAACCACGCCATGCTCTTCTTCGGCGGGCTCGCCATGATGGGACACGTGCGCTTCAAAAAGACGGATTTCCTCTGGACGCTCTCCGCCGTCGCTCTCATCGTGGGCTACATCGAGGCCTGTGTTCTCTATGGCGTTCCCGAGAGCACGGCCGTCTTCCCCGAGATCGTCAACGGCAATATCGTCTACATGATCTTCCCCGACTTCACGCCGGCATGGTGGTATTATCCCGTGTATTACGCCGCCTTCGCCGTGCTCACAGGCCTGTGGCTCAAACTCACCTACATCATCAACCGAAGGGCAGTCCCCGCGACCCTGCAAACGCGTTTCATCACCATGTAAAAGGAGGACAGAGAGATGTTGGGGATCACATTTTTTCACATGCGTGCGCTGCAAGCTTGCATCTTTTTCCTCGGGATATTGGCTGCCTACGCGACCTACAAGAACAGGGTACTCTCCTATGTGGGCGTCTATGCCGCGGCGATCTGGCTCTTCGGCATCAAGATGTATGAATACGTCGGCTCGGGCCGCCTGCCCATGGACATCAGCGCCATCTGCTATTTCCTCTTCGGCGCCTGCACCATCCTGCCCGTGCGCCCGCTCAAAGTGGCCGCCGCGCACCTCGGCACCCTGTGCGGCTTGGTCTACGGGATCGTCATGATCGCGATGCCGCACACCTTCTACCAGCGCGACCCCGATGAGTTCCTGCGCTTCTACGGCATGGTCAACCACGCCATGCTCTTCTTCGGCGGGCTCGCCATGTTTGGGCACGTGCGCTTCAAAAAGACGGACTTCTTCTGGACGCTCTGCCTTTTGACCCTCATCATCGGCTACACCGAGATCTGCGTCCAGTGCGGGGTCGCCGCGGGCACGGCCATGTTCCCCTCCATCATCAACGGCTCCTTCGTCTTCGACGAGCTGACGTGGCTCTCGCCGACATGGTGGTATTATCCCGTGTACTACGCCCTCCTCGCCACGCTGTTTGCGCTGTGGCTCAAACTCACCTACATCATCAACCGAAGGGCAGTCCCGGAATCTCGCAAAGCAGGATTTTTCGCCCTGTAAGGAGCGTCTATGCATCTGTCTCTCTATCGTAAATTCAGGCCCGAGCGCTTTGAGGGCATCGTGCGGCAGGAACACGTCGTGCGCATCCTCACGAGCCAGATCTCGCAGAATGCCATAGGGCATGCCTACCTCTTCACGGGCCCGCGCGGCACGGGCAAGACGACCACGGCCCGTATCTTTGCACGCGCCGTCAACTGCGAACACCCGCAAAACGGCTCCCCCTGTGGGGAGTGCGCCACCTGCCGTGCGCTCGCGGAGGGCTCGCTCGACATCGCCGAGATCGACGCCGCCTCCAACAACGGCGTGGGGGAGATGCGCGAACTGCGCGAAAAGGTGCAATATCCCCCCGTCACGGGGCGGTATAAGGTGTATATCATCGACGAAGTCCACATGCTCACCGACTCCGCCTTCAACGCACTCTTAAAGACGCTCGAGGAGCCGCCCGCGCATGCCATCTTCATCATGGCGACGACGGAACCGCACAAGATCCCCGCCACCATCCTCTCCCGTTGCATGCGCCTCGACTTCAAGCTCATCCCCGAGGAGGACCTCGAAAAGCATTTGCGCTCCGTCTTGGACAGCATCGGCAAGAAGTATGAAGACGAGGCCGTGGCCGCCATTGCCCGCGCGGGTGCGGGGAGCGACCGCGACATGCTCTCCATCGCCGAGGCCTGCATCGTGTATTCGGACACGCTCACCTACGACGCCGTCTGTGCCGTTCTCGGTGCCGCCGATTTCGGGCGCACGGCGGGGCTTGCAGAGGCCATGCTCACCGCGGACATGCCCGGGGCCGTCTCCCGCACGGAGGAGATCCTCGCCGAGGGCAAGTCGGTGGGGGTGCTCCTGCGCGACATTTTGGACCTCCTCGGAAAATTGACCGTCGCCAAGACGTGTAAGTCGGCCGAACGCATTTTGGCGCTCCCCGCCCACCTCTACCGCCGCGTGAAGGAGATCGCGGACCGCGTGGACGGACGGACGATCCTGCGGGCCACGGAGATCCTCATCCGCACGGAGAGCGACCTCCGCTTTGTCTCCTCGCCGCGCATCTCCCTCGAAGCCGCCATCCTCCGCGTCGCATACCCCGCGGCAGACCTCGACCCCGAGGCCATGGCCGCCCGCATCGCAGGGCTCGAGCACAAGCTCTCCGAGCTGGAAAACGGGGCCGCCCGCCTCGCTCCCCCCGCGGCAATGGGGAATACGTCTCCCGCGGCAATAGGGAATCCATCCCCCGTAGCAGTGGGGAATACGCCTCCCGCGGTAGCTTCTGTATCCTCCGCGGCGGGTTCTTCTGTATCCCCCGCGGCAGGTTCTTCTGTATCCCCCGCGGCAGCTTCTTCTCCTCATCCCGAGGGCGGCAGCCCGAGCGGATCCTATGCGGACGACGGGTATGAATTCCCCACGGAGGAGCCCGTCTTCGAGGAGGCTTATTATTCCGATGATTCCGACGACTATCCGCCTGCACCCGAAAGCCCCGCAAAGGGACAGACGAAAAACGCGGCACCCATGTCCGCGACGGAGGCTTCGGAAAGTGGCAATTCGCCCTTCTCCGCGCAGGACGCCCCTCCTCCCGTGGCGCCCGCCGCTGACTCTACCCCCGCAGCAAACTCTTCTTCTGCTGCAAACCCTTCCCCCGCGGCAGGATCTTCCACCCCTCATCCCGAGGGCGGCAGCCCGAGCGGACCCAAGGCAGGTGCCCCCGCAGGGCAGGATGCAGACAGGCTCTACGCACTCTTCATGCGCGAGCTGAGGAAGACGTCCAAGAGCGGCGTGCTGTTCACGATGTGCTACGACCTCGTGCCCTCCTTCGAGGGGGCCAAACTCATCCTCTCGACTTCCTCGCAGACCATCTTCTCCGTGCTCGGGCGGGAGGTCCACCAAAAGGCCATGGCCGAGGTATTCGCGGGGTTGGGCGTGGCGGAATTCGAGGTGCGCCTCGAAAAGAAGGGGACGGAGCCGCGCGATGCGGTCGCCGAGCTCAAACAAAACTTCAAGGATTATCCGATTGAGATCAAGTGACGGAAAATAAATAAAAGGAGACAGACGATGGCATACGGCAGAGGGCCCGCAGGCGGGGCCAACATGCAAAATCTCGTAAAACAGGCACAGAAGATGCAGGAGGAGATGCAGGCGACGGAAAAGCTCCTCGACGAGTGGGAGATCGTGGGCACCGCGGGCGGCGAGGCCGTGGTGGTGTACATGAACGCCAAGAAGAAGATCGACGGCATCGAGATCGACAAGGAGGTCATCGACCCCGAGGACAGCGAGATGCTCGAGGACCTCATCCTCGCAGCGATCTTAGACGGCTACAAGAAGGCGGACGCCGTCTATGAGGAGAAGATGGCGAAATTCGGTGCGCTCGGTGGCGGCTTGGGCGGCGGCCTTGGCGGGCTCGGAGGGCTTCTTTGATGGACGTCTTCATCGAACCCATCGCGCGGCTGATGAACGAATTCTCCAAGCTCCCGGGCGTGGGGAAGAAGACGGCACAGCGTTACGCATACAAGGTCATAGCCATGTCCGAGGCAGAGGCGCGCGCATTTGCAGACGCGCTCGTGGACGTCAAGCGCCGTGTGCGGTTTTGCAGCGTGTGCGGCAACTTCTCGGAGGAGGAGATCTGCCCCATCTGCAAGGGCCGCGAGGCCAAGGAGATCTGCGTGGTCAAGGAGCCCAAAGACGTCGTGGCCTTTGAAAAATTGCACAGTTTCCACGGGGTTTACCATGTGCTCCACGGGGTCATCTCGCCCATGAACGGGATCGGGCCCAACGACATCCGCATCCGTGAACTGCTCGCGCGCATCACAGACAGCACGGAGGAAGTCATCCTTGCGACCAATCCCGACGTGGAGGGGGACGCAACGGCGATGTACATTGCAAAACTTTTGAAGCCCTTGGGGGTGAAGACGACGCGCATTGCCCACGGTGTGCCCATCGGCAGCGAGCTGGAATATGCGGATGAAGTGACCCTCGAGCGCGCCCTGAAAGACCGCAAAGAGATGTAGGGTATAGCTTATGTGAGCGCCCCTTGGCGCCCCCTTGGCGCCCCGCGAGGTAGCCGCAACGGCCCAATCGAAGCGTCATTCTGAGCCGAACGAGTATGGATGAGAGCGAATAGCTCATCCGCGAAGAATCTTACTACGCCCAAGCCCGTGTAAGCGCTCCCTCGGCGCCCCTGTAAGGGGAGCTCCGCCGATGCCCTTTCGGCGGTGAGGGGTTTTACGCACATAGAATCAAGGAGGGAAACCCTTTCGGCGCACAAGGACAGTGCTCCACTGTCTCACGCGGGTAGAGTCCCGCGTTACTTCGCCTACGGCTCGTGTCGCGCTTGGAATACCAATAGAAGCCTCGCGCGTTCGGTCACCGTTCGCGCCTTCCGATGCGCTCTCTCACCGCAAACGTCGCCCACAGCACACTGTGCTGATGTGCGAGAACGCGTTTTGCGACCTTACAGGGACAGCAAGAGGGGACCATGTCCGCTGTCAAGCTTCACACGCAGTACCACATCAAGGAGGATGAATATGAAAATTTCAGTTTTGGGTTGCGGCCGGTGGGGGTCGTTCATCGCGTGGTATCTCTCGCGGCGGGGCAACGACGTCATCAGCTGGGGCCCCGAGGACTCGGCTTCCTATCAGATCTTAAAGCAGACGGGCGGCAATGAATACGTCAAACTCGATGAAAAAATCAAGCTCTCCTGTGACCTTGAAGAGGCCGTGACCTTTGCCGAGATCATCGTCATCTCCATCTCTTCACAGGGCCTCCGCGGCTTCATGGAGCGCATTGCCCACTACCATGTCCGCGACAAGGTCTTCGTTTTGTGCATGAAGGGCATAGAGGTGGAGACGGGCAAGCGTCTCTCGGAGATCCTCGTGGAGAGCGGTATCTCGCCCGAAAAAATCGCGGTCTGGGTCGGCCCGGGGCACATTCAGAGCTTCGTGGCCGGCATTCCCAACTGCATGGTCATTGATTCTGCGAACGAGAAATTGAAGCGCGCGCTTGCCGATGAATTCCGCTCCGACCTCATCCGTTTTTATTACGGGGAGGACCTCATCGGCACGGAGATCGGCGCGGCGGCCAAGAACGTGATGGGCATCGCGGCGGGCGTCTTAGACGTCATCTGTGTGCCGCTGAAAGGGCCGCTCATGTCGCGCGGGGCACGGGAGGTAGCCCGCCTCATCAAGGCGATGGGGGGGAACGAACTCTCTGCCTATGGGCTTGCCCACCTCGGCGACTACGAGACCACGCTCTTCTCGCCCTATTCGCACAACCGCACCTACGGGGAGATGCTCGCCAAGGGGCAGCGGTTTGAGAAACTTGCGGAGGGCGTGGCGACCTCCAAGGCCATGAAACTGCTCGAAGAGAAGTATGGGGTGGAGCTGCCCATCACGGACGCGGTGTACAAGGTCTGCTACGGGGAAGGTGACGACGCCACGCGTTGCCGTGAGGCCATATCCGCCCTCTTCACCCGCCCCCCCAAGACGGAGATGTACGATTAAGATAGCGTCTTATTCCGTCCCGGCCCGTGTAAGCGCCTCTTGGCGCCCAAGCCTAACCCGAGCATGCCCCCTCCATGGGAGGGGGTAGGGGGGTGGGGTGGCACGGGGCCCGTGTAAGCGTCCCTTGGCGTCAAAGTTTTTGCTGAAATATTTCCTGTGCCCCATGCGCTATTGTTTTAATTATGATAAAATATAAAAGTCAATTTAGGAATGCGAGGTAGCATGATGAAAATCGACAAGGGCAGTTTTATCAATGATTTCATCGACAAGAATTTGAGACAATACTCAATTCCCGTCTATCAAAGAAACTATGAATGGTCTGGTGAACAGTGTGAAAAATTGTTTGAGGACATTATCCAGGCACATAAGCTCGACCGTTATCATTTCACCGGGTCAGTCGTTTATGAGTTGCTCAAAACAGAAAATAAAATAGACTACTATATCATTATTGATGGGCAGCAGCGTCTCACTACCATTTATATTCTCTTGAAGGCTCTCATTGATGTTGCGGAAACGGAGAGAGAGAAAGAGACGCTCCGATCCCTTATGTTCAATGAGGACAAGTTTAAGCAATACAACATAGATGATTCCAGCAAGCTGAAGCTCAAGCCGATCAAGAGCGACAACCAACAGCTCATGTTGCTCATGGAGAATCGTGTAGATGAGATGGATAAATCCAGCGGAATTTATCAGAACTATGACTTGTTCTGCAAGCTCGCTCGAAAGGCGCTCGCAGAAGATGATACACTCAGCATTGAGAAGATCTATGATGGCATTGAACATTTGACTTGTGCCACAATAAAGCTTGAGGAGGAAGAAAAGGGCAAGGAACAGGAAATCTTTGAACGCATCAATTCCACAGGCGTACCTCTCAGCCTGGCTGATAAAATCAGGAATTTTGTCTTGATGACAGAAGCGGATCAGGACAGGCTTTACGAAGATTATTGGCTTCAAGTTGAGCGGATGCTCACCAAAGACCAGATGTCCGCATTCTTTTTGGATTATCTCAACCTCAAACTGGATGGATTTACCCGTGAGAAGGAAGCATATGATGACTTCAAATCCGTGTTCCACAGTAACAAATACACCAGCGAGTCCATGCTGTCAGAGATCCTCCGATATGCCAAACAATATTCTGTCTTCCTCAAGGGCAGCTCGGAACTGGGGAACGAAGTCAACAATGCGTTGGACGGTCTGAGAAAGCTGAACCAGACGACGGTGTACCTGTTTTTGTTCCGTGTGTTTGATGATTTCGAAGCAAAAATAATCAGCGAGTCTGAACTCTCCAAGGTTCTTCATCTGTTGCTCAATTACAGCATTCGAAGACTTATCTGCGAAGTCGGCTCGAACTCTTTGCGCGGCCTTTATAAGACTTTGTACTCTCGTATTTTCAATCGAGAAGAAAACAAAGAACATTACTATGATGCCGTTGTTTCTTTCCTGACACAGTTGACATCAAAAGACTGCATACCCGATGACGAAGATTTCGCGCTGGCACTCAAAGAGAGAAACCTTTATCGCAAAAATGCTCTCTGCAAATATCTGCTTATTGCAGTAGAAAACCAGAGCAAAGAAAAGATCGTTACGACATCGCTCAGCATAGAGCATATCATGCCGCAGAATAAAAATCTGTCTCAAAGCTGGCGAACGATGCTGGGTGATAATTGGGAGTACGTTCACGACCGCTACCTACATACGCTTGGCAATCTTACCTTAACGGGATACAATGGGGAGCTCGGGGACAAGCCTTTCGATGAAAAAAAGAAACTTTTGCAAAGCCCGGAGACGCCGACCCATATCACGATTCTTTACAAAGATGTATTGGATCGGGAAAAATGGGATGAAGGTACGATCAAGACCCGCGCAGCTCGTCTTTCGGATACGATCCTCAAATTGTTTCCCATTGTTGCTCCGGAAACGAAGATCGATTTCAGCGATCCGAGATACCAAGAATATAAGGTCACGGAGCCTCGCAATGCAACATTCAAGATCGTGAATTACTATGAATTACTCGGCGAGCGCGTCAACATAGACAGTTTTGCCGGCATGGTTCGGTCCGTTGCAATCAGGCTTTATGAACTTGACAATTCCATCATCGAGCGCATGGCAAAAAACAATGAAGTGTTCCCCGGATGGCAAATTCCTGTTTTCTCTTACGACGAAAAAGCCATAAAGGGTGCTCATGAGTTGAAAAAGGGGACCGGGATCTATATAAGTACCGGCTATTCGGCATACGACTGTGTTTGCTTTATTCGTCAACTTCTGAAAATCTATGATTTAGACATAGAGGAAGACTTCGTGTATAGCGCCCGCACGAACAAAAATGCGCAGAATCAAGATGCATAAATATAAAAAGACTAAAAGGCAGCAAACCTTTCAGCCTTTTGTAATAGAGAACCCTTGGAACGTCTGAGGGTTTTTATTACAGCAACTCGCTTGAACTCACGTTCAAGCGAGTTGCTCTTGGCGGCACGTCGGCATCCGAATTTGAACTAATGGCAAGAAAAGGCAAAATGGTAGCTAGAATAATGCTATAAATATCAATTCACTCTTGACTTTTATTTTGGCTCATTGCGCAATCATAAGGACAATCTGTCAAATTAAAACTGTTTGGCTGGCGCTTAATTCCGACATAAGGATATCCTTTCTCTTTGCAGATGCCTATAATCTTATTACGCTCATCGCAAGGCATCTTGTTGCCCAAATATACTTTTTTAATTTTAAAGAAAGGAATATTTTTTGCTTTATTATCTTGTTCATAGCTTATTAATCGCCATTCTTGCTGATCCATCCAGTGAATGCTTTTGCGCAAAAGTCCATTGAAATACATTTGCCATAAATCCGAGATATCAGGCAATTTGTCGCAATTCAAACTTAA